>JANQML010000044.1 GCA_028280105.1 Desulfobacula sp. | reverse complement strand
GATGCCTGATTAAGGGTAAAGATACTGTTTGTTATGACTGCGGCGCTGTTTGTATGATTGATAATTCCCCCGCCGATAACGGCCACGTTACCGTAGAATTTGCTGCTCCGGATAACAGGATTGCTGTTATTAAAGTTACAGATACCGCCGCCAAGCCTTCCATAGTTATGGCTGAAAATACAGTTTTTCACCGTGGGACTGCCCTGGTTATTAAACATACCGCCGCCTATGGAATCCAGGCCGGTACCCAGGTCGGCATTACCGTGGCTTATTGTAAACCCGTCCAGAACGGTTGTTGCATCTGTTGAACTGCGCGTAACAACATGATAGCTGTTCTCTGCATTATTAATAAGTCCCGGACCGTCGTTACCGGCCAGATCACCGCTTAATATGGTAACATTGGCCAGAATATTTCTCTGTAACAGTTCTGTTTCGGTTCCGGCAAATCCGCCGTAAACCTTCACTCCGTTTTTCAGCCCAAATGAGGCATACCGATCGCCGATCGTAACTAAATCTCCCTGATCCGGTTTATAGGTCCCCTTGGCAACCCAAATCTGGTCTCCGGCAACAGCTGCAGACAACGCATCCTGAAGGGAGGGAAAGGCATTTTGCCAGCTGGTACCGTCGCCGGTCCCGGTGGCCCTGCTATCCACACGAATTCGATTATGCAAAGACTCCACTCTCAGATATAAGGGGTCGGACACATTGCCGGCTTCATCAAAACCGACAATTGAAAATGAATATTCACCTGATTGATCAAGACCGGTAATTTTAAAAGACAGATCAGGGGTCGAGCCCAGAAGAATACCGTCCTTTGTGACGTTGTAACCTGAGATTCCCACATTGTCTTTTGACGGTTCCCAAACCAGTTCAAGGGAAGTATCAGATAAAACGGCTGCCTGAAAATCATCCGGAGTCGAAGGCGCTCTGTTATCAATTGAAGGGAGGCGATACTCATCAGCACCGATATCGACAATGCCGGTACGTTCTTCATTATCGATATCAAAAGAGAGGGGAGATGCCGGGTTGCCGGCATCGATGCAGGGGGATGACGATTGTAACCGCAGATCATATTCCAATAACGGATCTGTCTCAATGTTATTGGAGTATACCGATGTGACACTGGAGGCATCGTTATAAATCTGATTTTGGCCGCCGTCTAAGTCGCTATAAGTGATTGATACGGCACTGTTTTGCTGCTGATAAATCTGCGGGCCGCTTTGTGACGAAGTATTTCCCCAGATGATTGAGTTTGTCACAACAGCATTCCCATTGCTTATATTTGCGACACCACCGCCAAAAGCGGCAACATTTTTGCTGATGGTACACCTGTCTAATATCACCCTCCCGGTAAATGCGTTTAGTATACTGCCACCTGCATTTGCTGCTGTATTTTTTGTAAAGATACAATTTATTAATGTCGGGATCGTGTTTTGATGATTGTATATTCCCCCGCCGTCATTGGCTTTATTATTGGCAAAAGTACTGTTCGTAATCGTTGGATTGCTATTGTTGAAATTGAACATCCCACCGCCGCCTTTGGCATAATTGTTTGTAAAATTGCAGTTTATTATGGTTGGGCTGCCCTGAATGTTTAACATACCGCCACCCAGATAATTCAGATTTGTATCGGTATCGGCATTCCCCTGGCTGATTGTAAATCCATCTAGAATTGCTGTTGAATCCGTTCCGCTGCCGACAAGCACGTGGTAGGAGTTATCCCCATAATTAATGAAACCGGTGGCATCGTCACCGTTAAGATCGCCGCTCAAAATCGTCCTGTTAACTTTCCAGTTTCTTTGAAGAAGATCTGTTTCATCACCAAAAAATCCACCATAGATTGCGACACCGCTTTTAAGTATAAAAGACAACGCCCTGTTACCGGCTTGCAGGCCGATGCCTTGATCCGGCTTATACGTGCCTGCTGCAACCCATATCCGGTCTCCTGAAACAGCTGCGGACAAAGCGTCTTGAAGCGAAGTCATCGCATTGACCCAGCTTTTACCATCACCGGTTCCAGTGGCATTGATTTTCACATAAAACAGATTACTCTGTGCAATTCCCATTAAGGTTGATTGTTTTGGAATGGGAGCATATGAATCATCGGCCTTACCTGAAACACTATGCGGAGACGAAAGATTTTGCCGGAGATCTGCTAAAGATAAAGAGTGACCGGAGATCGAATTCAAAGAAACGACTTCTTGCAATTTTTCATGATCTGTTATTTCAATGTCGGCTTTTGAAGCGTTCAAATCAAGTTCAGCAGACCTGTCTGAAACCTTGATTAATATGTTGTTTGATGACGAAAGATTTTTCCAGTCACCTGCTAATGATTGGTTCGTGATTGGATTCGAAGAAACGACCTTTTCCAAATTTTCATAGCCTGATATCTTAATATCAGCTCTTGATGTTCTCAAATCAGACTCAACAGAGATATCTAAATCTTTTTTCTTTTTCAAATTCTCTTCAATTGAAGGTAGTTTGATATTCGCTATTCCTGCAATTGCCTGAAAACTAATCGAATTAGATATAAAAAGGGATAAAAAGAAAAGGAAAGAATAATAACAAACAACGTTGGATTTAAATTTCATTTGTCAAAGCTCTCATAAATTGGGGTTAATCTTTATTATCAAAAAAATTTTGTCACATTTAATTTCAGGCTGATTCGTTTTATTCGTACACGGCATAACTATGGTTGAAGTCATTATTTAAAGTAACAAGTTGCCGTCTATAATAAGTCTCGCCTAATCAAATTTTTAAAACGAAAAATCGTCAGGTCGAGTATATTACCTTTCCGATTAAATAAATCGCTAATCAATGGAAAATATGGCAAATGGACTGCCATATGACCCGAAATAAAACTGTGAAAAGGCAATTTTAACAAATTATAGTTGATTGAAATGGCATAGACTGGTATTTTAGAAATATGTGGGCTGTTTAAAATAACAGTCTATGCCGTATGCATTCCCATCAACTGGCATTTGATGGGAATGCATTTTCTTTTTATGTTATTATATTATTTTTTAAAAAAACGAATCCGGCAATATCCTCTATTTTTAATAAATTAATTGTAAAACCCATAGAGTTTTGCATTATCCGTTTTTTTCACTTTCGTTCTTGATATGTTATACATTTTCGGATCATGCTACTCCAGATACAAACCAATGATTTCTAAATATAACACCGATTACAAAATTGTTTACTATTCCCTGATCATCTGTCGTGAATACAATTTGGGAATTTATTTGATAATGATTTGTATTGTACAATTTTTTTGTACCGTGGCCTGAACACCACCACAACAAATTTTTTCTTACATTTCATTTCCATTATCTAAAGTCAATATTTTTTTATCAAAAAAATTTTTTACCGGAAAAGTGCACATATTCAAGTGCAACTCATACATGTTTATATACATACAACCCACACACTCAACAAGAGGATTGCTACAAAGGTTTTTTCTTTATCCTTAATTTTGGAATTGTCTTTTACTCATCCCCTGGTTAAAGTTATAAAAATAATAGTTCCCTTTTGATCATTCAGAATTTGAATTCAGGTGGAGAAAGCGTTAATTATATTGAAATAAAAAATATATCTTAGAGATTTAACTTTATGAAATGATGAATTTGAATCAAGAGATAGTTGTCACGGACGGCCGGTTGATGCCCGTCATATGAGGAAATATATCCTTATGGAGGAAATGTCATGATATCCCTGTTCTCCGACACCAGGCAATTTGTAATCACCATTGAAGTGGTTCCGCCGCCCGGCAATGACCCGTCTTCCCTGCTTGAGAAACTGGCCGGTCTGTCAAGTCTTGATTTTCAGGCGTTCAGTGTGGCGTCCAACCCGGTGGCAAAGCCTAAAATGTCTGCCATGGCCTTTACCCATTTAATCCAGCAGAGATGCGGGAAAAAAGCCATGCTTCACCTCACCGTCCGTGATCACAACCGGCTGGGACTGCAAAGCGAACTATGGGGTGCACATGCCCTGGGTATTGATACCGTCGTTGCCGTGACCGGAGACCCGTCCCTGCCCAGGCTTGAAGAACCCGCATCCACGGTGGGGGATCTGACCGTGTTCGAACTGATTAAAATGGCCGAAGAATCCGGTTTAAATACCGGTGCAGTGCTTGATTTTCGCCCGGAATACGATGAAGGGCTGGATCACGAAGCCGACCGGCTGAAGCGAAAGGTGGATTCCGGCTGCCGGTTTGTCGTCACCCAGCCGGTTTATGATGAATCCACTGCCCGGAAAATTTATATCGCGACCAAAGATCTCGGTGTGCCGGTTATGATGGGCATCCTGCCGCTTCTGTCACCCCGTCATGCGATTTTCCTGCACGATAAGGTCGCCGGGATCGCCGTTCCCGAAGATTTGAGAAATGAGATGGCCAATAGCGGTGATCCGGTTCAGACCGGTATCATTCAATCCAGACAAATGCTTGAAATGGCTGAAAATATGTTTTCAGGTGCGTGCGTGATGCCGCCGTTTGACCGGTTTGATATTCTTGAGAAAATTTTATAGAGAGCGGTTTTTCTTTTTGTTTACAACAGATATTCCGTATCCTGATCTTTGGACCGGATGACACGGATCAATTCATCGATAAAGACGTTTTCTTCCACCGGTTTCACAATATAGGAATCCACATTCATGGAAATGGCGGTGTTCATGGTTTTCTGAATGGCTTCCACCGTGAGCATGATAAAGGGGATATCCGCGGTATCCGGGTTTTTCTTAACCTGCTCAAGAAGCGCCAGTCCGTCCATGACCGGCATATTCAAATCGGAAATAATCAAATCAATGGATTGGGCCTGAATAATGTCCAGGGCGTCCTTGCCGTTCCCGGCTTCGAATAATCGGGAAAATTTATTATTGAGTAAAAATTTTTTAATGACCCTCCTCATGGAGGCACTGTCGTCAACAATCAAAATACCCATCTCATAATTAATTTTATCCATCGGGTTTCCTCAGTTTAGAATGAATATCAAAAATACCGAATGAAAACAGATTGTTTTTGCGATCCTCAAAATAGTGTTCAAGGGTTTGGCGGATCACCTTAAAGGCAATCCGGTCCCAGGGAATCTCTGTTTCATCAAACAGGCGGACCTCGATACTCTCTTTTGTGGGACCGAACCGGTCCGTTTTCATCCGGGCCCGGAACATCAGATAGATCTGGTCCACAAAGACGATATTAAACATCCGGTAGGGCTCAACGATCTCAACCACGGCCCGGGTCTCTTCCAGGGTTTCGCGAACCGCACCCTGCTGAACCGATTCTCCGTTTTCAAGGTACCCGGCCGGAAGGGTCCACAGGCCTTTTTGCGGTTCTATATTTCGTCGGCACAATAAAATTTTCCCCTCATACTCGGGGATGGATCCCACCACCATCTTGGGATTGCTGTAATGCACCTGCCCGCATTTTTCACAGATTGCCCGGACATGGTCATCGTCTGCCGGAATCTTCAATTGAGTGGGACTGCCGCAATCGGTGCAAAATTTTATATCCATATTTTCAAACTTTCTTTTGTTGAGATGAACCGGCCTTTACAGTCAGCCCCTTAAACCGGGTTTCAAATCCCTGCATTTTTTATTCAGGGGGGTTCCCGGTCTTTTCCCGGATTGTTTTTAATGTCAGATATCCGGATACAATCCGGGAAACGGTTGTTAACACACACAAAACGGCAAATCCATACGCCAGTAGAGAAAAATGGCCGGGAAAGAGACAGATCAGTATGAATAAAAAAATCGTCTCTGTTCCTTCGGTCAGCCCCCCCATATAATACATGGATTTGTTGGGATATGCCATATTATCCAGATCGTGCTTTTGCGCCATGATGGCAAATGCCAGAAAACTGGTGCCGGTTCCCACAAAGCAGAATAACAGGATCACCGCCGCAACGGCATTGGCTGCGGGATCGGATAAAGCAAACCCGGTCACAATGATTGAATAAAATAGAAAATCCAGGCAGATATCGAGAAATCCCCCCGCATCCGTGGCCCGGGTCTGGCGTGCCAGTGCCCCGTCCAGACCGTCCATCACCCGGTTGATAAGGATAAAACAGAGGCCGGCCGTGTACCACCCCGCCCAGATCATGATGGCGGCAACCAGACCGAAACCGAAACCGGCCAGCGTGACATGGTCCGGGTGAACCTGTCTTTTTCTGAGCATGAGTGCGACGGAGTCTAACGGCCATCGCAGCAACCGGTTGGCCATCGGGTCAAACATGGATTATCCTTCTTTCCTGACCAGGTTGATGATCTTCCCGTTGACCGGGCAGTCACTTGGGTCATGGGTGACCAGCAACGCCGGAATCCGCATTTGACGGATCTGGGAAAAAACAAAGGTTCGAATCCGCTGCTTCAATGTCTGGTCCAGCTTGGAGAACGGTTCATCCAGCAACAGGGCGGCCGGTTGGGCCAAAAGGCTTCTGACCAGGCTGACCCTGGCTTTCTGGCCGCCGGAAAGACTGGCGGGATCCCGATTTTCATAGCCGGAAAGCCCGGCCTTATCCAATGCTTCCCCCACCATGACCCGCCTTTTTTGGGCCGGAATCGAGGCTGCCAGCGCAAAGGATAAATTGGCACCGATGCTCATATTCGGAAATAAGAGATCATCCTGAAACAGGATGCCGATGTTTCTCTTTTCCATGGGCAGACGGATCATCTCTTCCGAGTGGAGCAGAATCGTTCCGCTCAACGAGAAGACCGGATCCAGGCTGCCGGCAACCGCCGACAGCAGGGTCGACTTTCCACAACCGGAAGATCCCATAATGGTGGCGATTTCGCCCGGCTCGATTGTCAAATCAATGGGATCGAACAGGGCCCCCTCCTGATTGAACACGCACATATTTCTAAGTTCAAGCGTCATTCTCTATCCGTTATACCTGCATTTGTTTTCTATTGTAAAACAAAATCTTGGGAATCATGATGGCCAGGGCATAGATCAGCAAGGGCAGCAGTTGCTGAATCAGAGCGTAAACGGCAAGCACCCGGCGGTCCGGTCCGGCGGCAATATTCACCACTTCCGTGGTAATGGTGGAAAATCGTCCTGCCCCGATCAATACCGTTGGAATATACTGGGCCACACTCACGGAAAACCCGATGGCAAAGGCAAAGAGAATCGGACGAAGCAGCATGGGCAGCTTTACCCGGAACAGGGCTTTGATATAGGATTTTCCCAAAATAATCGCCTGATCGCTCATCCGGTTATCAAAGGCCTTATATGTCCCGCTTAACACGATAAACGTATAGGGCAGCACAAAAAGCAGGTGGGACCAGACCAGTACCACCCAACGGCCGTCGAGATTCAGAAGGACCAGCAGCAGTTGCACGCCGGCCATGAAACTGACCTGGGGAATCAGCAGCGGCAGGTAAATAAACCAGCTAATATACCGGCTCAGGCCGACCTTTTTTTTTGTATTTTTTAAAGCCAGATCATACTCCATGCACCCAATGGCCAGCACCAGTGCGACAAAGGATGCGGCCGCACCGGTAAGAACGGTAACCGTCAGGGGGTCCAGGCTGGACATGATCCCTTTCTCCCAGAACCTCAGGGTCCATGTTTTGGGAAGGATATCCGGAAACCGCCATTGCCAAGTCATCGACCAGATGATCAGGGTAACGGACGACAAAAACGTGACGATAAGAATCACGATTCCTTTGAGCCGGATAACCGGCTTAAATACGGCAAGTATGGATACACGGCCCCCATTGCTCACCCAGCCGCGTGTCAGGATGCCGGTAATTTTCTCCGATATCCGGATCAGAAAAACAGATCCGATCACAATTAAAAGCAGAACAATCGACCCCACACTGGCCATGAGTTTGAGATTGACATCCGGATTATTGCACCATTGTAAAATCAGCACGGCCAGAGTGGGAGGCGAACCCGGGCCCAGCAGAATCGCCATATCCACCACGGAAAGAGAATAGGCGACAATGGCGTAAACCGACAGCCTTAAACGGGGATACAATTGCGGGATCAACACCTTAAACCAGACCTGTTCCTTTGAGTAACCCATGGATTTGCCCACCGTAAGGATTTTCCTGACGTTCATCTGGCCCAGGGCACCCATGATCACCAGGATAAGAAAGGGAAACTCTTTGATCACCAGGGCAAAGGTCAGGCTCAGACCATAGGGATCGTTGAGAAGTATCCAGTCCGGCGGATGTGTAAAACCGGTCAATCCGGGTGACACCACCCGGACCAGCCATCCTGACGGGGCGATCAGAAATGCAAACCCCACGGCAAATGCGGCATGGGGAATGGATAAAACCGGGGATAAAAACTGTTCAAACAATCGCCAGACCCTTGTACCGTAAGAAAAACAGACAAACAAAAAGGCCAGCACCACTACGGATACGGCCGCTGTTAAACCGGAAAACAGAGAGATGAAGATGCTGGTTAACACCCCCGGGTATGCGAAAAAGTCAATCCAGGGTTGAATGGTCATCCGGGTATGGCCGATCACCGGCAAAAATCCCACCGAAGGCAGCAGTGTGCCGGCCACCCCGGACAGGATGGTCGTTGAAAAGGTCACCAGGATGAACAACGGAAAAAACCGGCGTTTATCCGGGGGCTGGGTTTTATTCATTCCTGTTATTCGTTTGATCCGCGTGATTCGTGTTATCCGGCTTATTTGCTATACCGCCGCAGCCACTCTTTCTCCAGTGCCCTGACCCATGAAGAGTGGGGTTCAGGCAGGGTTTTACCCAGTTGTTCCGGGGTCAGGGTGGCAATGCCTTTGGGAACGGCATCGAACAGTTTTTTTTGGGATGCTGGCAATTGGTTGATATCCAGGACCGTGGGATCTCCCCAGATTTTGGGATTTGATTTTCTGGCCTGGGCTTTTGGGCTTAATAAAAAGTTGGCAAAGACCATGGCGGCCTCTTTGGCGGAAGAGTTAAACGGGATGCCTAAAAAATGGGCATTTCCGATGGTGCCGCCGGAGTGGACATAGGTTCTGACCGTATCGGGCAATTCACCGTTTTCAATGGCGTTACTGGCTGAATTGGGATTAAAACTAAGGGAAATAAAGATCTCCGTATCATTTAACAGATTGAGCATCTGGGATGCCCCGGCCGGATACGTGGTCCCTTTCCGCCACAAATAGGGCTGAAGCTGATCGAGAAACTGCCAGAGCGGCCGGGTGACGGCCTCAAAATCCGACTCGGCCACCGGCCGGTTAAGAACATCCGGATCGTCAATCAACTCGATCAGGGCCTGTTTAATAAAGGTGGTGCCGTGAAATTCGGGAATGGCCGGGTAGGTGAAGCGCCCGGGATTGCTGCGGGCAAAGTCAAGCAGTTCTTTCATACTCTTGGGCGGTGCCGTCACTTGCCGGGTATCGTACATGAAAACAAGCTGGGCCATTCCCCAGGGAGATTCCATATGATCCACTGGTACGGTAAAATCAAATAAGAGATTCTTTTTATTTTTGGTGTCCACAAGGGCGTAATTGGGCAGCAGGTGTGAGAACGGGCCGAACAGGAGCCGGTTCTCTTTCATGGCTTTAAAGTTTTCACCGTTAATCCACATCAGATCCACACTTCCCTTGGTATGCCGGTTCGCCGATTTTTCCACCAGAATTCTGGACACCACTTCACTGATGTCTGTCACTTTAACGTGGTTGACCTGAATACCGTAATCCTTTTTGACCTGATCCGATGCCCATTTAATATAATCGTTGATCGGCTGGGAACCTCCCCAGGCATTAAAATAGATGGTCTGTCCTGACGCGTTTTTAACAATATCATCCCATGACTGGCAGAATGCCGGGGAGTTGAAGCCTGTAAAAAAACAGACCAAAGCAATCCAAACATATCGATTCATCGTTTTTTCCCGTTTATTCTTACATAGTGAAAGATCCGGTCCTAACCTGTTGGTAGTATTTATCATGTGCAGACCCGGGGTTTGTCAAGATAAAAAAGAAAGAAGACTATCTTTTGGGTCTGACACGGCTTGTCGGGACCGCCGATATGGGATCGTCCGGCCAATAATGTTTGGGATACCGCCCTTTCAAATCTTTTTTGACATCCGGATAGGTATTTTTCCAAAAGCTTTTCAGATCATTGGTAATCTGAACCGGCCGGCCCGCCGGTGACAACAGGTGAAGGGTGACAGGGACCGATTGACCGGCAATTTTAGGGGTTGATTCAAGAGAAAACATCTCCTGTAGACGCACCTCCAATACCGGCGCCTTCAGAACAGCATCCCGGCGGCTGTAAATCAACGGTTTTTTTGAGCCGGACGGGACAATGATGTGTGTGGGCGCATGGGTCCGGACCAACTGCTGGTCCGCCCAGGGAATCATCGCAAAAATGGCCCCTTCAAGGTCAATCCTATCCAGTGTTTTCAATGAATGAACACCGGATAAAAACGGCATCAGCCACTGCTCCAATGTCTGCAACAGTTTCGTATCCGACAGATCGGGCAAATGGTCGAACCCGTTCACCTGTTTTAAAAAACCAACCCGTTCCCTCAGCCGCTTCAGCTTTTTGGTCCAGGGAAGAAGGGGCAATCCCCTCTTTCTGATCTGCTCCAGCATGATGGCACTGCTTTTTTCCGGATCAATACCGGATAACTTTTTTTCATCAACCCGTATCTTTTTAAAAAAGACCTGTTCAACCACCTGAACGGATCCGGTATGATCATTCCATTCAATTGAAACCCGGGGAGTCAATTCCCGGTTGAATCTCTTTTTCAGCTCTTCTTTTGAATATCCGGCGGCAAGAAAAACAGCGGCGTTTTTGGCGTGACCGTGGCCTCTTCCGTCATCCAGGTGGGCGGCAACGATATATTCATTGGCAGTCAATAAACCCGGGGTTTTAAAGCAGGCACCGTTACCGGATGCCATGAGAAAGATCAGGCCGCCCGGAGCTCTTTTTTTGGCCACCCGGTCCGGGTAGGCCATGGCCAGAAGGTCACCTGCCCAACCGATATCAATGGGGTCTCTCGCTCTTTTCCCCGTACCCGTCTGCACTGCAGCTTCAAAAAACAAGGCGGTTTGAACAATGCGGCGGGCCAATTTCACCTTGACGCGAAAGCCTTGATACCCTTTATTTTTTTTATCCAGAATATCCTGGAGCACTTCCAGGCGCAACCCGATATCCGGATCAGACTCGCCCGAGTCAAATATCAGAATATCCCGTTCACTGATCAGGGCGGCAATCAGGCAGGCCAACCAGACTTGGTCACCGTCTTCTGCCATAAGTATCATGTGCGCCAGACGGGGATGGATCCCCATACGGGCCATCTGCCTGCCATGGGCGGTGATCCTGTTTTTGTCGTCCAGTCCCCCCAGCATGATCAGCAGTTGCCGGGCCTGATCAAACCGGACCGGGTCAGGCGCATCCATCCATTTGAGGGGCGCCGGATCCGTGACACCCCACGCAGCCAGTTCCAATGCCAGATTGGAGAGATCAACGGTCAGCACCTCGGGCAGGGTATAGGAAGACAGCATCCGGTGTTCATATTCCGACCAGAGGCGGTAGCAGATTCCCTTGGCCGTCCGCCCGGCCCTTCCCCGCCGCTGGTCTGCCGCCGCTTTGGACACCGGCCTTGTTTCAAGCCGGCTCATGCCGGTTCTTGCGGAAAATACGGAAACCCGCATCAGGCCGGAATCGATTACGACTTTGATGCCGTCAATGGTCAGAGAGGTTTCTGCAATGGATGTGGAAAGAACAATTTTCCGAAATCCGGGGCGGGCCGGTTGAAAAACCCGGCGCTGATCTTTAAAGGGAAGGTTGCCGTAAAGAAGAAGAATCTCTGCATCATCTATAGGGTCCAGCCGGGTTTTTACCCGTTGAATTTCAGCCACGCCGGGCAAGAAGACCAGGATATCCCCCTGCGTATGTTTCAATGCCTGTTGAACCGCCATTGCACAGGCCTGTTCAACAGGCATCCGCCGGTTCATCCGGTCCGTTGATTTCAGATAGAGGGTTTCCACTTCAAACGACCGGCCTTGCGACCGGATGACAGGGGCCTGATCCATCAGAGCGGATACGGCTTTATGGTCCATGGTGGCGGACATGACAAGCACGCTTAAATGCTCGCAAAATGCCTCTGAGGCATCCAGGCACAATGCAAACCCGAGATCGTTTGCCAGGTTTCTTTCGTGAAATTCGTCAAATATGACCAGCCCCACCCCTTCAAGTGCGGGATCATTTTGAATCATCCGGATAAAAACCCCCTGGGTGACCACCTCAATCCGGGTGGCGGAACTCACTTTTTTATCCATTCTGACCCGGTAACCAATGGTCTGGCCCACGGGTTCATTGAGCCGGTCCGCCATATATGCGGCACAGGACCGGACCGCCAGGCGACGGGGTTCAAGCATGAGGATCTTTTTTTTCTCAAGCCAGGGTTCACGGAGCAGGGCCATGGGAACACGGGTGGTTTTACCGGCCCCGGGCGGTGCCTGGAAAACAGCCCGCTTTTGATGAACCAATGCGTGATTCAGTTCTTCAATGACCTGATCCACCGGGAATTCCATTATTAGCTGCCCCCGGCAATCTGCCACAACGCCTTGACTCTCGGGTTGACAAGGCTTTGCTTACGGGTGCACAATCCCACAATAAACCCGGGCAGCTCCGGGGCATTGTCCAAAATCCTGACCTGGGACAGAAACGGATTCTTTTCAAGTACCAGCCGGGGAACCAGGCCGATCCCGAATCCCAGTCCGACCATCACGATGATGGCCTCATTTCCGGCCACCTGAGAGTAGATCCGGGGGATAAAATTTTCCATGGCAAACCACTGGTCGATCCGCTCCCGGCTCAACCCCCGGTCCGGGATGATCAGCGGACTTTTTTCCCAGTCAATGCCGTCCCGGGTCTGCACCACGATGTCGGGAAGGTTCTTTGGAGCGATAAAGACCAGTGGGGTTTCGTAGAGGGGTTTAAAGGCAAGCGTTGCGGACAGCGTATCCGGCCGTGCGGTAATGACCGCATCCGCATCCTGGTTGATGAGCTTGTGGACAGCCTTGGCCGGGTCGCCGGTCTCAAGATGAATGCCCACACCGGGGTGGGCTTTTCGATATCCGGCAATGATTTTCGGCAAAATATCATAGGCAGCCGTCACCGAGCAGTACAAAGATAATTTACCCTCAAGTCTGTTTTCAGCCGACAACTCATCGTGAAGATTTTCCCATCGCTCCAGCACATCATCTGCATACCGCTTAAACGACATCCCCGCTGCCGTCAATTCCACCGACCGGTTATTCCGGACAAACAAGGGTTCTCCCACCTCGGCTTCCAGCCTCTGGATCACGCGGGTCAGGGCGGAAGGGGTGATATAACAGGCCCGGGCCGTCCGGGCAAAATGAAGTGTTCCGGACAGGTGCCTGAATAATCTTAAATTTCTGATATCCATTTTTGACATCCATGGGTCATCTGTTTTGCATTGAAAAATACAGAACATAGATATCATTTTGTTTCAATATCCGCAACGCCATTCCCCTGATCCACCATACGGTCCCGCCTGCTGCGTTGCCTGCGGTCGTTCCTCCCTGCGGAGTATGGCTGATACGCCCTCAGTCGTCACTCCTTGTCGCCTTGCATCCGGCACCGTATGATGGCCAGGGAGGCGGTGCAACCCATGGTCTACATGCGAAACAAAAACTTGATGATGGATTTGGGCCTTTCATGCATACGGAAAACCGGTACCCTTATTTCAGATCCTGTATTCGTTTGACAGCCCGTTTTTTTTTTAATATGAATTGTCTACTCTCTGCCTGAAGGCAGACGTTCAACACAGGAAGTCATTGACGCGCTAAAATCATTTTTAATTTAAAGCCACGGAGGCTTATAATTCCAAGCTGTTGGAATTATTCCTTTGCGGCTTTTTTATTTTTGGAGGCATACATGAAAACGCATATCATCTGTATATCTTTTCTACTTGCAATTGCTCTGAACGGTTTTATCCTGCCGAATGAATCCAAAGCGTCCCGTCAGATCACGGATGCGACCGGCCGGCAAATTCATTTACCGGAAAAAATCGACCGGATCATCTGCTCCGGTCCCGGTTGTTTAAGGCTTATTTCCTATTTCAACGCCCAAGACCGGGTTGTGGCTGTGGATGATATGGAAACCCGGGACGGCCTATTTGATGCCAGGCCCTATGCACTGGCCAACCCCCGGTATAAAACCCTGCCTGTTTTCGGCGGATTCAGAGGGAACGATGACCCGGAAAAAATCCTGGGTCTTGAAAAGCAACCCCAGGTTATTTTTAAAACCTATACCGGCTCGGGACATGATCCGGTGGAACTGGAAGAAAAAACCGGTATCCCCGTTGTGATTCTCGAATACGGGGATCTTTTATCTGGCCGGAAAAAATTGTATCATGCACTGACCCTTATCGGGGAGGTGTTGGACAAACAACCTCGTGCAGAAGCGCTGATCCGCTTTTTCACCCGTGAAATCGACGCCCTGGATACCCGAACCAAAGACATTCCCGTTAAAAAAACGTGTTTTGTGGGTGGAATTGCGTTTAGAGGCCCCCATGGATTTCAATCCACTGAGCCCTCTTATCCACCGTTTCAATTTGTACATGCAGACAATATCGCAGATTCGGGAGCGCTCTCTAAAAAGCAGATCCGGCACAGCAACTTTTCAAAGGAAAAGCTTCTGGCAGCCGACCCGCAGGTTCTTTTTCTTGATCTTTCCACCCTGCAGATGGGAGAGGGGCACGGCGGACTCCATGAACTGAGAAACGACCCGGTTTATCAGGTGTTGACGGCTGTAGCAACCGGGCAGGTATACGGTGTTCTCCCCTACAATTGGTATACTCAAAATTTTGGATCCATTCTTGCCGATGCCTGGTATATCGGAAAAACGCTTTATCCCGAACGGTTTCAAGATATCGACCCGGCAAAAAACGCCGACCGGATCTATGAGTTCCTTTTATCGGCAAGGGTTTTTGATGAGATGAACGCCCGGTTTAAACAGATGGCTTTCAAACCGGTTTTGCTCACAGACGAATAAGGATCCAATCATGCATTTCGACAACGGTGGTATTCCCCGTGACTACTCAGCTTATATTCGAAGAAAAGGGATCTTTATTTTTTCCGTTTTCATCCTTCTGGCTCTTCTCGTCATTTTGAGTATCCGGTCCGGACCGGTCTCCATCAGTCTCTTTGAAATCATCCAGACACTGATCATGGGAACCGGTTCGCGGCGGACCGAACTGATCATCTGGAATATACGGCTTCCCCAGACACTGGTTGCAATTACGGCAGGCGCAGGACTGGCCTGTTCCGGGGCGGTAATGCAATCTGTCCTGAGAAATCCCCTGGCATCGCCTTTTACACTGGGTATCTCCCATGCCGCCGCATTTGGTGCCGCCTTATCCGTAATACTCTTTGGCAGCGGTGTCATGACAAGCGATCCGTCCCGTGCCATGGCGATTTCAAATCCGGTCTTAACCGTATCCTGTGCGTTTTTCTTTTCCATGCTCACCGCCTGTCTGATCATCTATATTTCCGGCAGCCGGGGTGCATCTCCACAGGTAATGGTGTTGACCGGCGTTGCCCTGGGATCTCTTTTCACCGCCGGCACCATGCTGCTCCAGTTTTTTGCAGACGATGTACAACTGGCGGCAATGGTCTTCTGGACATTCGGCGATCTGGCCCGGGCAGACTGGAGCGACCTGTGGATCTTATCCGTTGTCACCTCTTTTCTCATCGTTTTTTTCCTGGCCAACACCCGGTCCTACAATGCCATGGGACTGGGAGACGAAACCGCAAAAGGACTGGGGGTCAGAGTGGAGCGGGTCCGGCTGGCAGGAATGATGGCCGCATCCCTGTCGACGGCTCTGATCATCTCTTTTGTTGGTATCATCAGTTTTGTGGGGCTTGTGGCTCCCCATATCGTCCGGCGGATCATCGGGGATGATCACCGGTTTCTCATCCCGGCCACCCTTTTTACCGGCGCCTTTATCCTCCTGGGCTCCGATATCGTGGCACGGCTGATTCTCCTGCCCCATGTCTTGCCGGTTTCGATCTTCACTTCATTCCTGGGTGCCCCGGTTTTTATCTATTTGATCATCAAAGGAAACAGATAATCATGCTGAACGTAACGGATTTGACATTTCAATACAATGGTGTGGATACATTGAAAAATATTAATTTTTCAATTCAAAACGGATCTGTGACGGTTATCCTGGGCCCCAACGGGGTGGGAAAGACCACACTCCTCAAATGCTTAAACGGTATTCTTTCTCCCCAAAAAGGCCGGGTTTGCATCAAAGATACTCCGATACAAACCATGAGCGTTAAACAGATTGCACAGCAGGTCAGTTATGTTGCCCAGAAAAACGATGCCGCCCGGGTCACGGTGTTTGATGCGGTTCTGCTGGGGCGCCTGCCCCATATTCGTTACCGGACACGGGCTGCCGATCTTCAAAAAACAGATGCAGTGATGCGTCAGCTGAATCTTACCCACATGAGTTTGAAATACCTGGACCAGCTCAGCGGCGGAGAGCTCCAGAAAGTTGCCATTGCAAGGGCGCTCGTACAGGAAACCGATCTGCTCCTGCTGGACGAACCCACCAGCAGCCTCGATCTGAAAAACCAGACCCGAATTCTGGAACTGATCAAAAAGATTGTAAAGACGCATCAGATCGCAGCCGTCATGACCATGCACGATCTGAATGCCGCTTTAAGGTATGCGGATTACTATATTTGTTTGAAAGACCATACCGTGTTTAGTGCGGGAAAAATAACGGACATCTGTCCGGATATCATCGCTCAGGTCTATGGACTGCCGGTGGAGATAATAAATCATAACGGATGCCCGGTGATTATACCTGTGATGGTGAATGAACAATCCGTCAATGTATAGCCAAAGTATAGCCAAACCCAATCTGATCCTAACGTTGCATAAAAAAGATGAACCTGGCGTGTGATAAGCGTTGAAGGGTCCCATAAATAATAAAATGAACAAAAACGACCCGTTCAATAGGCCACCAAAGCTTAAAAATTACCTTCGATTCTCCGATCTTATTATCTCAATTAATGAAATATGTAGTTGCAAATGATTCATTTGACGCAACGACAGATTTATTCCATAAAGATAATGGGCAAAAACTTTAAACGATAAATGGTTATCTTAAGGAGAAAAAATGGGCCAGAATTATTTTAATACCCTGCCTTTGAGACGGCAATTGGAAGAACTGGGAACCTGCCGGTTCATGGAAGCCGATGAGTTTAACGGCGTAGACGCTTTAAAAGGTAAAAAAATCGTCATCATCGGTTGCGGTGCCCAGGGCCTGAACCAGGGGCTCTGCATGAGGGATTCGGGTCTGGATGTCTCGTATACGCTCAGAGACAATGCGATCCGGGAAAAAAGACAATCCTGGAAAAATGCAACAGACAACGGGTTTTATGTGGGCAACTATGAAGACCTGGTCCCCAGGGCGGATCTTCTGATCAACCTGACCCCGGATAAGCAGCACACCAACGTGATCGAATCGGTGATGCCGCTGATGAAAAAAGGGGCTTGCCTCTCCTACTCCCATGGGTTCAATATTGTTGAAGAGGGCACCCGGATCCGGGAAGATCTGACCGTTATCATGATGGCCCCCAAAGCCCCTGGAACAGAGGTCAGAGAAGAGTATAAACGCGGATTCGGCGTGCCCACCCTGATCGCCGTTCACAGTGAAAACGATCCCAAAGGAGAAGGCATGGAACTGGTGAAAGCCTATGCCGCAGCTACCGGTGCAGACAAAGCCGGTGTCCTGCAGTCTTCGTATATTGCAGAAGTCAAATCCGATCTCATGGGTGAACAGACCATCCTGTGCGGCATGCTCCAAACCGGGTCCCTGCTCTGCTACGATAAAATGGTGGAAAAGGGAATCGATCCGGGATATGCATCCAAACTGGTCCAATACGGCTGGGAGACGATCACTGAAGCACTGAAGCACGGCGGTGTCACCAACATGATGGACCGGTTAAGCAACCCGGCTAAAATCATCGCCTGTGACCTGGCCGATGAACTCAGAGAGATCCTGGAGCCCCTGTATTGCGAACATCAGGACAATATCATGTCCGGGATTTTTTCCGCCACAATGATGGAAGACTGGGCCAATGACGATATCAAGCTGCTCACCTGGAGAGAAGAAACTTCACAAACGGCATTTGAAAAATCAACGGCCACGGATCAACCCATCTCCGAGCAGGAATACTTTGATAACGGAATCCTCATGGTCGCCATGTGTAAAGCCGGGGTTGAACTGGCTTATGATGTCATGGTCCGGTCCGGCATCAAGGAAGAATCCGCCTATTACGAATCGCTCCACGAACTGCCGCTGATCGCCAACCTCATTGCCCGTAAAAAATTGTATGAAATGAATGTGGTTATTTCCGATACAGCAGAATACGGATGCTATCTGTTCAATCATAAGGCATTGCCCCTGCTCGCTGATTTCATGAAGAAAATCGACACCGATGTGATTGGAAAAGGCCTTGATAACGCCGATACCGGCGTGGACAATATCCGGTTGATCAAAACCAATGAAGCCATTCGCTCAACCGGTGTTGAACAGATCGGAAAAAAACTGCGGGCCTATATGAGTGCCATGAAACCGATTTATTAACCCGCGGGGTTGAACGTAATCATGAAACCAATACGTTTTTACGGATAAGACAGCCCTCAGAACCTTAATTTGTTCCCTCCAAACGCCCATTGTTTCGTTTCAGGCGACTTGAAACAATGGGCGTCTCTTTTTTCTGCGAAATGAAAAATCGGGTGCTATTCCTTGCACCGGAATTTATTTGGTGGTATCTTATATATCTTCGGTTCTGCATAAAAAGTAGACAATATCAAAAACACTTTACCGAAATGCAATCTTCAGTAATAGTGGAAACAAGATCGCATGACATTTAAACCGGTATTGGAAAAAAGGTCTCTGTAGTCATGGAAGAGTATAAAAAACTGCTCGACCATTTACACAAGACCCGTGGATTTGATTTTTCACCCAGCCGGTTTGCCTCTCTTAAACGGAAAATAAACAAACGGTTTGCCGATCTAGGATTCTATCAAACCGTGCAATATCTTGATTATCTCAAATCCGAACCAAATGAGTGGAAAAAGCTCATCGACCTTTTAACCGTTCACACCAGCTCCTTTTTCAGAAATGCCCTGACCTTTGAAGTGTTGGCCAAAAGGACGCTTCCACAGATACTCTCTTCCCAAAAAAAAGAAAAAAAGACGTCGCTAAGAATCTGGTCCGCCGGTTGCGCCGGTGGAGAAGAACCCTATTCCGTTGCTATTCTGATAAACGATCTGGTGAAAAAAGAAAAACTGAATATGGATATCCATATCTTTGCAACGGATATCAACACGACCATCCTTGAAAAGGCGGAACAGGCGGGTTACGCACCGGACCAGCTCGGTAATGTCAAACTCAAACATTTAACTGCCTATTTTACCCGGAAATCGGACCATTTTTTACTCAACAGCAGCATCAAAGAGATGGTCACTTTTTCATTATATGATATACTGGATGCCACAACATATGTACCGCCGGAAAGTGTTTTCGGCGGTTTTGACCTGGTGCTCTGCCGAAACATGATGATCTACTTCAGCCCGGACCGCCAAAAAAAAATTTTTGACAAACTATACCGTTCCATCAATTCCAACGGGTATCTGGTACTGGGGGAAGCGGAAAGCGTGCCGGCACGCTACAAAGATTGTTTTTCCAGACAGGATAACGATTGCCACATATACGGCAAAAAAGCTTAGCTTCGGTTTTCAACGAGACGCGTCACATAACAAATAACCGATTCCGATCACAGGAGATCTGTTTATGAATTTGCTCAATCATCTTACCATTCAGACACGGATGATTCTTTCCTATGCACTGATCACCGTCTTTTTTGTCCTTTTCGGAGTAATAGACATCAGCCAGATCAATACCCTGGCCCAACTGACGAAAACCCTGTATGACCACCCGCTGAAGGTCTCCAATGCATCGTTGAGGGCCAAGGCCGGGGTTATCTCCATGCACCGGCACATGAAAGATGTCTCAACGGCGGATTCCCAGGCTGCCATTGCCATTGCCATCAAAAAAGTGCAGGATGAAGAGACAATCGTTTACCTGGAGCTTGCCACCATCAGCCACCTGATCCTGGGAGATGAGGGCAAAGAGATGGTGGAAGATACCGTCGATTTATTTACCGGCTGGCGCCCTATCCGTGCCAAGGTGCAGGCGTTCGTCCTCCAGGGAGACCGGGAATCGGCCAATCGGATCACCAAGGAGACCGGTGCCGATTACGTTGCCCGGCTTGAAGCCAAAATTTCCGAATTAACCGCCTATGCCCTTTATAAGGCAGACGGATTTATGGCAGATGCCAACCGGGCAAAAAGAGATATACTTAAAAGCGTATTCCTTTTTACCGGTCTTTTAATTGTTACCACCCTTGCCATCAGTGCCCTGATCTCTTCCAGTATTCTGTCCAGTATCACCCGCCTTCAAACAACCATGACCCGGATCACGGAAACGGGAAAACTGGAAAAAGCAGATATATCGGGTAAAAATGAAATTACCCTGATGGCCGGACATTTCAACGGGCTGATCGATCAGTTAAAAGAACAATTCTGGTTCGGGGAGGGCCGAAATTCCTTAAACCGGATACTCTCCGGAAATCTGAGCCGAGAGGAGATTTTGAACCGGAGCCTTGAGTTTTTATGCAGGTATACAAAGGCCTGCGCCGGGGCCATGTATGACTATCATGCCGAACAGAACACCTGCGGGCTGTCAGCATCATGGGCTGTGGTTGAAAAAAAGGCCTTTGCCCCAAAATTCCGTATGGGAGAAGGGATTGTCGGCCAGGTGGCAAAAGAGAAGCAGGCCCTGCTCTTCAATGATATCCCTTCCGAGGAGGCTGTGGCCGCCTCTGCTACGCTGTCACAACCGCCTTCTGCCATCTATGCCGTCCCCCTCCAGTATGAAACAACGTTTTTTGGCGTCCTGGAGATTGCCGCCTTGCATCCCATCAAAAAGGGCACGCAGGAATTTCTGCTGTCTGCGGTTAAAAGCATTGCATTGATATTGCACACGGCAGATCAGAATAAGCAGATACAAACCTTGCTGGATACGACCCAGGATGCCAATGAACGGCTTCAGGTCCAGACCGAGGAACTCCAGGTCCAAACCGAGGAACTCCAGGTATTGAACCGGGAAATCCAGCATCAATCCGACGAACTCAAAGAACAGAATATAGAACTTGAGATTCAGCGCCAGCAAGTGGAAGAGGCCACCCGCCTGAAAAGTGAATTTCTGTCCAACATGAGCCACGAACTTCGAACCCCTTTAAACTCAGTCAATGCCCTCTCCCGTGTCCTCAT
This sequence comes from Desulfobacula sp., assembly GCA_028280105.1. Classification (GTDB taxonomy): domain Bacteria; phylum Desulfobacterota; class Desulfobacteria; order Desulfobacterales; family Desulfobacteraceae; genus Desulfobacula. Next base: position 39,594 of record JANQML010000044.1, on the reverse strand, counting down.
CCTGCAGGCGGGTGAAAAACTCTCCTCTGAAGAGGTGAATTATCTGGAGATTATTGAACGCAACGGCAAACATCTCCTGTCATTAATCAACGATATTCTGGATCTGTCAAAAATTGAAGCCGGGAGAATGGATGTCCAAGTGGTCTCTTTTTCCATAAAAACCTTGGTTGAAAATGTTGTAGAAAACATCATGCCCCTGGCCGATGAAAAACAGATCCGAGTCAAAAAATTTATACCCGATAATCTGCCAAAAATTGAAAGTGACGAATCCCGGGTCGTTCAGATTCTTCAAAACATCGTAGCAAACGCCATAAAATTCACGGATGAAGGCAGTGTTACGATCCGGATTAAAAAACAGAACACGGATTTGAACATACGGGTAACAGATACGGGGATCGGGATAACACAAACAGACCTTGAAACCATTTTTGAAGAATTTCGCCAGGCCGATGGCGCATCCACCCGTAAATTTGAAGGGACAGGGCTGGGACTCTCCATTGCCTATAAAGCAGCCAAACTTTTGGGAGGAGATATCCAGGTCAATAGTACAATTAAAAAAGGGTCTGAATTTACCGTCACCCTTCCGATAAAATATACCGGCTCTCAAAAACAGACTCGAGTATTTGACCGGCAAATTCCCAATCCAGGGAAACCGGACCGCCAAACGGGCAGGGCGATATTGATCGTTGATGATGATCCCTTAGACCTTGCCGATATCTCGTCAGCATTCACTGCCCAGGGATTTGACACCCTGACGGCGGATTCGGGAAAGAAGGCGGTGGAACTGGCTGAAAAGCATCTGCCCTTTGCCATTACACTGGATGTAATCATGCCGGAAATGGATGGGTGGGAAGTCTTAAACCGGTTAAAAGAAAATCCAAAAACCGCTGGTATTCCGGTTATCATTATTTCAGCTTCTGATGAACAGGATACCGGTTTTGCCCTGGGCGCCGTCGGTTATGTGACCAAACCGGTCCAAAAAAAGGACCTGATTAAAGAGATCAATAACGTATACGGGCAGCCGCCATCTTCCGTACTCGTAGTGGACGACGATGATATCGACCGAAGCCGGACCACCCGGATCATCACGGCAGAGGGGATTACGGCTTATACCGCCACCGGCGGGCCATCCTGTCTGAAATTTCTTAAAACCAGGCGTCCGGACCTTTTAATACTCGATCTGGTGATGCCGGAGATGGATGGATTCGAGCTGTTGGAACGAATCAAAAAAAATCCAGATACCGCCGATATCCCGGTGATTGTTATCACGGCAAAGGATTTGAATTCAGAGGAAAAACAACGGCTGGAAAAACAGGTTTGCTCTATCCTCATTAAAAGCGATTCAAATGAGGATCAAATGGTAGCTGAAATCAGAACCATTCTGGCCGGCATCGGAAAAAAAGGGCGGGTCCTTAATGAAATGCAAATCAAAACCGGTAACCGCATACTCCTGGTAGAAGATAACGAAGCGGTTTTAATCCAGGTTAAAAAAGCGATGGAAACCGTCGGACTGACGGTGGATGTTGCCATGGACGGCCAACAGGCACTTGAGTACGTTCAACAGACGCTTCCAAAAGGAATCATCCTGGATTTAATGATGCCCCGCATCGACGGGTTCCAGGTATTGGAAACCATACGGTCCACCCCCCTGACCCGTCATATTCCCGTGTTGATACTGACGGCAAAAGACCTGACAAAAAATGATTTGAAACGATTGAGTTCAAATAACATCCAGCAGTTGATTCAAAAAGGGGATGTGGACAAAGATGAATTACTGGCCAAGGTGAAGCAAATGATCGGAATTGCAGACGGAAGCGATTTTGAAGAAACGAGAGATGCGGATGAGCCTGAAGCGCCCCATGCAAAGATATCGTCTGACCGTCTGCCCATTGGACAAGATGGGGATATTGCCGGAAATCAAAATACACCCCGGACCATCCTTGTGATAGAAGATAACCCGGATAATCTGATGACCATAAAAGCCTTGATTCCAAAGGGATTTAAAATCATCGAAGCCATGGATGGCGAAACCGGCCTGTCACAGGCCCTTGAATCTCTCCCGGATCTAATCTTTTTAGATATCTCACTTCCGAAAATGGATGGCTATGCCGTGGTAAAAAAACTCAAACAGACCCGTCAAACCCGGGAGATACCCGTGGTGGCGCTCACGGCCCAGGCAATGAAAGGGGACCGCGAAAAAATCCTTGCTGCCGGTTGCGACGATTATATCGCCAAACCCATTGAAACCGATCGGATCAAAGAACGGCTCCATAAATGGGTCGGCCGGTCGTAATAAGGAGCAGCCATGAACCGAATTCTGGCAATTGACGATAACCCGGATAACCTGATTACGGTAACGGCACTTTTAAAGCTGTTTATCCGGGACTGTGAAGTGATAACGGCTTTTTCAGGCACTGAAGGCATCCGGAAAGCAAAGTCAGAGCAACCCGACACTATTTTACTCGATATCCAGATGCCGGGAATGGACGGGTTTGACGTTTGTAAAGAGTTGAAAGAAAACGATGAAACCGCCCATATTCCCGTTATCATGCTGACAGCCGTTCGAACGGACTCTAAAAGCCGGGTAAAAGCCTTGGAAATCGGGGCGGACGCTTTTTTAACCAAACCCATTGATGAATCGGAACTGGCAGCCCAGGTCAAGGCCATGCTTCGCATTAAAAAAGCGGAAGATCGTCTCAGGAACGAAAAACAGGACCTGGAACAGATCATATCCCTTCGGGTGAACGATCTGTCCATTGCAAACGAACAATTGCGCATGGAGATGGAGGAGAGAGAAAGGGCACAGGCGCAAATCCGCCTGAAAACCAATGCATTGGAAAACTCGTTAAACGCCTTTGATATTGTCGATAAGGATGGCATTTTCATCTATGTCAATAAAGCATATGTCGATATGTGGGGATATGAATCGGCAGATGAAATCATCGGCACTTCTCTGACAGGCCATTTCCAGGATCCGTCCGCTCCGTATCGGATCATTGAGGTTTTAAAAGATCAAAAAGAATGCAAGCTTGAGTTTACAGCCCGAAAAAAAGACGGTTCCACCTTTGAAGCACTAACATATGTTCGATTGACCCATGATGAAAACGGACAGGAAATTTACGCGTCAAGTTCCATTGATATCTCTGAACAAAAGGCAGCGGAGCAGACAAGAAAGATTCTTGAAAAACAGCTTCGGCAGGCACAGAAGATGGAAGCGGTCGGTGCTTTGGCCGGCGGAATTGCCCACGATTTTAACAACATCCTATCTCCTATCATCGGTTATGCTGAAATTCTGAAAGAAGATATTAATGAAAACAGCCTCCAGGCAGATTCCATACAGGAGATATATTCGGCCGCATTAAGGGCCAAAAAACTGGTCCGGCAAATCCTGACCTTCAGCCGTACAATGGACCAGGAAATCAAACCGGTCAAAATCCAGCATATATTAAAGGAGACCCTCAACCTGACCCACTCCATTATTCCGTCCACCATTACCATAGAAAAAAAAATTGATACCCAGTGCCGGCCCACCTCTGCCGACCCCACCCAGATTCATCAAATGATCATGAATCTGATTACCAATGCCTACCATGCCATGCAGAAAACCGGGGGCACGCTTTCAATTATTTTATCGGAAATCACCATTCATACGGAACTATTTAAAAATAAACAAATGGTTCCCGGTACCTACCTGTGTTTAAAGGTGAAAGATACCGGTGTGGGGATCGAAAAGAATATACTGCATAATATTTTTGATCCCTATTTTACAACGAAAGGTGTGGATAAAGGAACGGGCCTGGGACTTTCCGTGGTTCAGGGAATTGTGAAAAATGCAAACGGAGAGATTTTTGTAGAAAGTACCCCTCAAAAAGGTACCTGTTTTGAAATCTATCTGCCTGTTCTAAAAGAGACCGAACCGGAACAATTTCATACCCATCCCCCTCTCTCCAGAGGAAGAGAGCAGATCCTTTTAGTCGATGATGAAGACTACATCATTCGGATTGAGACAAAGATGCTTGAACGGCTCGGCTATCAGATAACGTCAACTACGGATTCTGCGCAGGCCTTTGAGCTTTTCGCCGCCCAACCGGACCGATTCGATATTCTGATTACCGATATGACCATGCCCGGTATGACAGGGGTGGAATTATCCAAAAGAGTACTTGAGATAACGCCCGGCTTTCCTATTATCCTGTGTACCGGGTTCAGTGAAAATATGGATGAATCCACAGCCAGGCAGATCGGTATCCGGGCATTGTTAATGAAACCCATCATCCTGTCGGACATGGCCGAAGCCGTCAGAAAAGTGATTGATCACAAAGACTAGGATCTTTAAAAAGGGGGTTTACGGGTACAGCCGCCCCCAGCCTTGTAAGCGCATCCAATACGGCCCGGGTCAAGTCATCCGTTCCGGCACCAAGGAATCCTTTTTAAAAAATTTAAAAAAATAGCGATACATTATAAAAAATGATTGATTATTGCAGTAAATTACAGATATAGAAATAACGATGTTTACCATAGTGATCATCAGTAGACAAGAGTGACCGGTCGTCAATGACGAAACGGAAATGCATCTGAACCACAACAGACAAACCGGGCCATTAAATTTTGAACCCGAATGGAACGATATTCTAAACAAGAAAATGGACAACCGCTTGCAATCATGAAATAAAGGAAAAACCGCTTAATAATAAAAAACTCAATAACCGAAATTTTAGGGGCAGCCTATCATGAATTATGAACATATCGGCCGGATGATCAGTGACAAAGTAAGAACCTATGATAACCAAACCGCATTACGGTTCAAGCATGAAAATGAGTGGAAATCGCTTACCTATGGCAACTTCGGAAACAAGATTCATCAACTGGCAAAGGCGATGATTACCGCCGGTGTCCAAAGGGGAGAGAATGTCGGCATCTATTCTGCCAACCGGTACGAATGGGCTGTCACCGACTTTGCCTGTATTCTGGCAGGGGCGGTTTCCGTTCCGATCTATTCAACCAATACCAAAGAACAGGCTGAGTTTATTATTCGTGATGCCGGTATCAAACTCATTTTTGTGGGCAATTCTTTTCAATATGAAAACATTACGGCCATTCTATCCGATTCTGCTGCCCTGAAAATTATCTCCTATGACCCGGAAATTGAAATTGACACCCGTGTTGCTCATTATTTTGAAGATTTTTCATCGACCCCGCCTGCACCGGAAGCAGAGCAGATATTGGAACAAAGGCAGAATGATATAAAAAAAGAAGACACCACCACCATTATTTATACCTCCGGAACCACCGGGAATCCAAAAGGCGTCATGCTGACCCATGCGAATCTGTTCCACCAGCTCGACTGCCTTGATGCCAATTTTGATGTATCTGCAAAAGACACCTCGCTCTGCTTTTTACCCCTAAGCCACGTATATGAGCGGGCATGGTCCTATTATGTCTATTTTAAAGGGGCCGTCCATACCTATCTTGAAGACCCCAAACAGGTCATTGACACCCTCCAGGAAGTGAAGCCCACGGCCATGGTGTCCGTCCCCCGGCTTTATGAGAAAATATATGCCGCTGTCATGAACAGCCAGGAAAATGCATCTTTTGTCAAAAAGATGCTCTTTAAAAATGCGATTAATACCGGCGATACCTACTATAACCGTATCAAGCACAAAGAACCCATATCCCTGAGCCTCCGGTTGAAACACAAACTATTTGACAAACTGATCCTCTCAAAAATCCGGGGGGTTGTCGGCGGCGACAAAAACTTTTTTTCAGCAGGGGGGGCCCCATTGGAACAGTCCATAGAAGAGTTCTTCTTTTCCTGCGGTCTCCTGGTCTGCCAGGGATACGGGCTGACGGAAACTTCCCCCATGATCTCCTATAACACGCCCCACAGCTTCAGGTTCGGCACCGTGGGAAAACCGGTTCCCAACTGCGAAGTCCGGATTGCCGAAGACGGTGAAGTGCAGGTGAAAGGCCCCCAGGTTATGAAAGGGTATTACAACAACCCTGAGAAAACCGCGGAAGACATAGTGGACGGATGGTTTAAAACCGGAGACATCGGTGAATTCGACGAAGACGGATTTTTAAAGATCACCGACCGGATCAAGGATCTGATCATTACGTCCGGAGGGAAAAATATTGCCCCGCAAAAAATCGAAACCTATGTGGGAAAAGATTTTTTTATCGAACAAATCGTCAGTATCGGAGAAAAACGTAAATTTATCTCCGCCCTGGTTGTTCCGTCATTTGACGCCCTTGAAACCTGGGCAAAAGAGAAGGGGGTTGAATATTCCGACATGGAGGACCTTATCAAACATCCCAAGGTGATCCAATTATACCGGGACCGCATCGATCACCATTCCCGGAATCTGGCCCGATATGAAACCATTAAAAAATTCAGGCTGCTATCTGAACCGTTCAGCGTTGAAGGCGGAGAAATTACCCCTACATTAAAATTAAAACGAAAAGCCATCAATGAAAAGTACAAAAGACTGGTGGATGAAATGTATTAAGCCGGGTGAACAATGAAACCAAGCCGACAGACCTGCAGGCAATTGTCTGCAGGTCTGCCGGCTCTGGCGAACATCTCTGGGGGGAGGGGCAGACCCGAATATGATCAGAGGCCGGATCTGCCGGAGCGGTGATTGTGGTTAGTTGCCGGTCGTTCGTTTGTCAATGACCATACCGTCTCTAACCAAAAAATAGGTATAGCCGATGACAACGTCCTTGGGGCCGAAGGTCAATTTTGACACCCCGTTTTCATAGTCATGGTTGCTTATGGGTAAGCCGTATTGCGCTTTGATTTCTTCAACGGTCGTGGGATTGGCTTTGTAGTAATTGGCCATGAACCCTTTGGCTTCAGGGCCTTTTGACACGGTTTTCGTTTCCTTTTTATCGATAAAATGGGATGAATTTTTATCAATAACCATACCGTCTTTAATCAGATACGTGGTATAACCGATCTCCACATCTTTGGGGCCGTAATAGAGCCGTGTAATGCCGTTTTCATAGGTGTAGGCGGCAACGGGCTTGCCAAGCTGTGCTCTCAAAGCATCTTCCGAAACCGGATTGGCTTTGTAATAATTTCCCATAAACGTTTTTGCCACCGGGCCGCTCTTTGCCTTTGAAACACTTGATTTTCCAAGACTGTCAGTGGTTCCCCGATCAATGACCATTCCCTCTTTAACAAGAAAATAAGTGTAGCCGATCATTACGTCCTTGGGGCCGAACACCATCTTTTCCACACCGTTTTCCATGTTGACAATATTGGCCGGTTCTCCCCAATTCGATTTGAGTTCTTCCACGGTCATGGGATTTTTTTTATAATAGGAAACCATCCAGCCGGCATGGGCCTGGAAAGATAACAGACTGACAGTCAGGACAAAAATAAACGCGGTGACACCTAAAGTGATTTTCATTTTCTTCATGATCAATTCCTTTTTACATATTAATTAAATGGGTGATCTACCTGTTGGTATTCATTGGTATGAGAAATTGCAATGGATATGCCAGCTGTTTTGAAAAAAGAATTTGATATAGAATTCAAGATATTATAAGGTTCCATAATTTTGAATCCATCTCAGCATGTTTTCAACTTGAAAATATTTTTTTCAGATTGTAATGTGATTTTATCGATTCTTTCTTTAAGGGAAACCAATGTTAGCCAAAGATATAAAAATAACGGAAGTGTTCAGCCAGGACCCGGAAACCGGGTTCCCCATGTTTAATAATCAACGAATTTTTATAACCGGTCTTCCCGTCATGGGAAAACTGATTGAACAATTATTGGGCAGCGTGGGCATCGAACCCCTTGCCAACATCTTTTCCCGTTTCGGATACGGCATCGGAATGGGGGCGGCGCTGAACCTGGGCCAGATGTATGATTTTGACTCTCAGCTTGAATGGCTCAAAGCCTGTGTCCATCTCGGCACATTCTCGGGCCTTTCCAATTCGGAAATGGAAATCCACCATTTTGATCCGGAAAATAAGATATTAAAATTTTCCGTTACCTGTACCTCTTCATTTGAATTTGAAACACTGAAGCTGATTGAAAAAACAGACATCACCCGGACCCCCATCTGTCACATATGGACCGGTGCACTCAGCGGATACGCCAGTGCCGTATTCGGATCAGAGGTCCTGGTTAAAGAGATTTCATGCAGGGCCCAGGGGTGCTCCCACTGCACGTCTGTAGGCCGGTCTGCCTCAGAGTGGGGATTATCACGGAGCCAGGTTAGAAAATTATGGGCAGAGATGGAAATGAATCCGTTTGAAAAAGAGATCGAACTGCTTAAAGAAAAATTAAAAAAAACCAAAAAGGATTTAAAACTATCGAAAGAAACGGTTCAACGTCTAAAAAACCATCCCCACATTACCGATGGGGCGGATGGAATCATATACAGAAGCCATCATATGAATCAATTGGTTACCCTGGCCCAAAAGGCCGCCCCCACTAAATCAACCATCCTGATTTTAGGAGAAAGCGGAACCGGAAAAGAGGTCATTGCGCGGTATATCCATGAACATTCCGGGCGGAAAAATCAGCCTTTCCGGGCGGTTAATTGTGCCGCCTTTCCCCCGGATCTTCTGGAATCGGAATTATTCGGCCATGTCAAAGGCGCATTTACAGGGGCAGATACCGCCAACAAAGGCCTGCTTCTGGAAACCGGAAAGGGAACGTTTTTCCTGGATGAAATCGGGGAAATGCCCCTTGAACTCCAGTCCAAATTGTTAAGGGTCCTCCAGGAACGGGAAGTCCGGCCGGTGGGCGGATTAAAACCCGTTCCCATTGAGGCCCGTATTATCGCGGCAACCAACAAGGATTTAAAAGACCTGGTGAAAAACAATTCATTCAGAGAGGATCTCTATTACCGCCTGGCCGTCTTCCCGTTAACGGTTCAGCCGCTGCGCGACAGAAAAGATGATATTATCGTCCTTTCAAGATTCTTTCTTGAGGAATTGCACACAAACCATCCGGGTTTTGATCCCATGACGGTTCGAATCATGGGCACCTATTCCTGGCCCGGAAACGTCCGGGAACTTGAAAACTGTATCGAATACGCCCTGATCATGGCCGGTGAAAAACGGATTCTGCCCGAACATCTCCCACCCTCCCTTGTCCGGGAAGATCCACTGCTTTCCGTTGCAGCAGATTTCCCCACCTATAAACAGATGGAGCATCGGTACACGCAACAGGTATTATCCCATACCAACGGGAATAAAACCAAGGCGGCAAAAATTCTGGGAATCAGCATAACCACGCTTTGGCGGCGGTTAAAAGAGATGAAAATCGACGCGTAGAAACAAAGGCCATCTTGCCGGATAATAGTTTCAAATGCGGCCATGGTTTCGTTTATGATATCAATTTGGCCCACAATGATAACATGTCGGTTTAATAAGCCATTTCGCATTAGTAAAACAACGAACCGATTTGAAAAACCGAAACAGATAAAAGAAATGCAAGGCCTGTATTAAACACCATTGAAAATGCACCCCATTTCCACGATCCTGCTTCACGGGCAATACACACTACGGCCACAAAACAGGGTGCATAAAAAATGGTAAAAATGATTAAGCTCCATGCAACCAGCGGGTTCCAGCCCGAATCTGCTTTTAGCCGTTCTGCCAGGGATTCATTCTCTTCAGGGTCAACTTCACCCAGCGAATAGGCAGTCCCCAAACTGGAAACAACAACTTCTTTTGCGGCAAAGCCTCCCACCAAAGCGATATTCGTACGCCAATCAAATCCGGCCAATTGGGTAATGCTCTCAAGGCTGCTGCCGATTCTTCCGGCAATGGAGTTTTTCAAGGCAGCCTCAGCTTCTTTATAATCAACCATTTCCATTTTCTCTTTAACGGCCTGGGCATCTTCACCTAGTTTTGTATCTTCAGACGCTGTTTTGATTTCTTCTTGAACTGCAGCTGATGCGGTATTTAGAATGGCGTTTCTCTCTGCTTCAAAAGTACGGGCTTTTTGATCCGGAAGTCCCGGAAAAGTCATCATCGCCCAGAGAACAACTGAAATGCCCAAGATAACGGTGCCTGCTTTTTTTACATACTGCCAGGTTCTTTCCCATGTATGAATGAGCAGCCCTTTAATCGTGGGAAACCGATAAGGCGGTAATTCCATCAGAAACGGGGTGGCTGCCCCTTTGATAACAGTTACTCGAAGCACCTTGGCTACAAGTAACGCCCCACCCCAGGCGATACAGGTAATGATCAGCATGACTGTGGCTTCATTATCTGAAAAAAAGGCGGCGGTTAACAAAGCGAAAACCGGGAGTTTGGCACCGCAGTTCATAAACGGGACCGTCAACAGGGTTGCCAATCTTTCCCGTGGGGATTTCAAGACCCGGCTGGCCATCACGCCCGGAACGGCACATCCGCCGGCAATGCCACCGGAAACAATGAATGCCATGACCGCGCTTCCGTGCAGGCCGAAAATCCGGAACACCCGGTCTAACATATATGCGACCCGGGCCAGATACCCGGAATCTTCCAGAATCGAGATACCGAAAAACATAAACACAATTAAGGGGACAAACCCCAAAACACCACCGACACCATCGATGATTCCGGAAACGACAAGAGATTTAAGCAGCCCGTCAGGCAAAACAGCCGATGCTGCACCACTCAGCCAACCGAAAAAAGATTCAAACCATCCCACCGGCATTTCACTATAGGTGAATGTAAATTGATATAATCCGATTAAAACAGCAAACATAATAACAGGACCTAGAATACGGTGGGTCACTATATTATCGATTTTATCGGTTAAGTAAAGCCGATCCTTATCCACATTATACTCAATAACGCCTTGCTTGATAATGGATTTAATGTATCCGTACCGGTGGTCGGCTATCTCTGCTTCCGGGTAGGATCCGGTTGTGGTTTTAAGGTGCGTTTCGGTTTTTTTTACGATTTGTTCGAGCCGGGAAGAAATTTGAGGGTTGTTCTGTTTCCCCAAGTTTGTAATTTGTTCATCATTTTCCAGATATTTTAACGCAATCCACCGTGCAGGGTATACATTGGTCAAGAAATCTGCGGCATTAATTTCTGCTTCCATTTCCATAAGCGCCTGGTCAATGTCAGTACCGTAAGATATTTTAATACGGTCTCTTTTATTGAATGATGAGACCTTCCCCGCTGCTCTCATCAGCTCATCTTTTCCGACTCCGCTTCGAGCAATCGTCGGTACTACGGGAATATCTAATAGTTTTGACAATTTTTGGGGGTTGACTTCCATCCCGCGATTCTTAGCCACATCAATCATGTTGAGGGCGATGCATACCGGCAAACCCATCTCAAGAAACTGAACGGTTAAATACAGGTTTCGCTCCAAATTAGAGGCATCCACGATATTGATGACACCGGTAGGTTTTTCATCCACTAAAAAATTCCGGGCAACAATTTCTTCCATTGAATACGCAGTGAGTGAATATGTACCCGGTAAATCAACGATATGAACTTTATTGTTATCGATGAAAACGGTCCCTTCTTTTTTTTCAACCGTGACCCCGGGATAATTTCCTACATGTTGACGGGCACCGGTGAGTTCGTTAAACAGGGTGGTTTTCCCGGAATTAGGATTTCCGGCTAAGGCAAAAGTACTACTCATTCGTTGGTTACCTCCACTTCGATATAATCTGCTTCGTTGTTTCTAAGGGTTAAAGTGAAATCCATCACTCTTAATGCAACGGGATCGTTCAACGGGGCTTTGCCTTTAATTTGAATTTCTGTACCCGGCACCAAACCCATGTCCCGAATGCGACGCCCCATTTCACCATCAGCCATGATGGCGTGAATCACACCGTTTTGATTTTTTTCCATTTTGCGTATGTTTAAAATTGCCATTTTCCCCCCCCATTGAAATGGTTTAGTAAAAGTTAGAAGTTTGTAATCTCTAGCATTTGGCAAAGCGATAATCTTTTTTATTCAGACCTTTTTTTAACAGCCAAACCTTAGCTAAACCTTAGCTAAACATTAACAAATGATAATGTTGATAGGTCCTGAAAGTGACAATATGGTCACGCGGATTTATGAAAGCATCTATTTAGTTTTCGTAGAAACTATTTAGGGCAAGGCAGGCAGAGTGAACAGGTGGTGCCTTGGTTGAGAGCAGACTCAATTTCAATGGTTCCATCATGGGCATGGGCAATCGCCATGGCAAGGCTCAATCCCAAACCATTACCAGGCATGCTGCGGCTGATGTCCCCTCTGTAAAATCTATCAAAGACTTTGGGCAACGCCTCCGGTGATATCCCGATACCGGTGTCGGTCACCAAAATTCTTATTGTGTCATTTTTAAGCGTGGTGGATAAGAAAATCCGGCCACCGGGAAGCGTATACTTAATGGCATTTTCAACAAGATTGGCAAAAGCCCGCTGGATTTTTCGGAGATCCCCTTGAATGGTAAAATTTTCCAAGCTGTCCGTCTCAAGACGGATATCATTCTCCTCTGCCAGGGGGAAAAACAAGTCTTTGGTCTTTGAGATCAGTTCTTTGACTCCCATGTATCCAAGCGTCATCTCACCCAACCCGGCCTCGGTCTCAGAGATTTCAAGCATCGTGTTAATCATATGGATCTGACGGTCGCACTCTTCTACGATACTTCCCATTATCTCCATGTCCGATTCGGCGAAGTCGCCTTTAGTGGCAGCCATTTCCGCCAAACCACGTATCCTTGTCACAGGGCTTCTCAAGTCATGGGCGATATTATCGTTGACTTCCTGCATCTCTCGAACAAGGATTTCAATGCGGTCAGCCATCCGGTTGTAGGTCCTCCCCAGACGCGCCAGCTCATTGGGTGTGCCTGTCAGGGTAACGCGTTCCGTTAAATCGCCATCTGCCAAACGCTTAACCGCAAGGTTAACCGTTCCAAGACCGGCCAAGGCTTTTTTGGCCATGACAGAGCCGACCCCAACGCCTACCATTACCATTGCCAACACAAGAATAGCCGATGCCATACGTACCTTGGCAAGAAAGGCCATTTCATCTTTCAAAGAGGTCGTTATCTGTAATATTAATTTCTCACCAACATAGGCACTTAGAACTCTAGCCCGGATACGGTCATCATCAAGAACAAGATCTGTAAGTACCATCCCTTCAGATTCAGCCAGAACAAGCCAATTGCTATCCCAAACAGAGTCTTTCCAGGCAGAAGAGTCTGAAGATGCAATCTGTTCTCCCTGGGTGGAGAAAAGGTTATAAAAAATTCGTGAAGTTCCCCGGGCCTCTGCCTCGTCATAAAATTTTCCTTTGACAAAATGACGGTCATGAAAAGCGGCATAATGAGCAATAGTACGTTTTTCTTCAATCAATCGAAGATCAACACCGCGCATGACATATGATGATATCATAATATTAAGAAGAAATATTCCAACGACCGAAACCAACCCAAAGATTAGTGAATATGAAACTCCCAGCCGTAAACCCAGACTGTTAAAACGTTCAGGCAGCCATTTCCAGGACATAGCCCAGTCCTTTGATCGTTTTTATAATTTTGATGCCGGTCTGGTCATAGATTTTTTTTCGAAGACGGGACACACAAGCTTCGACAACGTTGGTTGTAGGATCAAAACTGTAGTCCCATACATGGTTTATGATCATTGTTTTTGAAATAATCCGGTCCGGATAGCGCATGAGATATTCTAGTAAAGCAAATTCCCGGGGCTGAAGATCAATTGGGCGATCTTTATAATAAAGCCGGTGTCTTATAAGATCCATCTTAAACGCCTCAAAACAAAGGGATACAGGTTCCGATATCCCTGAGGCTCTCCGCAAAAGGGCCTGGATTCGAGCCACCAGTTCCGCAAAGGCAAAGGGTTTAACAAGAAAATCGTCCCCACCGGCTTCAAGTCCTCTGATCCGGTCCGCAACTTTCTGTTTGGCGGAAAGAAAAATAATGGGAGTGTTCAGTCTGCTTTTTCTGGCCGCCGCCACCATAGAGATCCCGTCCATCCGCGGCAGCATGATATCGACAACAGCAGCGTCAAAATGATTAGACAAAAGCAGTTCAAGGCCCTCTTCTCCGTCCCCGGCATGATCCACTGCAAATCCTGCCTGTTTGAGTCCGTTGACAACAAAGGTTACGATTTTTTCATCATCTTCTACAAATAGAAGCCGCATTTTTCACCAGACCTGAATTATCCATTAAATTCAATATTATCCGCAACTATATCTAAATAATCAAGACAATATTATCAATCCTTTCCCAAAACTTTATGGATGGTTTTTGCCAGGGCCTCATTTACAATTGGCTTGTAGACAAATGCCTTTATGCCCATATTTAAGGCGTCTTCCTCTGAGATGCTTTTGCTAAAACCGGTGCAAAGAATCACTGGAATCTCTTTTCGAATTTCCATTAACTTGACTGCCAGTTTGTCCCCGGTCATCTTTGGCATGGCCATGTCTGTTATGACCAGATCAAAATCATCGGGTTTTGTTCGAAACAATTCCAATGCTTCAACAGAACTTGTTCTTGTTGTAACGGAATACCCGAATGATTCGAGAGTTCTTTTGCTCATTTTTGCAAGTGTGTTTTCATCGTCAACAAACAAGATTCGTTCCGCTCCGATGTGCATTTGATTGTTTTTTGCATCTTTGTATATCTCATCGGTGTGGCAGACCGGCAGGAAAATGGTAAAAACGCTTCCTTTATCCAATGTACTTTCAACCGTTATTTTACCTTCGTGTTTCTCAACAATGCCGTGAACAACCGAGAGGCCCAGTCCCGTGCCTTCTCCCATTGCTTTTGTCGTAAAATAGGGATCGAAAATGGCATTAATGATGGTCGGAGAAATCCCGGAACCGGTGTCTGAAACAGAGAGTTCAATATACTTGCCGGATTTTAAACCTGATTCTAAAATTGAAGAGCCGGAAGTGATAGTTGTATCTTTAAGCCGGATGTTAAGGATGCCTGTATCGTTTTGCATGGCTTGTATCGCGTTGGTACACAGATTCATTAATATTTGGTGCAGTTGGGTGGGATTGCCCATGATTACGGATTTGCTGTCAAGATGATGCTGGATTTCAACAGATGCCGGTGTTGTCGATCTGACGAATTGAAGCACCTCTTTTATAAGCGTGCGTATCCGGATGGGGTGAATTTCTTCTTCTGTCTGACGTGCAAATGTCAATACCTGCCAGATAAGATCCTTTGCCCTATGACTTGCCTTTAGGACTTCATTAATATCTTTTTGCAATGAACTCCCCTGCTCAGCCTGGGCTAAAGCGAGTTGGGAAAACCCCATAATGGCGGCCAGAATATTGTTAAAGTCATGGGCAATGCCGCCTGCAAGCGTTCCAATCGAAGCCAGTTTCTCAGATTGAGTCAGGTGTTTTTGGGTTTGTTCGAGCTTTTGATAGGATGTCTCAAGTTCCTTTTGTGCCAGTTTCAGTTTAGAGATGTTAGTTGCCACACAAATTATTTCCTGAGTCTCGTCTTTAGTGTTTCGAATGGTGGAACCGGAAAAAAGAATCGGAATCCTGTCTCCTGTTTTAGTCACAAAATCTTTTTCAATCTCCTTGATAACTCCTTTGGTGGCTATGACCTGGAGACTTTTATCCTGGAATTTTTCTTGTGGATCTTCTTCGAGCAGGATCTGTTCTATTGACAACTTCGTAATCTCATGCGAATCGTAACCCAACAGCCTGCATGCCGACGAGTTTGCCATTTTTATAGTTCCATCAGCTGCCAATACCAATAGGGAATCGTTTATGGACTGGATAATGCTGTCAAAATAGTCTTTTAATACAGTTGTTTCTTCCAGATGGGAGGCCATTTTATTAAACGCGGATTCGAGTTCACCGATTTCATCGGCAGCTATATTTTTTATCCTGTGTGAGAAAGTTCCATTGGCCACTTTTGAGGTCGCTATAAGCAGGTCATTGATAGGGTTTAATATGGATTTAGAAACGAATTGTGAAACAAAAAGCGCCAACACAACAAATAAGATCCCAATGCTTGCAATAATAAAAAAACTTTGCTGAATAGACAGCCTTGTTTTAAAGAAGGCTTCATCAACTTCGCTTTTCTGTAACGCGGTACTTTTGCATGCGGTAGAAAGAATCGTGTCTTCATAGTTCTCAACATTTTCTAACAGCTCAGACAATTCCTGTTTGACTGTTATCAGTTCATTGCTGGTGACAATCAGTTCATTGAGCAGGACACCTATTTTTTGTTTTGCTGCGGGTTCTGCGACTTTAGTCAGGCGTTTTGATAATTCAGTCAATTCTTCTGTTATTTTTTTATGGATTTCTTCTCCTTGAATACCGAGATAAAGAAGATGCCACAACAATTTATTTTCTATTGACTTTGATTGAAATACTATATTTTCTAAAAACAAGACACGATCCTCTTTCAAAAGATTATTAGAATATTTCAAATAGGCCTGTTCGAATCCTTTTCCTGTCTTCTGTAAATTTTCCAGCAAACTATTTTTTAATTCATAATGGCTGAATACTTTAAGGCCTGCCGTTTCAAAATACCTTTTATGAATTGCCATTCTCTCTTTTAATCTTTGTTCTTCAACATCATTTTCTTTAATAGACCATCTGTCCAACCAAGCATCAAACCTGGAAAGGGCATCATTAAATTCAATGATTTCATGCGGGTCACCGGTCGCAACATAGCCTTGTATTTCAGCAAACAACCGCTTTGAGATGGATTTGAGTTCAAGGATTGCAACTATGTCAGGTACACTGTCGTTTTTCACCTCTTTGAATAATGTTTGAGTTCGAAAGAGGCTAAAAAATGTTACAGAGGCAAAAATAATGAAGAATAAAATGAGCAAGCCAACATTAATTTCCAGTTTATTTTTGAGTTTCAAATCTTTAAATTTCATTTGCAAGGCTCCCAATTCCACGTTGATCAAAGATTCTTTTCTATCAAATTTGATTTCATAACTAAAATTGAATTAAATGATTATGAGTTTATGATCGTAAATTATCAATTTTAGAAAAATCTATTATAATATGGTGTGCCTATTCGAATCGTTACTCGTCTGAAAAAGCGGTGAAACAATCGATGTTCCGATTTGAAGCGTCATATTTCCAGAAAAGTGTACAATAAACCAATCTATTTTATCGTAATTTATTCTATATTCTAATTAAAAATCCTGACCCTCTCCTTTGGCCGGACTTTGAATTAACCCCTTTAAGGGGGATACAGACTGCTTACAAAAAAATCACCCAATAGGGTACAAATGGAGCATGCTATCAAAGCCTTCTATAAAAGAACATATATCCTAAATTTTAAACTGATCGACGGCAGATTTAAGTTTTTTGGATAGTTCATTTAAATTTTCAGCATTATTTTTAATTTGTGAGCCGGTTTCTGACATCTTGGAAGAAGATTGGTTGACATTAGCGATATCCTGTGCAATCTGACTGGCCACGCCTGAACTTTGAGTTACATTTTCAGTAACTTCCTGAATTCCTCCGACTGCTTGACTTACATTTTCAGCGATCTCCTTTGTTGTTACAGACTGCCCTTCAACGGCTGCTGCCACATTATCAATCATCTCATTTACATCAGTGATTGCAACCGTGATCCTTTCTATTTCAGCAACTGTCTCCTGCGTAGCCCCCTGAATGTTCTCTATTTTATTTTTAATTTCTAATGTTGCTCCTGCTGTTTGCTGCGCCAGACTCTTAATCTCACTTGCAACAACAGCAAAGCCTTTACCTTCCTCCCCAGCGCGGGCAGCTTCAATTGTGGCATTTAATGCAAGCAGATTGGTTTGTTCCGAGATATCATTAATGGTATCAACGACCTTTCCAATCTCCTGGGCAGACTGGCTGAGAAAACTGATTTTTTCAGACGCGGTTTTTGTTCTTGATACGGTCTTATTGCTTGTCACGCTTGTTTTTTCAGTGTTTTTGGCGATCTCATTGATGGTTGAAGTCATTTCTTCTGCAGCCGAAGATACCATGTTGATATTTGTAGAAGATTGTTCCGCAGCAGCAACAATAGACGACATTGTCGAACTCATTTCTTCAGATGCTACGGCAACAGCATTTGAGTTGCCGGCCATCTGTTGCGCTCCTTCAGACATCTGTTCAGAGATATCTAAAAACCCTGTTGATGACTGTTCAAGAGTATCGGCATTCTTTGAAATATCGCCTATGATACCCTGCAATTTTTCAATAAAGGTATTGAACCAGTTTACCAGTATGCCGATTTCATCCTTATTTTTAATTTCAATTCTTTTTGTCAAGTCTCCTTCGCCACTTGCAATGTCCTCCATATTTTTTGCAACGGCATTAATTGGGCTGACAACATTTTTGTTAATAAAATAAATTATCCCAAGGATAAGAACAAAAAAGACTGCAAATAGCCCCCCAAATAGTGTAAAAATCAAATTTTTTATCGTATTGACATCCTCCATGACAATATCAAATTTGATGCCGAGGAGGTAAAGACCGACTTTGGTATCGGTGAATCCTTTAAAATTTCCTTTGAAACTCAGATAATTATCATCTTTTAAGTATTCTGATTCGAGAATACGGTTAAAAACGCCAGGTTTTTGTATATATTCGAAAAATTCCTTGTCTACATCTTTTTGGTTCAAAATATAATTAGCGAGCCTGGGTTTCTTTTCCATGCCTTTAACAATATTCAGGAAAGCATCGTCCATGAAATAGATAAAATCTATATCATAAGGTTTTAAAGTCCTTTTAATGGAGTTGAGTCCTCCTTCAAAATTAGCAATACCAATGAATGTTGTACCATCAAAAACCGGGAAAAGCCCTTTAAGCCTTATTCCTTTGGATGACATCTCCATAGCGACATATGATTTCTTTGTTGATTTAACTAGAGAATACCCTTTGGAATGTGCCAGCTTTTCGCCAAACTTATCTGGTGCCCAGGATTTGTAAAAAGAATTTAAGTCTTTATCTATCAGGTGGATCTGGACGTTCTTAAACCCAGTATTTTCTTTGAAAACCTTTCCCAGCTCTTTTAACACCGTGTTTGCACTTTCACGTTCATTTTCCAGAAGCGCTTTTCTGACTTCGGAACTGTTTGCTACCTGAAGTGCATTCGTTTGCCAGACTTTCTTTTTTGCTTCCATTGCGACTTCAAAATTCTGACGGGCCGATTGGACAGCTTTATTTATCCTGACCTGTTTTACATTGTTGTGATACACAATGGTAGCTACAAGGCTGATACAGAATATTGTTATAAATCCGGCAATAGTTATACTTAATAGTTTTACGTTCAATTTCATATCTTTCTTCCCCCTGCTTGTTCTGTACATTTACAGGTGAACCCAAATGTAAAAAAGATGCCCCCCTTTTCCAGTTAAGTAATTCTTTAGGCAAACATATCTTTGGCCTTTTTGGTCAATCAGGATTTTACTTTTCAATGCAATTTATCAAAGCCCGATCTTTTTGACTTTTCAAAGGAAGTTTTGTTTTCTCATTGTGAGGTAAAGGCTCCGGAGACAAAACTTTTGTATTTCTCAGCCGATTGCTGCTGCCCTTATGCTGTTTTTTTCTACCGGTCACCATCATCATCAAATCTCCGACATAATCCCTTAACTGCTCTGCCTGGGCGTTTAACTCTTCTGATGCGGAAGCAGACTCTTCGGCGTTGGCAGCATTTTGCTGCACCACCGTATCCATTTCTGAAATGGCAGTATTGACCTGCTTGATTCCATCTGCCTGTTCACCGGATGCCTGGGAAATTTCGGAAACAAGATCTCCGACTTTGCCCGTACTCTCCTGAACTTTATCAAAGGCTTCATTTGTTGT
The DNA here is from genome assembly GCA_028280105.1 of Desulfobacula sp. Classification (GTDB taxonomy): domain Bacteria; phylum Desulfobacterota; class Desulfobacteria; order Desulfobacterales; family Desulfobacteraceae; genus Desulfobacula. The sequence goes on along the minus strand of JANQML010000044.1, from coordinate 19,845 downwards.
AGAGACGATTTCAGAACCATCATCTACTTTTCGGATAGTTCCTTCAATGAGTTCTGCCGTATCCTTTGCAGCATCTGCCGCTCTTATGGCCAAATTCCTCACCTCATCGGCCACCACTGCAAAACCGGCACCCGCTTCCCCTGCCCTTGCCGCTTCCACCGCAGCGTTTAAAGCCAGCAAGTTGGTTTGAAAGGCGATTTCATCAATGGTTTTGATAATTTTTGAGGTCTCTTCACTGGCCTTGTAGATTTCTTCCATGGATACGGTTAACTGATCCATGGATGAATTGGCCTGGGAAACAATTTCATTGGCTTCTTTCATCAGGCTGTCTGCATGACCGGAGTTTTCAGAATTGTTGCGGGTCATAGATGACATTTCCTCCATGGAAGACGAGGTTTCTTCAATGGCCGCGGCCTGCTGAGAGGCACCTTCGGCCATTGACTGGCTGGAGGAAGAGACTTGCCCGGCTGCAGCGGCAACCTGATTGGCACCTTCGTTAAGCCCACCGGAAATTCGGGTCAGTGCGGATATGATGCCCTTTGCAATAATAAATGCCAGAAAAAGTGCGACGGCGATCGCCACCACTGCTGTAATAGAAACATTTCGTCTTGTTTCGGAGGCTGCTCTCAGCATCATCTGGTCCGTCATGATATGCTTTCGGGCATCTGTCCGGATGCTACCCAGCAGGGTCTGCACTTTTATCAGATTCGGGATGGTCTGCTCTGCGTATATCCGGTTGGCATGATCCATGCCCTCCTGTTGTTTTCTTTCTGCTAAAATGGCAGCGTCAAAATGCTTTTTCACCGCTTCCAGGGCCGCTTGCGTTTCTAAATTAAATATGGAAATTGCCTCCTGCATTTTGAGCTGGTTCACTTTATCTTCAATGCGGGCTGCTGTTTCATGCAGTTTTTTATGGGGATCGCGAATGGCATCAAGGGCAGCCTTTAGTTCAGGAAACCTGCTGGCCAGTTCCACGGTTTTTGAATCATCAAGGAACTTTCCAAAGGCGCAGCGGGCGGGGTCCAACTGCACACCGGTTTTAAAGGGTTGATTCTTTGCAAATTCATCTGCCCTTTTTATGAGGGCCTGGTTTGTATGGTCCAAGAATTCCCCGGTTGCGACAATCCAGCCGAACGGTTTATACAATTTTGCGTAGGAAAGTTTGGGAACCGGCTTATCTGTGCCGGGAAGCGGCCACATATAGGTGACAAATCCCTCTCCGTTTTGCAGGGTGGAATCTACAATCTCCTGGAAAAAGGGTTTGCCGTCCGTATCTATCGTGTCACTCAGATCTTTCCCTTCAAGTGCCGGTTTGATAGGATGCATCACCATTACTGTCTGTGTATCCAGAATAAAAAAATAGTCTTTGCCATTTTTCCCATACCGGAGGCCTTTCACCAGTTCGTATGCTTTTTGCTTCCGGATGCTGAGGATATCGGATCGGTGGTTGTTGTCGATTGTGTGGACAGCTGAAATCGCCTGACCGATTAGATTTTTTAACTGAGCCTGATAGGAATAAAGTCCCCCGGCTTCGGCTGCCAGAGCCTTTCCCAAGATGCCTACCCAATTGACATGGTCGGTTAGCCTGTTGGAGAGGGTTAGCGCAAGGCCCGGGTGGGGTTGCTTGAACACGTTTTTAATCTCAACGGCAGACTGATGCAGGGCAAAATGAGGGGCTTCAATTTCCCTTAGCAACGGGGCAAGAGAAGGAACCAGGCGTTCTGCGGATTTTCGCTTTTCACTGTAAAGCCATTTGCCAAACTCACATTGACGATCATCGGTCTGGATATCCAATGTCGTCACTTTTTCATCTGTCAGAAGCGCGTTGACCTTATTTGCCCAGTTCAGATGATCCACTTCTTTTTGTGCAAGATTGCCGTCAAGCTTATTCCCGTCAATCACTTCGGATGCATTCCTGACAATGCCGCCGACGCCTGTAAAACTAAGTGTTCCAAGAATTACCAGCAAAATGATAACAACACCGAATCCGCAGGCAATCTTCTTTCCAATCGTTAAACTTTTCCAGTTCATTTCCCCCTCCTTAAACTTAAAAAAGATGAACGTCGCTTTTTAAGGCACAGAGACCGGCTGTTGGTCTGTGCCCAAATGATTTTGTTTGGTGCGGAACTTACTTATTTAAATCTTTAACAGGCCAATTTGTGTTTATGTTTGTCAACAGGCTTTCCAGACATATCAGTATCTCTTCTTTTCGAGATGGTTTGGTTAAAAAGGCATCGGCTCCCAATGACAGAATTCGTTCCTGGTTTTCTTTTGTGCCATGACCGGTCAATATTAACACTTTGATGCCTTGGGTTTTGGGATCGTTTTTTATATTCCGGCAAACTTCAAATCCATCCATATTGGGCATTGCCAGATCCAGGATGACCAGGTGCGGGTTGAAGGTAATGATTTTCTTGCCGGCTTCAAAGCCGTCGGATGCAGTGTCTATTTCGATAAAAGGCCTGTTTAAGACCCGTTTAAGATAAGTATGAATGCCGATGTCATCATCTACAATAAGTATCTTTGATTTACTGTCAATTGGTGACAGGTTGAGCGGCATTTGATAGGTTTTGCCGAATTGGACTAGATCATTGATCAAAACCCGCTTATGGCCTCCTGGCGTACAGTGGGTTTTAATCTTTCCCGTGTTGGCCCACCGGTTCATTGTCGAGCGGTCGACTGAACAGATTTTAGCGGCCTGTGGTATGGTTAGATAATCTTTCACTTCAAGTGACCTGGGTCCTCCTGTGTTGGATGAATATATTGGCCACAACATGCTCTACCTATGCTACGTTTACTACATTTAACACATTAGGTACAATAGGCACAATAAAAATTTATATTACATTTATAATGGCTGTCAAAATAACGTTCCGATTAAATTTCTGATGATAGGGATTGAACAGCAAATGACGCCAAGACTGTCGGTCCTTTCAGAGAGATTAACATTATCAAGGCCTTTTTTTCGGAACATATTTTTGTCATTTGCTATAATGAGAGGTTCAGAGGTAAGAATGTATCGAGAATTGCCAAATCCAAGATGCCATCTTGGAATTTTCTGTTAATTCCGTATTGACTGTGGAAAAAAATACGATTTTTCAGGCTGGCTTGCTTTGCTGATCAAGGAGCTTTCGGATTGTCTCAGATATCTGGGCCTTGGACACCGGTTTCATGAGAAAGCCTTTAACCCCGAGATCATAGACCTGTTCTTCATTCAACCGCTCACTAAATCCGGTACAGATGACAATCGGCAATTCAGGCCGTATGGAAAGAATCTCTTTGGCAAGCTGCATACCTGTCAAGCCGGGCATGCTCATGTCGGTTACGATGATATCAAAACTGTCCGGGGATGACCTGAAGGTCTTTAACGCGTCAATACTATTTGTTTTTTCCGTCACCTGGTAACCGAGCTTTTCAAGCATCTGTTTTCCAAGCTTCACAATAGCAGCCTCGTCATCAACGAGTAATATTTTTTCCGTGCCTGTTTCCAGGTCTTCAACCTGTTGCTCGCCGCTGTTTTCGTCAAATTGGCCTATCAAGGGGAAATAGACATTGAATATCGTTCCATGGCCTATTCTGCTGGAAACCTGTATGTCTCCTCCATGCTCTTTAACGGCACCATAGACCACTGACAGCCCAAGCCCGGTTCCCTTGCCGGGCGCCTTGGTCGTGAAGTACGGATCAAAAATTTTTTCGATTAAATCGGCCGGGATGCCGTATCCATCGTCAGAAACAGACAATTTTACATATCCGCCTGCCGGTAAATTGCTGTTGGCCAGTTCACCCTGGCTCAACGTGGCTTCGGTTACCTGAACATCTATCTTGCCATTCTTTTTCTCAACAGCGTGATAGGCGTTGGTGATTAAATTCACACAGATCTGATGTATGCGTGTGGGGTTTGCCATTATCGATCCGCAATCCGGCTGGAAAAAATCCGAAATACTGATACTGGTGGGTATGGTGGAGCGGATCAGCTTTAAGACCTCCTTGATTATCTGTTGGACTTTTACGGGCACCCGTCTTTGCTCGGACTGTCTGCTGAATGTCAGAATCTGATTAACCAGTTCACCGCCTCTCATCCCTGCCCGATAAATCTCCTTTGCATTTTCATACTCGATGCTGCCGGGCGGCAGGTCGTCTAAAAGCAGCTCGGACATGCCGACAATAGGGAATAAAATATTATTAAAATCATGGGCAATACCCCCTGCCAGATTACCGATTGCCTCCATTTTCTGTGCCTGCTGAAGCCGCTGCCGCATGGATTTTATCTCGGTAATATCCCGGAAAATGGTTAATTTGGAAATTTTTCCGCTGGTGTGGAATATGGGAGAATTGGATACAAGGTATGTCTTTTTATCTCTGGGACTGACCACCTCAATGGTTTTGGATACGCCATCCATCACTTGCCCGTGAACGCACCACGGGCATTGGGTGTCAAATCCGTGCAAAGTTTTATGGCAGGCTTCACCGATTGCGTCATAGCCAGCCCACCGGATCATCGATGGATTCATGTATTCAATGGTAAAATCAGGTGAGCAGATATAGACGAGTTCATCAAGGGCCTCCATCATGGACCGGTATTTTTTTTCACTTTCTTCCAATGCCTTTTCAGTTTTCATGCGGGCGGTGGTGTCTTCATAAATCGTCACCAGTTTTCCCGAGGGCAGTTTGCATATATAATTTTCAACCCACAGCTTCAGTTCCCCGTTTTGATAAATGTTGACAGGATGATGTTCAGGTTTACCGGTCTGCCAGACCCGTTTAAAAACATCAAACAGGCCTACGCTTTTAATTTCCGGAAATACTTCCAGTACCTCCCGGCCCAGAATCTCTTCGCTTTTCCTGTCAAGGTTTTTCAACCCGGATTTATTCAGGTCTTCAAATATAAAACTTTGGCCGCCATCCTGGCTGCCGTAGATGGCAACACCGGCACTCATATTGTCGAATAATTCCCTGAAACGATTTTCATTATCCCGCAATTCGTCCTGGTAACGGGTAAGCGTCAGCCCCACTGCTGCCATATCACCGAATGCCCTTGCGATACTGACGTCACGCCGGGTAAAATTGCCGGGCTTATTCGCGAATCCAAACACGCCTGCTGCGGAGTTGTTAATCATTAGCGGTATAAATACGATATTTTTAAGAAACCCGGCAGGCAGTATTTTCGCCCACCTGCTGTCAGGAAAATTATTATTGCAGACCGTTTTATCCGGGTTCTCCGCCATCTCCCCGAATCTGCCGGCAAGGTTTAAAAGACCACGGACAGTATCGCTGTCCGGTTCATCCGGTTCAATAAAGAGGAGCGTATTCTCTTTTTTGTCATCTGAAAAAAGGCATACATACCCCATGCGTGCCCCGGTCAGCTCCGAACATGTATTAAAAATATTTTGGGCCACCTCTTTAAAGGTCTTGCTTACCGGGACCATTTGGGACGCTTTTAGCAGGGCGGAAATTTCTTTTTGGTTTAAAACTGCTTCCCGGAGAGATTGCGCCAACTGCTCTGCTGTTTTTTTCCGTTCGGTGATATCGCGGTCAATGCCTATAAAACCGGACGAGTTCCCGTCTTTGTCTTTGACCAGTGAGATAACGGTATCTGCCCAAAAATGGGATCCGTCTTTGCGTTTCTGAACATATTCCCCGCTCCACAACCCTTTTTCAAAAACAGCTTCCATCCGATGTTTTTCAACTTCTCCATCTCCAGGTTCAACGATGATGGTGATGGATTCGCCTATCATTTCATCAGCCGTATACCCGTACAATGCTTTTGCGCCGTCACCCCAGTACACCACATTTCCCTCCAAATCCGTGGCAACAACAGATTCCCGAACGCTATTTAACAACTGGGCCATGAAGTGACGCTGTTCTTCTGCCCGTATCCGTTCGGTAATATCCCTGGCAACCGCAAACAATTTGTCTTTTTTAGCCGGGATTGCACGCCATTCAAGGGTTTTGTATGAACCGTCCTTACAGCGGTAACGATTTTGAAAGTTCAGGGTTGCTTTACCTTTTATCTGCCGCTCAATTTCCTTTTGGGTTGGGGCATGGTCGTCGGGATGAATGAAATCAAATAATGGACGGGATTTCAGCTCCTCCCGTGTAAAGCCGAGAACCTTTTCCCATTCCGGATTGAGGTATTTAAAATAACCGTCTGTGCCTGCAATGCAAATCATGTCCGGAACAATATTGATTAATTTGATCAAATCGGAAAGTGTCTCTATCTCCATTTGACGCAATAATTCCAATGCCTCTTTTTCATTTTGAACTTCCAATAAATCTTTTGAATTATTACTTGTAATTCTTGAACCCATTTTTTAAAACGCTCCAATAAATTTGGAAATTATTAAAAACCGAACCGGACACATCCGGATTTACGATTCGCAGCACCATAGCTTCGGTTACATTAGATATTGCTTACAACCTGGAGCTGGTAAAATGACACGTTGTCCTGTTCATTCTTCACTTCCCGAATCGTACATCTGGATTGATCTTCCTTTAAAACCAGAGAGGAATTGGGCGATGCAATTTTGGTCCCTTGAACAATTGTCTTACCGACAACAACAACCGGGTTTGACTTTCTCTTTTTTTTGCACTCCTTCAGTCGCTTTATTTCGGTCATATAACTTACATTTTTTTCTTCTGACTGATGGATTTTATTTTTAAGCAACTCCATTTCGGCGCCAATCGTATCAAGGCGTTTAACTATCTGATTTTCAGTATTTTTTGCCCTGTCCACCTTTTTTTTAAGAGATTTTATGGCTGCAGTGGTTTTCTGAAACAGGAGCGCATCACCTGAAGTCTCGATCTCAGCAAGCTGTTTTTCGCATTGATCAATTTCAACCAGAGACATGTCACGTATGAAAGCCTGCTCGGAAACATCCCGATACAATTGTTGATCGTCTACATTCAGTTTCTCGATTTTACTTTTTAACCGTGTAACTTCGTCCATCGACACCTTCAGTTCTTCTTCGACCTTTTTTTCAATTTTTCTGATGTGATCGTCAAAGCCAATCCGTAAATCCGCCGGTGATGAAGAGACAGTCCCGATGTTACCGGCCTCAATGCCGCACTTGGCGCTCAGGCTCGATGCAATTACATGGCCGGCAGAAACATCACATTTTCCACCCAGCATGATGTCTGAATCAATAATCTCCTTTAGCACACTAAAATCCCCAAATCCCAAAATGGAGGAACGGTTAATAAATTTGGTATGGATGTTTCCGACGGTTATAATTGTCGCGCTTGTGATGCCGTTCGATACATTCAATTCCCCTGTCAGTTCAATGGTTGCACCCTCAATTTCATTTGCCGTGAGATTTATCCCCTTTACTTTAAAGCCTTCTTTTATTGTACCGCTGACAAGTATATTTCCGTCAAAGTCGATATTGCCGGTCTTGTAATCAACATCGCCTCTGATAACAAACTCCTGGTTAACCGTAATCGTCCCCATGGCATCTACGTAAGGCTGCCCGTTTCTATCAGCAAAAACAGACAGTCTGTCATCTGAAGGTTTTGTTCCTGCACCCGGAGCAAAAGACGGATCAACAGGTTCCTTAATTAAAATTTCATTGCCAAACACATCAACACCGGAGAATCCCTCTGCTGGAGGCGTTTTCCTTGCCAAAAGGCTTCCCTCCTCAACATAGGGAACCTCCCCTCTGTCTTTGAAATCAATCGAACCGTCCGCCTGGATTTTTCCCGGATTCGTATAATCGGTTTTAAAAAAATACTCTATACTGCCATCTTTGCTGGGTGCCGGCCTTTTCCCCTGGGCAATGAGGATCCTGCCCTCATCGTTATGGTCATTGTTCAGCCACCTGATAATCTCATCTTTTTCCACAATACCATAAATGATCTGGTGCTGATCCAGGTAGACGAGAACAGATTCAAGGTTAACAATTTCACTGGAAAACTTTTTTTTACGTTCCAAATAGGCCGTCGCATGATCCGTTGAAATGATCAGTTTTATGAAATCATCAATTGTTTCATGGCGAGTTACCAGCTCAGAGACATCAATATCCGAGTCTGCCGTCAACGCCTTTATAAAGGCATAATTCCTTACCGTCCCGATGAGATCCGGATGATCAAACGCCTCCCCGTCATTTTGAATGATCGACTTCAAATCAGGTGCTTCCCATTCAGCAGAGTGTTTTATCGCTATCTTTTCAACCAGATGCTTTACCTGAAGTGCAACAACCAAAAATTGATTCAGAAAATTATCCGGTTCCAATGAAATGTTTTTTTGAGTGATAAATTTTTCAAGCGAAATATTACTTGGCACGCCCGACTTTTGGTCTTCTTGCCGCATCTGAGCCTTAAGTGTAGCAAGAGATATCTGCCTTTTATTAATCAGGCGTTTGTTGTTCTCCTCCTTTATTTTAAAATTTTTAGCCATCTCATACAATTGTCTGGCCTGCCGGAGAGTCAGTCTTTTGAGCTGCTGCCGTTTCTGCTCCTTTCTGTAATGTCGAAAACAGATTTTTGCATGGGAAACCAGTTGCTCTTTTTTAAATGGAAAAAATAAACAGGCCTGCACATTTCCAATATTGACCGCCGTTATCAGATCCTCTTTTTCCGCTTCAACGATGATGAGTATTCTATGAAGGGTATACGATAATTTCTGAAAAATCTTATCAAGCTGTTCATAGTGCCTTTTAATAAGTTCGGGTCCGCTTATAAACACTGAGTATGGATCGCTGTTGCTCATGTCCAGCAGTTTCGATATATCTGCCAGACTATTTTCACAGTCAATGTTCCACCCTGATGCACAAAAGGCGTCCACAACGGCCTCACTGACTGCCCGGTCCTTAAAAAAAGCCATTGCCTTTGGTTTTATGATAATCAAATTCATGCAGCTTCCCGTTATATTTCCGGCATTTCAAAACCGTTACGATTGGCATATTCTTCAAATTCTAAAAATATTTTTTTTGTCACATCCGAATAAAATGCAGACAATCTGCCGCTATCCAATCTTCCTTGATCTGCGAAAATTTTTTCTAATAACCTTACAATTTGTTCAGGATCTGTGTTTGTGATTTCAGTTTGACGGTTGATCAGCGCCTTGGTATCGCAAAGAGCCTTATTGAACTGAAAAAGAACGGTCTCCTGCTTGTCAAGCATCTCTTTAAGTTCATTATTCAGTTCAAATAGTTTTCTGTTCTGCCGCTTTGTCTTTTTAAGCGTAAACTCATCCTCCAGGGCCCTTTCGAATCGCCTCAAGGCATTTCTAACGCATACAAGCAGCCTGTCATTATCCCACGGCTTGATGATGAAACGATGGACAGTCCCTCTGTTCACCAGCTCGGTGATCGTGTCAGAACCGGTATCGTCAGTTATAAGAAACCGGATGGTATGCGGTGTCATCGCCTTTGTATAGTCGAGAAAATCCGTTCCGTTTATTCCGGGTATCTGTTGATCGGCTATGATTAAAGAGAAGGGTTTTTTGGAGAATTTTATTTCTTTTAACGCTTTGGTTGCATTTTGGGTGGATCTGTATGTGACCGACTCTTTTGCAAGGAGTGATTCAATAGACGCCCCCGCGTTTTTCTGATCGCCTACGATAAGTACTTTGTGCTTATAAGCCATCGGCCTCCTGCTCTCCACATTTCAAATGAATGGTCCAAAAGACCGTTTCCTAATTTTCAAATGAAATGATGATTTAAATTCCTTGTTTGCCGATTCCCCCTTTGACTATAATGGTTGATTATCCAAAATTTCCCGAATTTTTTTGGCAAGTATTTTGTTGGAAAATGGTTTTTGAAGAAAATTGACATCTTCATCCAATACCTCTTGGTGTGTAATCACATTGAAACTATAGCCGGACATAAACAGCACCTGCAGATCCGGCTGGATTTTTTTCAATTCCAGGAGCAGTTCTTTACCGGTCATTTCCGGCATTACGACATCTGACAGCACTAAGTGAATCAAGGCACTCTGCTCTTTATAAATTTTTATGGCTTCCTTTGGGGTCCTGGCAGTAAATACTTTGTAACCCAATCTTTTGAGAAGGCTTTTGAGGAATGAAAGAATCGAATCTTCATCCTCAACAACCAATATGGTCTCTTCTCCCTTCATTGCCACACCAGAAGATTTATTTCTGCCTGACACGATTTTTTCGTTTATTTTGGGAAAAAAGATCTCAAAAGAGGTACCTTCATTCTCTTTGGAACGGACTTTAATGAACCCGTTATTCTGTTTCACGATCCCGTAAACGGTTGCCAATCCCAGCCCGGTACCTCTTCCAGATTCTTTTGTTGTAAAAAAGGGTTCAAATATGTGTTCAAGATTTTTTTCATCCATGCCGTAACCATTATCTGTTACGGAGAGCAATGTATATTGACCGGTTTTGAACCCTCGGTTCACGGCACAGTACGCCTCATCCAAAATAGCCGTATCGGTTTTGATGATTATCTTTCCGCCTTTTGAAAGAGCATCACGGGAATTGATGCAGAGATTGGCTATGATCTGATCGATCTGGACCGGATCAATCTTAATCGGCCAAACCTCTGGAGAAGGTTTCCAGATGAGTTCAATATCTTCTCCGATTATTTTCCTCATCATGCTGAGCATTCCGGCAATTGTTTTATTTATATCCAAAATTATAGGACTGATCGTCTGCTTCCGGGCAAACCCCAGCAGTTGACGGATCAGTTCCGCTGAACGCTGACCGGATTTTTGGATTTCATTCAGATCTTTATATACGGGATTCGTCTGATCCATCTCACTCATAATCAGTTCTGTCCGGCCAAGAATAACGCTGAGCATATTATTAAAATCATGGGCAATCCCGCCGGCCAGCCGGCCTAAGGACTCCATTTTTGATGCCTGGATCAGCTGGTTCTGGAGTCTTTCCTTGTCTTCAGCCGACTCTTTCTGTAAAGTAACGTCCTTGACATTTTCCAATACATATTCAACTTCATGTTTGTCGTTGAGTATCGGCATCACCCGGATCTTTTTATAACTGCCGTCTATCGGATTCCGGTCTTCATAAAACCTATCTTTCCCGTCTTTAAATGTTTTTAAGGCCGGACAGTTTTTACAGGGAGCCTTAAAGTGTTTAAATACCTCATAGCAATATGGCTGCCTCAACCGTTCTTTTTCAGCCACCCATTCGTGATCCTTCCAGTTGCTTAAAACGATCCGCAGGTCTCTGTCAACTACCACGACCAGGCAGTCCACTGTTTCCAATGTCTTTTCAAATACTTGATTGATCATAAATAAATTGAATACCTGTAACGTTTATCCAATCCAATCGATATCCTAAAACAATGTTTTAGCGCTGAAACGAATCGAAAAAAAATTCGATAAACAGTGTTTCATTGCGAAAACTAAATTTTATTCTGTCAATTATCTATTAGGGGATGAATAAAGGCAATACGGTATTAATACGAGCGCAGTACGAGGATAAAAGCTAGTATTGCAACGTATTTTTCAGGAAGGTTCGCAGATTAATGTTCCGGTTTTTCAAACAGAGTTTTTTACGAATATTTTGCCTGTGAAACTCAACTGTCCGGGATGAAACATTCAATATCTCTGAAATCTGTTTTGTCCTCAATCCCTGTTTTACATAATTTACCACCTGGGTTTCCGCAGGGGTAAGATTCAGCAGCTTTCCTGACAGCCGGTGCTGATAGGGGATCATGATTTCCTTAAGGTTTGATTCAAGGATATTGAAATATTCTGTTTGAAGGTCGTTGAGATGAGTCTTCTTTATCTGCTCCAAATAGGGAAGGATCAAGCTGTTAATACTTTCTGAAAACCCTTCCTCCAGGTCTTTTTTTTCCTGGTCCCGCCGCCTGAGAAGCACCTTAAGCGCGCTATTCATCTCTTCAAGCTCTTTGGATTTTAAACTCAGCACAGCTTCTTTTTTTTCCAGAGCTGAAATCGTCTTTTTCCTCTCTGTAATATCACGGATAACACTGATATGTATCACTTCGTTGTCTACTTTTTTCCGGTGCCGTTTCACAGTATGACATGAGAAGAACGTTTCACCACTCTTTTTTTTAAGAACATATTCAGTTTTTAACAGATCTTTTGTTCTGAATGCTGAATTCACTTTTTCGCCGAATTCAACATACTTTTCCTGATTAACGTGTAAAAAAAAGGTGTTGCGGCCGATCATTTCATCTTTTTTATAACCGAACATCATTTCAGCCGCTGTATTACAGGAGATGATCAGTCGTGTTACAGGATCAACAACGAAAATAGCTTCATCCAAACTTTCATATACGTTTTTAAAAAGGGTTATCGCCTGTTTAAATTTTCGTTTCAGCAGGATACGTTCAGTGATGTCAACAATCTTGCCCGTTATGACGACTTGCCCATCTTTTATTTCTGGTTTCCCAATTATCCTGACCCAGGTCTGCCGGTCATTTGAAGGGATAAGTGACAGCTCAAGGTCAAAAGGAACACCTTGATTTTTGGCGCGCTGGAGTGCTTGTTTGAGTTTAGGTCTATCTTTTGATGAATAAATATCCATATTCCGGATCATGTTACCCGGGCAGTATTCATCCGGTTTGACGTCATAGATTTGATAAACCTCGTCAGTCCATGTAACAGCACCTGATTGGACACACAATGCCCATCCTCCGACTTTTGTCAGTGCCTGTGCCTCCTTTAAGAATTTCTTCTCAGCCTTCAGCAGATCATTGGACCGTTTCTCTTCGGTTACATCGGTCATAATCGCAATGGACCTTAAAAAATAACCCTTCCTGTCTCTAAGAGACACTGCGGACATCAGTACATCTATGATATGTTTATCTTTTGTTACAAACTGATAGGCAACATTTTCAATTGTTCCTTTTTCAAAAAATATGGGTAAAACTACTTTTTGGGCATAGTTTCGGGACTTTTCCGTCAAAAACTCAATTGATTTTCGACCGATAACCTCATCTTTTTCATAACCCATCTTTGCCAACCAGATATGACTGACATCTTGTATAACCCAGGCCTTGTCTATTGAGTGGGCCATAACCGGTAACGTCTTTAGAAAATTATTGGGGTCATCGTCGGATCGGGGGGGATGACCGGTGACTGCTCCTTTTTTTTGCCCCGGTTCTTTATGACTCGGTTTTTTATTCACTATTAAATAAATCCCATTTATTTAAATATGCCTAATAGTCTTTGTAACAATTAAAAAAAATATTTTCAAATCATGCCCGATTTTCAAAATTTTTTCAAAATAAATGAATTCAAAACTCATTGGAAAACTAAAATTTTTAAAATGGTACCAGACTTACACTATCAAATGTCTTAACTGACAAACAACTCACACATATCTGGAAAATACAGTGATCACGGATTTGGCTATGCGCATTTTATGAAGCCAACGAATCAGGCGGCGGCAATAAGGCTTGAGCAGTCAATTTTAAGTGGATGATTTGGTAGCAGAAAAATAAAGTGGTAGCAAAATGGTAGCAGAATCAAAAAGGGCTTACTGGAAATTTCCGTAAGCCCTTGATTTTTATGGTAGGCACGAGCGGACTTGAACCGCTGACTTCTACCGTGTCGAGGTAGCACTCTACCAACTGAGTTACGCGCCTGTAAAAAACGTTTATCTATTACCAGAACCAAACTGATTTTGTCAAGCAAAAGTCAACCCTGATCCACCATACGGCACCGCCTGCTAAGTTGCCTGCGATCGTTCCCCCCTGCGGAGTATGAATGATATACCTCACTCGTCACGCCTTGCCGCCTTGCATCCGGCACCTTGCTGATGGCCGGGGATGGTACGAAACCCATGGCTCAAGCCATATATACGAAAATTTGATGGTGGATTGGGGTCAAGTATGCAACCGTCAATCATTGTCTTTATCCGAGTCAATTTTTCCATACCAGGTTTCATTACTGTATAATTTTTCAGAGCAGTCCGGGCAGATGCTGTGGGAAAAAGTGGTATCCGTCTTTTTGCTGATATAAGATTCAAAGTCCTGCCATCCGTCTTCATCCCGTATTTTTTTACATGAAGCACAGATGGGAATCATTTTTTGCAACTGCTTGATCTTACGGGCCGCATCTTTGAGCTCTCTGTTTTTCTGTTCAAGCGATCGATTTAACTCTTTTTGTTCCTGCCACCGCTGGAAGGAGAAAAAGGCCATTCCAAAGACCAGAAACACGAAAACCATTATGATTTCGTCCAGCTCGTATTCTTCATACGCTTGTAAAAATTCTAGAACAGCTTCAAAGACATCATATTGTCCGGAGAGAAAAAAAACGGCAACAGCGGTAAGGATGATACCAATCAATTCGATCTGAATCTGTTTATTTTTCATATCAACAGGCCTTTCAGGAACTTCTCCGAATGATATCTCTTCACCGGTTTTATGCACCGGCTTGGAGATATCGGGATATCCCCGGAGTTATGGAATATTTTCATCCATCCGGAGCGGATCCGGTTCTTTTTTCCCGATCAGTTGAATCTCAACCCTCTCATCCGACACGTGAATAAACTCCAGGCCAAATCCGTCAAACGTTTGGAGCATTAATGCATTGGCAAACTGGGAAGCACTGCCCTTATAAAACAAATCAAGGATACCGTGGCCGGTTCCAAGCTCTTTTGGCTGCACGCTTTCGATCTGCGGTATCTGTTTAAACCGACGGGTCAATGCCAGATATCTGGGATGAAATTTATCCCCCTGAATCAGGACTTCAAATGATTGCTCTTTTCTCAGGTATTGAGCCCAATAGGTGTCAATCCTGTCGATCAGATCCCGGGCCGACAGCTCTGCCGCCTTTGCAATGGCCTTGTTGCTGCCCTCGTCATCTCTCTGGCTGGCGGCCACGGCCTCAATCCTTGAAATGACGGCTTTTTCGCCGGTCACAACATTGTATCCGTCCAGGTAGATGACCGCATTAAAGGTCCGGTCCTCTCCCATCCGGTTAATGGCCTCTTCAGATACCACGGACCCGAAAATGATCATTTCCGCTTTTGTCCGGCGGCCCAGATCGATTGCCGCATCAATGTCCTGAACGGATTGAAACCGGATGTCATAAAACCCCGGATCCGGCCGCTGCACCCCGTTACCCACAACCGCAAACCGTTCTTTACCCATCTGGTCTGTAATGATTTGCTCAGCCAGTGAGTGATAAGGCTGATCCGTGTCTTCCCACCAGATTCTGGGCCTAACGTCAGCCGGTGTCAGCTCGGATATAAAAAACAGGAGCACCGGGCGGTTCTTATTTGCATCTAAAACTCCGGCGTCAATCAATGTTCTTTCAAGCCGCCTCAGATCCACCTTTGATTCCACGCCGACCAGATAGTACCCTTTATTTTCAAGACTGCCCAAGACTTTGTAAGTGACGATGTAATCCGTTGTTTTAGGCAGAATCCGATTGTAAAAAAAATCAAGGTTGGATGCAAAGACCGGACCGGATACAAGAGAGCTGAATGCATTCTGAAGGGCAATTCCCAAAGCATCTGATTCTGCTTTCTGGCGCGCGGACTGGATATTGTGCCCTGCAACTTTTTGTTTGCCCGTGGTTACTCCGGTATAAACCGTTTCTCTTTCAGCGGCAATACTCTGGGGGGTTACAAAAATCAGGCCGGCCAAACCGAGTAAGATACTCAGATAAATTTTTCTGGTCACCATGTTCAAAAAACCGTCTCCGTCTCTATTGGGGATTATTCTAATTTACAGGTATACACAACTAGGATGTTATCTTTTTTTGATTCTTCTCTCAAGCTTAATAAAAAAATGACCCCATTTAAACTTTTCTTTCAAGTGCATAATCGGCGATCAGGAAGAGCAGCCGGCGGGATTCATTTTCCGGAACCCGGTCCAGGCAGGCTTTGGCTTTTTGAACGTGTTCTTTTGCCCGGGATTGCGTATATTCAATCCCTTTATATTTAACCAGCATCTGCTTGAGTTTTTCAAACCGATCCGGATCAAATTCCGCCTCCCTGACAGCGGATTCCATCCAGGCCTTATCTTTTTCCGGGGCGTTTGCCAGGCTGTGAATCAGAGGCAGTGTCAATTTCCCCTCCCGCATATCTGCACCGGGATTTTTTCCCAGCTGTTCAGCTGTTGCCAGGTAATCCAAAAGATCGTCTGCCATCTGAAATGCCATGCCCAGGTGGAATCCGTATCGGCTTAAAGCCTCTCTTTCTTCCCGGCCGGCCCGGGCAAGAATGGCCCCGCTTTTACAGGCCCCCTGAATCAGGACAGCGGTCTTTCGTTCAATCAGCTTCAGATAAGCGTCCTGGGTCAATCCCAGGTCGCCTCTTTTTTCCATCTGGTCAATTTCACCCTGGGACATCTCTTTGGTAATTCCGGCGATCACATCAATGATGTCCGGTTCCCGGGTTTTTGCAGCAATGGTCAGGGCCTGGGCCAAAAGAAAATCACCGGTTAACACAACCTGGGGTGCCGGCCATTTTGTATGGGCCGCCTTTTCCCCTCTTCTGACATCGGCCGCATCCACCACATCGTCATGGAGGAGTGTGGCGGCGTGGAGATATTCAAAAATCGTTGAGAACTCAATTTCAAACCCGCCGGAATATCCGCACACCCGGGCCGAATGAATCATCAACAGGGGACGGAGCCGTTTCCCGCCGGCAAACAAGAGGTGAGATGCAATGGCTGTCACCAGTTCCACATTGGGTTTCAGCCCGTTTTTCAGTGCCGCTTCAACCTGCTGCAGATCGCCTTTCACCCGTTCAATGATCTGTTCTTTTAATCCCTGGCTCATACCCGCTCTCCGGCAATGTCATATTCAAATGCATCTGTTATCTTTACCTTAACAAAGGTATTGAGTTCAAGGTCGTCTGCATAAATAAACGTCACGCCATCCACCTCCGGTGCCTGAAAAAAAGTTCTTCCGATATAAAGACCGGGTTCCGGGTTTTCTTCCACCAGAACCGTATAGGAGTTGCCCACATAGGTTTCATTAATGGATTCAGAAATTTCAGCCTGGGCAGCCATAATCATGTCATGCCGATGTTCCGCGGTTTCCGCATCCACATGATCTTTCATGCGATGGGATTTGAGGTCTTCCGAATCCGAATAGGTAAATACGCCCAAATGGTTAAAGCGCACCTCTTTTATAAATGCCAGAAGTTCCGTGAAATCCGCCTCTGTTTCCCCGGGAAACCCCACGATCAATGTGGTTCGAAGCACCGCATCCGGATCAATCTCCCGGATGGTCTTAAAAACGGCAACCAGATCATTCTTTGTATAGGGCCGGCCCATTCGTTTGAGCACAGCGGATGAGGTGTGCTGGATGGGCACATCATAATATGAACAGATATGATTATGGCGGGTTACCGCCCGGATGATTTCCGGGGTCAGTGTCCCGGGGTGGGTATACAAAAACCGGATCCAGGCATCGGTACCGGAAAGGCTTTTACCAAGGGTTTCAAGTACGGTATGAAAACCGGTTCCATTGTCCAGGTCCCGGCCGTAATCCGTGGTGTTTTCAGCGGTGAGAATGATCTCCTTTACCCCGTCCGACACCAGGGTCTCGGCCTCTTTGCAGATGGCATCCACCGGCCTGGACCGCTGGGGTCCCCGCAACACCGGAATAATGCAGAAGGTGCATTTACGGTCACACCCTTCCGACACTTTAATATAAGAAAAGGGGCCGGTGGTCCGCTCCCTTTTTTCAGACACCTGCTGAAAACCGCGTTTGGCCGGGTCCGGAAACAGTGTCAGGGTTTGACCCGGCCGACCTTCCACGGCATCGACGATCCGGTCGCAGGCACCGGTACCTAAAAAGGCGTCCACTTCCGGCAGGGTCTTCACCAGATCCGGATCATCCTTATACCGCTGAGCCAGACATCCGGTGGCGATAAGCCGTTCACAGGCGCCGGTCTGTTTCAGCCGGGCCATCTGCAAAATAAGATCCACCGCCTCATCAGAGGCGGTGGAGATAAACCCGCAGGTATTGATGACAATCACCTGGGCAAGCGCCGGATCATGAGTGACGGTATGACCTGCCGCCGTCAGCTTTCCCAGCATGATTTCGCTGTCAACCTGATTCCTGGAGCAACCCAGGGTTTCAAAATAGACGATCATACGGCTTTGGCCATCAGATCTCCCAGCTGTTTGGAAAATCGGGCCGGATTATCCAGCTTTCCCCCTTCTGAGACCACGGCAATGTCATATAAGAGATCGCTGTAATCCTTGAGCACCGGGTTGGTGGTATCGGTTTCAAACAGGGTTTTCATTTTTTCCAGCACCGGATGCCCCACATTGACCTCCATGGTCCGTTTCTGGTCCGGTGTCTTTTGACCGGAGGCCTGCATGATTTTTTCCATATAGGCACTCATACCGAAGTCATCACCGGACAGGCAGGAGACAGAATCTTTGAGACGGTTGGAAACCACCACATCCTTGACTTTTTCCTCCAGTTTACCCTTGAGAAAAGAGAGAAGTGCGGAGTATTCATTCTTCTTTTCATCATCCACCTTATCCAGATCCAGATCCCCTTTTTCAGCACTTTTCAGCTTCTTTTCCTTGTATTCGTGCAGGGACTGGGTCACCCACTCGTCAATGGGGTCAACCATGAGAAGGACTTCATAATCTTTGGCTTTCAGCGACTCAAGCAGGGGCGAATTCATCAGAGAGGAGAGGCTCTCGCCGGTGAGAAAGTAGATCTCTTTCTGATCTTCTTTCATGTTTTCAATGTACTCATCAAGAGTCACCAACTTATCCCCGGATTTGGTGGTCTTGTACCGCAGCAGGGAGGCCAGCCGCTCCTTGTTTTCAAAGTCCGTTGGAATACCGGCTTTCAGGGCCTGGCCGAATTCATTGAAAAATTCTTCATATTGTTCTTTTTCCATGCCTTCCAGCGTGGAAAAGATCTGTTTTACCAGGTTTTTCCGGATACTTCTCACCAGCCGGTCTTCCTGAAGAATTTCACGGCTGACGTTCAGGTTCAGGTCCGGGGCATCCACAACCCCCTGGACAAATCCCAGGTAATCCGGAAGCAGCTCTTTGCAGTCGTCCATGATAAACACACGTTTACAATACAATTGCATGCCGTGTTTTCTTTCCGGCCGGAACAGATCAAAAGGCGCCTTGGACGGCAGGTAGATGAGCACGTCATATTCGGTCACCCCTTCAAATTTTTTGTGAATGATCTCAAGGGGTTTATCCCAGTTATGGCTGATATGCTTGTAGAATTCTTCGTGTTCTTCCGGGGTGACATCATCCTTGGATTTTGACCAGATGGCTTTCATGGAGTTCAGGGTTTCGTCTTCCCGGACCTTTTTAAAAGTATCGCCGATGGGTTTGCCCTCTGAATCCTTGATGATTTCATTTTCAGGAAGAGGCTCGCTCTTTTCCACATTCATAATCACCGGATAGGTCACAAAATCAGAATGCTTTTTAACGATATGTTTCACCGTATACTCTTCGGTGAAATTCTGTTCCCCCTCTTCCGGGTCCTTTAAAAACAGGGTGATCGTGGTTCCCCGGCTTTCCTTGTCAGCGTCTTCAAGGGTGTATGACCCCTTGCCGTCGGATTCCCATCGAACCGCTTTTTCTTCCCCCGGCGCCTTGGTATCCAGCCTCACCTTGTCAGCCACGATAAAGGCGGAATAAAATCCCACACCGAACTGGCCGATCAGCTCGGGGGAGAGGGTATTCTCTTTTTTGGAATTCTCCAGGGCTTTCATAAAGGCTGCTGTTCCGGACTGTGCAATGGTTCCGATGTTGTCATTGACCTCGTCAAAGGTCATGCCGATCCCGTTATCGGAGATCTGAAACGTATTGTTTTCCTTATCCAGGGTGAGCCGGATGTGGTAATCCGTGTCATCTGAAAAGAGTTCCGGTTCGGTCTGCTCTTTGAACTTGGCCTTGTCAATGGCGTCTGATGCATTGGAAATCAGCTCCCGGATAAAGATCTCCC
>JANQML010000388.1 GCA_028280105.1 Desulfobacula sp. | reverse complement strand
CCGGGGAAACGGTGGGCCCGGTGCAGGAGGGGCTGGTGGATATAACTCAGGGGGTAACGGTGGGATTCTTGGTGGCGGTGGCTGCGCATATAGTAACGGCAGTGGCGCGGGAGGATTAGGTGGCGGCGGTGGCGCATCTAGATATGCTGAAAATAATAATCCTACGGGCAAAGGCGGAGACGGCCTGATCATTCTTTATTTTTAAATCGGAGACTAAATTATGTACGCAAGAATTCAAAATAACACGGCAATCGAGGTGATTGACTTTGATCCGAAAGGGAAATTTCATCCATCAATTATATGGCGAAAAGTGCCTGGCCATGTCAAACAAGGCTGGATATTGGACGATGGCAACTGGGCTCCGCCAGATGTTCCGGAACGTGTTGAAACAACCGAACCGGAACCGGAAAGACCGGTGATTCTCAGTCCCATTGCATTTAAGATGTGTTTTGCGCCCCAGGAGCGCATTGGGTTTTATGCCCTGGCTGAGACGGATGCCATCATAAAAGACTGGATCACCATCCTGGATGACCCCCGTTGTGGCAGGGTTGATTTAAGCCTGACCAGCACCCGGGATGCAGTCCGTTATCTGGTGGGAAAGGTGGAGGGATTTACCGATGAACGGGCAGTCAGCGTCCTTAAAGGGGAAATGATCTGATACCGGTGATTAATTTCAAGGCGCTAAGATTTCAAGCCAAACAAACACTTTAAATGTTGCTCCCGGTTGTCGTTCGTCAGCCGGGAGCAAACAAAAAACCAACTCTGTGAGGTATAACGTTTTAGGAGGGATAAAAAAAGACGAATCCATTTTTTTAATTTTCCAGGATTGCCTGCCCAATTTTCTGAGATTGCCTGCCGGGTTACACTGTTTTTTAAAGGTGGAAATTTGAGCGGATTCCCAATTAACGGAAAATCCTTTACCCGATGACGCTTTTATACTACAAGAAAATCAATACCCGATGTTTGGAATCAATTTTTGTGATCATCCCTGAGGAGAGAAAATGGCTGTAATTGTAAAGTATATCGTTGTCAGGAATGGAGAGGAAAAGATGACATTTGCGACAAAAAAAGAAGCAGACGCCTACGATAAAATGCTCGATGTTGCCGACAATTTGTTTGATTTCCTTGAAACGTCAGAAGTGGAACTGAGCGAAGACCAGCTTGAAACGATCTCGTTGCTGCTGGCTGAAAATAAAACCACTCTGATCCAGATTCTGAAGGGGATAAAGCCGAAAGAGACCCCTAATGCAAAAGCCCGGCCTGAGACGGTTCAGGCCCCGGGTGAAAAAACAGATAAGAAAGCGGAAAAAAAATCAGATAAAAAGCCGGGCCCAAAATCCGCCAAAAAACCGGCTGCCAAAAAAACGGTTAAAAAACCGGCGAAAAGAGGGATGGCAGCCAAAAAAAATAAATAGGGTGCCTATCCTCTCTTTAATTTAAAGCTCACACTCTTTCATGCGGTTGAAGACGATGCTGAAGACATCGACCAGGCGCAGAATTCCGATGATTTCCGTATTTCGCAGGACCAGCAGGGAATTGTGGAGGCCGACGATGAGCAGGTGGATGGCCTGGTCCAGGGAATCGGTTTCGTCAATATATTCGCCTTCGGTGGGGCCGTGCATATAATCCTTAATTTTTTCCATGCCCGCCTTTTTACAGATATCGTTCATGGGTTTGTCAAACATCTCGTAGTTGTCCATGATGGACAATAGAAACTTTTTGCTGAAACCGCTCTTTGCCATGCCGGGCATCTCCGGCTGGATTTCCGAATATTTGGGTTCCAGTGACCGCAAAATGTCCCATTGGCTCAGTTTGCCGATAATCTTTCCGGATCTGTCCTTCACCAGGACGGCCTGGTGCTGGTAATGGTTCCGTTTGAACGACTGCTGTGCCTTTTCCAATGCCAGGAACGCCTCGAAGATGGTTTCATCTTCCTGAATAACGGCATATTCGGACAAGGGGATCATCAAATCTTTTATAGTCTCCATTGTTGCCTCCAAAAAGTTACCTCCAAAAATCAGATGGTGTCAGGGTGAAGATTTCAGTATGATAATGATACGGAAATATTCGAATTGACCCGTCCGGGTAAAACGCTGTTGCTTTAACGGGTCAACTCAACCATGGTTATATTGCATGCTAATTATTAAAGCAGGAATTTTGCCGTTGTCAATCCTTTTCGCTTAAAACCGTTCTGTATCAGATCCTCCGGCAGGTGATTGCCGATACGGTCAAGGTCTGGTTTGTTAAAAATCAAGGGTGTTCCGCGCGGCGGGAATTCCCGGTGCCGGCGATCACCACCCGTTTAAATAAAAAATTTAACGGTCTGCACACTTTTCAAATCCACTGTCTTGGTATATAGAGTGGAATGAATTTGAATTCGCCGCTGCATGGCAACCGCCCCGGAGATGTCAGATTCATACCATCAAGGAGATCGAATGCCCATGAAACCATCCGGCCTTTTAAAAAATAAAACCGTTTCATTCCTGTTCAGAGTTATCAGGGTTTTCGCCGTTCTGGGCACGGCAACGGCAGTTGCGGTTTTTTTGATTTCGCTGAAAGCGGAACCTGAGAAGACAGCGGTGAAAGATATATTGCCCGGTGTGACGGTTTTAACGGTTCACCCGGAGACCCGGATCATGACGGTTGAGGCCTTTGGAACGGTTAAACCCAGGAAATCGGTGAATGTGGCGGTGGAGGTGCCCGGACGGATCATCCATCTTCACCCCTCTTTTATCGAAGGCGGACAGATCAAAAAAGAGGAGCCTGTTGCCCGGATCGATCCCCGGTCGTATGAACTTGAACTCTATGCCAGCCGGGTGCGGGTCCGGCAGGCCCGCCTGGATATTGAAAATTTTGAACAGGATGTCAAAAATCTCAAGCAGGATATCGTCCTGTCAGAAGAGAATCTTGAGCTGGTCCGAAAAGAGCTGGAACGGGTGAAGACGTTGACCCGGAACCAGTTCGCCTCCCAGAACAGCCGGGACCGGGCCGAACAGGCCTATCTCCAGGCAAAGATGCAGTTCCAGAGTCTCTCCAACCGGCTGTTGCTCACCGATACCCGGATGACAACCAAAAAGGCGGCCTTGGCAATGGCGGAGGTGGATGTTCAAAAAGCGGCACTGGCCCTTGAACGGACCCGGATTCAGCTGGAATTCGACGGCCTGGTTCTGGAAAAATCGGCCGAAGTCGGCGAATACGTCAACCCGGGACAGATCCTGGGTGTTGTTTATGAGGCGGGGAAACTGGATGTGGATGTGCGGATCCCCATTGAAAAGATGCGGTGGATAACGGGGCTGTCTGAAAGCCAGGCCCTGCCCGGGGTGAAGATTCAGATGACCCGTTCAAACGGACCGGTCGGATCCGGCTGGACCGGCCGGGTGGCCCGGTTAAAGGCCGGGATCGATGAAAGGACACGCACCCTGCCGCTGACCATTGAAATCGATCCACCCGGGCCGGATCACCCCTCCTTTTTCCACCTGAAACCCGGGGCCTTTGTTACCTGCACCATTATCGGGGAGTCGGTTGACAATCTCTTTGTCCTGCCCCGGCACCTGCTGAAAACCGGGGATATTATATTCACGGTCCGGGACGGCCGGCTGAAGATGAAGAGGGTGACGGTCTTCCGGAAGTTTGAAGAGGAGATCTATATATCCGACGGCCTGGTGCCCGGCGAAGAGGTGGTTTCGTCTCCGTTGCCCGGTGCGGTTGAGGGGATGGCGGTTGCCGTCCGGAATCCGGCCGGGGAAACGGGCAGCAAATAATGAAAACGCTTGCGAAATGGTCGGTGGAACACCGGGTATCGGTCAACCTGATCATGGTCTTTATCATTGTTGCCGGGCTCTATACCGTGTTGAACATGCGGCGGGAGATGTTTCCCCAGTTCTCCCTGGATATGATCGATATTTCGGTTCCTTTCCCCGGTGCGTCTCCGGAAGAGGTGGAAGAGGGGATCTGCATCAAGATTGAAGAGCAGCTCAAAAGTCTTGAAGATGTCAAGACCGTCTATGCCACGGCCATTGAGGGGCACGGGTCGGTGACACTGGAGCTGGAAGCCGGGGTGGATATCAATGAAAAGCTGGACGAGGTCAGGACGGAGATCGATCTGATCGACTCTTTCCCGGAAGAGGCGGAAGATCCGGTGGTCGTAGAGATCAAAAACAATGATCCGGCCATCTATCTCTCTATTTACGGGGATGTGGACGAAAAGATCCTGCGTCAAACCGCCGAGACGATCCGGGACGATCTGGTGGAGGCCGACGTGATCTCCCAGGCCGGTCTGATCGGTGTCCGGGACTATGAGATCTCGGTGGAGGTGTCCGAAGAGAATTTAAGGCAGTACAGCCTCTCCTTTGATCAGGTGGCAGCGGCGGTCAAGACAGGGAGCCTGGACCTGCCCGGCGGGAGAATCAAAACCCGGGGCGGGGAGTTCCTGGTCCGGACAAAGGGGAAGATGTACACGGGCGAGGAGTTTGAACGGATTCCCGTGGTCACCCGGGCGGACGGCACCACCATCCGGCTGGGGGATGTGGCAACCGTGATCGACGGGTTTGAAGATACGGATATCAAGGCCCGGTTTAACGGAAAGCCCGCTGCCCTGGTGGTGGTCCGCAGAACCGACAGCCAGGATACCATTGCCATATCAAAGACGGTGAAAGCGTATATTGAAGCAAATAAAGACGCCATGCCGGCGGGCATTACACTGGGGTACTGGT
The DNA here is from genome assembly GCA_028280105.1 of Desulfobacula sp. GTDB lineage: Bacteria > Desulfobacterota > Desulfobacteria > Desulfobacterales > Desulfobacteraceae > Desulfobacula. Next base: position 10,114 of record JANQML010000388.1, on the reverse strand, counting down.
TTGACATGGCCGAAATGGTCCAGGAGCGGATTGACCTGCTGCTGAAAAACGGATGGCAGGGCATCCTGCTCGTCTTTATCGTGCTTGCCCTCTTTCTGAACCTGGGACTGGCCTTCTGGGTGGCTGTGGGCATCCCGATTTCGTTTATGGGGGCCTTTCTGGTCCTGGATTTCATGGGGGCGTCGGTGAACATGCTTTCCATGTTCGGGTTTATCATGACCCTGGGCATCCTGGTGGATGATGCCATCATCGTGGGCGAGAATGTCTTTACCCATTTTGAGCAGGGCAAATCGGCCAAGCAGGCCGTGATCGACGGGCTGGGCCAGGTGGGCGGTCCGGTGCTCATGGCCGTGACCACAACCATTGTGGCCTTTACACCGCTGATGCACATCACGGGCATCATCGGCAAGTTTGTCTCCATCATGCCCCAGGCCGTGATCTGTATCCTTGCCTTTTCCCTGGTGGAGGCCTTTATCATCCTGCCCGCCCACCTGGAAGGGACCCTCCGGCCGGGCATGGCGGCAAAGCCCCGTATCTATACGATATTCTTCTTCTGGCTGGAGTGGCTGAAAAAGGATCTGTCCGACAGCCAGGCCTGGCTCCGCAAACGGGTTGAATCCGGACTGCGATTCACCATCAACACCCTCTATCTTCCGGTGCTTAAATATGCCTTAAAAAACCGGTACTTTACACTTTCAATCGGTGTCGGTGTCCTGATCATCAGTATCGTCGGGCTGATCGGCGGGGGGCATGTGCCGTTTCTCCTGTTCGGAAAGACCGATTCCAACTGGATGATTTCAGAGATCATCTATCCGCTGGGCACCCCGTTTGAGGCCACTGAAAAGACCATCGAACAGATTGAAGAGGGGGCATTTCAGCTCAATGAGCACTTCCGGGACCGGGTGACGGACGGAAAAGACCTGGTTGTGAACAATTTCTCCCTGGTGGGGTATATCCCGAGGCGTGACTGGAAGCCGCCGGTTGTCGGAGGACATTGCGGGGAGGCCTGGATCGAGATTCAGCCGGCGTCCATGCGGCCGGATATCCCGGCGTCTGAAGTGGTTGCCAAATGGCGGGAGCTGACCGGTGATATCCCGGGGGCGGAACAGTTGACCTTTACCATTATCCAGGGCGGCCCCGGCGGCAACCCCATTGAGATCCAGCTGGTGGGGGACGACCTGGATCAGCTGGCCCGGGCTGCAAAGGATCTGAAGCGGGAAATCGGGACCTATCCGGGAACATTTGATATCACGGATAATTTCAGGCCCGGCAAGATGGAGAAGCAGATCCATATCAAAAGCGGTGCACGGGCCCTGGGAATTACCATGGCCGACATCGCCACCCAGATCCGGCAGGCCTATTACGGGGATGAGGTCTTAAAGATCCAGCGGGGAAAGGATGATATCAAGGTCATGGTGAGGTATTCCCAGAAGGAGAGGGAGTCTGAATCCAGCATTGATGAACTGCGTATCCGGACCCGGGACGGGCGGCAGATCCCGTTGAACCAGGTGGCGGATATCGTTTTGGAGCGGGGGTATTCGGCCATCCAGCGCGTGGACCGGAAACGGGTCATTACCGTTGTTTCGGATATCAATGAAGATACGGCCAATGCACAGGAGATCGTGGCCGATTTAAAGGCAAATTACCTGGAGACGCTCTCCACCCGGTTTCCCGGGGTAAGCTATGATCTGGAAGGCCAGGCCAAGCGGACCCGGGATCTGATCGTCAGCCTGGAAAAGGGGTTTGGGCTGTGTGCCATGGTTATCTTTTTGCTTCTGGCCAGCCAGTTCAGATCCTATATCCAGCCGTTCATCATCATGACGGCCATTCCCTTCGGCCTGATCGGCGCTGTCTGGGGACACTATTTCAACGGAATCGAACTGACCATGTTCAGCATCTTCGGTATTGTGGCGCTGTCGGGTATTGTGGTGAACGACTCCCTGATTCTGATCGATTTTATCAATGCCAGGCGGCGGTCTGGTGTGAAAATCCTTGACGCCGTGATCGAGGCCGGGAGAAACCGGTTCCGGCCGGTACTGCTCACATCGGTGACAACGGTTGCGGGACTTTTTCCCCTGATGCTTGAGACCAGTTTTCAGGCCCAGTTTCTGATTCCCATGGCCGTGAGTATTTCATACGGACTGGCCGCGGCCACGGTATTAACCCTCTTGTTTGTACCGGCACTCTATGTGGTCATGATCGATATCGTCAACCTCTTTACCGTGAAAGAATCCCGCAGGGAAATGGGGGTAATCGACTGAAATGGAAAATGTATTTAACAAAGAATTCTGGGTCCGCCAATGGGCAGGGGACGGGGACACCGACACCCATGCCGTCCACAAGGGGTTCTCCACATCTGAATACTGGGATAAGGCCGCTGCCACCTATAACCTGGACCGGTCGGAAATAAAGAACCGCCGGCTGGAAAAGACCCTTTTGTTCATTGAAAACAAACATCGGATTGTTCCGGGAACAACCGTCCTTGATATCGGCTGTGGTACCGGACTGGTATCCATTGCGCTGGCAAAAAAGGGGGCAAATGTCATTGCCCTTGATTTTTCGTCCAACATGCTGGACCGGGTAAGGCAGGATATCCCGGCAGGGCTTGAGAGCCGGATCTCTCTTTTGTGTGAAGACTGGCACCGCGTTGATATTGACTCCCTTGGCTGGAAAAACCGGTTTGACATCGTGCTGGCCTATATGTCGCCGGGGGTGGCCACACCGGATGCCCTGTTTAAGATGGCGGCCTGTTCAAAAGATGTCTGCGCCATCCGCGGGTGGGCGGATAAGAAAGCCCATCCCATCCTCTGCCGTCTCTGGGAAATCATTATGAAGACCCCGCTGGCGGACAAGCCCCAGAGTTTTTTATACAAAATCAACCTGTTGTTCTCCATGGGAGTTTTCCCGGATATCTGTTTTGACCGGATTGACTGGGAACAGGATATCGGTCTGGAAGATGAGTTGAACAATCAGGTCGCATTCTTCAAACGGGTCACCGGCCGGCCGGAAACCGACCTGGAACCGGTGATCCGGCAATACCTTGAAACGATTGCAACAGACGGCCGGATTGACCGGTCCCATAGCGGCCTGACCGGCACGGCCATCTGGAAAAAAGATACTGCCCATGACAGGGCCGCAACCAATGGGGGTGGCTGATGCAGACCCGTTTGCCGGCAAAGATTCTCTGCTATTTCACGGTCCTTCTGGCTGTGGCAGGGGCTGCAAGCCTCCCGTATCTATTTGAATCCCCGTCCCTGTTTTATAAATTCGGGGCGGACAAACTCATGCTCCGCTGGGGAAAAATAACCGGACTTGTTGCCGGTGTTCTGATCGTCTTCCAGGCCGTTTCTGCTGCACGGTTTGCTTTCCTTGACCGGATTTTCGGTTTGGACCGGCTGTGGGGCTTTCATAGAATCAACGGTCTGGTGATTTTGGCCCTGGCAGTGTGTCATCCCGTTTTAATTCTCGGGGCTGACGGATTTGGTTTTTTTCCGCTTACCAGACGGTACTGGCCGGAGTTTTTAGGTGTCGGCGTGTTCCTGCTGCTTGTGGGTCTGGTTTTGACGGCATGGTTCCACCACCGGCTGATCAGGGACTGGCAGGTCTGGTTTGCCATGCACCGGTTCACGGCTCTTCTGGTCTTTATTCTTATCTTTGTCCATGTTCGGTTTGTGAGCAAACCCTTTGAATCCGGCCTTCCATTCTGGTTGTTAACGGGAGCCTTTTTGACATCCTTTCTTGTTCTGGGGCTCAAATGGTCAGGTGTCAGCGGTCTGTTTATACGAAAGTACCGGGTGACGGCTGTGGAGGCTTTGGCAGCAGACGCCTGGCAGGTGGTTGCCTGCCCGGAATCCGGAGACGGATTTGATTATCTGCCCGGGCAGTTTGCCTTTGTCCGGCCCCGGGGGAAAGATCTGCCAAAGGAGAGCCATCCGTTCACTATCTCATCCTCCCCCCATACAAAAGACCGGATTGAATTTATCATCCGGTCCTGCGGCGATTTCACCCGGACCGTCCGGCGGTTAAAGACCGGGGATACGCTTTGTATTGACGGGCCCTACGGCCGGTTCAGCCATACGCTGTTAACCCGGAAAAGACCGGTTGTTATGATTGCCGGCGGTATCGGAATCACCCCCATGATGAGCATGCTGCGGTATATGGCTGCAACCGGGTTTGATCAGCCCGTTTATCTGGTCTGGAGCAATAAAACAGCGGATCATCTGATGTTTAAAACGGAATTTGACGATATGGCATCGCGTTTAAAATCGTTGACCATTGAACATATTCTGACACGGGAACCGGTTCATCAGACCCGGTTCAAACGGATCAGCCGGGAAAGTCTGTCAGACGTGCTGAAACCGGTTTCGCGGGATGCGGCTGTCTTTATCTGTGGCCCGCCGCCACTGGTTCTTTCCGTCAGACCCGTCCTCCGGGAGTTGGAATTTGACCCCCGCAGGGTTTACACGGAATCATTTCTGCTTTAATTTGTAGGTTATAATTTCCTGCCGGCATATTTTTTACTCTGTTCATCGTCAGCAGACGACGGCAGGGAGAGACATCCAATCCAAGGAGATAAAGATGAAAAAAACAGGGATATTTACCTTTCTGGCCGTTCTGATGCTCTTTTGCGGAATCGGCCAGGCCGCCCAGTGGAAACTGGACCCGGCCCACGCTGAAATCCGGTTTGAGATTATGCATATTTTTTCATATACATCCGGTTCATTTACCGGATTTGACGGAGATATCGATTTTGATCCGGCTCAACCGGAAAAAGCGGTCTTTGATTTTACGGTAGACGTAAAGAGTATCAATACCCTGCATGGGAAACGGGATACCCATCTGCGGTCCAAAGATTTTTTCCATACCGATGAGTACCCGGAGATGAGATTCAGATCCTCCCGTGTTGAGCATATAGCGGACAACCGATACTCCCTTACCGGCATGCTGAAAATTAAAGAAGAAGAAAAAGAGATTTCCATGCCTTTCTCTTTTTATGGTCCCAAAGCCCATCCGTTGAAAAAATCAGAGGTGGTGGGATTTAACACCGAATTTGAAATTAACCGCCTGGATTACGGCGTGGGAGACGGAAAATTTTTCGAAATGGGGGTTGTGGGCGACAAGGTCTTCATAAAGATTTCCGTTGAAGCCTTTGGCAAATAAGCCTGTGTGCCTGATACAGACGGGCCTGTTAAACGGAAACCGGTACCTGTCGCCGGCTTGAATATTTCCCCCTATTTAACGGATTTCAGACAGTTTTCAATGCACGCCTTGCATTCGGATGCTTTTTTATCGTCCATTGCCTTGGGTGAAGCAAATGCCCCGAGCCAGTCATCTCCGCAGCGGGGGCAGGTATCGATAAATTTTATAAAGTCGGTGAACCGTTTGAACGTATCTTTATCCATGGCATGTTCCATGCGGCAGGCCGCATCGTTTGCCGTCTGTTCCTCAATTTTCAGGATTCGCACCAGAAAATCTTTGAACACCAGATGCCGGTTCCGGATATCTGTGGCAATCTTTTTACCTTTGGCCGTCAGGGTGACGTACCCGTATGGTTCATAATCGATTAATTCATTGGAAGCCAGTTTTTTCAGCATACCGGTGACGGATCCGCGTTTGATGTTCAGTTTTTCGGCAATATCCTTTGACCGGGCAACCGTTTTTAATGTCTGGAGTTCCAAAATGGTTTCAAGATAATCTTCAAGGCTTTCTGACAGTTGTTTTGTTTTATCCATTACAATCCTCAATTTAAAGTTTAAAATGGTCTGTTTTCAGCCGGTCTTTTTCCGGGCTTAAGCTTTCACAGGCATGGGGTGTTTTTGACAGTCATCACCCCCACAGCAGAAGGTATCCGGTATAGTGATGTGAAATTTGTTAATTGGCTGAAAATTTTTTAGAGCCATATTATTAAATTATGTTTATACTTAATAGATGGATAAGTCAATTCTTTGTTCCGGTATTTTTTTCTTAATTTTCAACGCCTAATGATAGTTAGTCGGAAAAAACAATTTTTTCAGGCCGCCGGATTAATCCGGATATATGAAAAGGAAACGGTTTTTCAGTTGCGTGGAGCGGCCGTATCCGGCAGGGGAGAAATTGCCTTTTTGGGTTGTCAGAATGAAAAACAAGATTATAATAGAATAAAAAATTTCAATTTATAAAGAATCAAGAACTCATATTAAAAGAATCAAGACTCATAAGGGGTGCGCTATGACGGATGAAAACAGACCGATTACACCGGAAATTGTTGAAGAAGAGAACGGAGAAGAAAAAGGGCAGCTCGTTCAGCAGACTGCCAAACCGGATATCCTTTACATTGTTCCCATAACCGGACGCCCCCACCTGCCTGCCCAGGTTCAACCCCTGGTGGTCTCCAAGGCCCGGTGGGAAGAGACACTGGTGAAAGCATCCAAAGAATCTAAAAATCTGCTGGGTATTGCCTATATAAAGGAAGTCAGAGGCAAATATGTCTATCAAAAGGATTTTCCCGAGGTCGGTTGCGTGGTCAGAATGATGAATATCACCGATGTAAAGGGAAATATCCAGTTTATTGCCCAGGGACTGGAGCGGTTCCGTATCCGGCGGTTTTTATCGGATAAACCGCCGTTTGTGGCACAGGTCGAGTATTTTGAGCAGCCCAAGGAAGACGGGAGCGAACTCAAGGCATATGCCATTGCCATCATAAACGCCATCAAACAGTTGCTGAGCCTCAATCCGCTCTATTCCGAGGAAGTCCGCCAGTATCTGGGGATGTTCAGCCCGGACCAGCCGGGGCCTTTGACCGACTTTGCAGCCGGTATCACCACGGCTTCAGGCGATGACCTGCAGGAGATCCTGGAATTTACATCTGTCATGGAACGGATGAAAAAGGTCATGATGATGCTGCAAAAAGAGATTGAGATTGCCAAGCTGCAGACCAAGATTCAAAAAGACATCAATACCCAGGTGGATGATAACAAACGTAAATTCTTTTTACGGGAACAGCTCAAAGCCATTCAAAAAGAACTGGGGCTGCAGAAAGACGATAAAACCTCTGATGTGGATAAATTTAAGGAACGGTTTGAACAACTGGATCCGCCGGATCATGTTAAAAAACGGTTTGACGAGGAGATTGAAAAATTATCTGTTCTTGAAACCGGGTCTTCGGAATACGGGGTGACCCGGAATTATCTGGACTGGGTGACCGCTTATCCCTGGGGCGTCTACTCTGAAGATAATATCGATATCGAACGGGCGGAGAAGATCCTGGACCGGGACCATGCCGGGCTTGCCGATGTCAAGGAACGGATTATCGAGTTTTTTGCCGCAGGGATTTACAAGAAAGATGTGTCCGGATCCATCATTCTCTTTGTGGGACCTCCGGGGGTCGGTAAAACCTCCATCGGGAAATCCATTGCAGAGGCGTTGGGCAGAAAATTTTACCGGTTCAGTTTGGGCGGTATGCGGGATGAGGCTGAGATCAAAGGACACAGGCGGACCTATGTGGGAGCGCTGCCCGGGAAAATGGTTCAGGCGCTAAAAGATACCGGGGTTGCCAATCCGGTGGTGATGCTCGATGAGGTGGACAAGATCGGGATGTCTTACCAGGGGGACCCGGCATCTGCCCTGCTTGAAGTTCTGGATCCGGAACAGAATTCAGAGTTTCTGGACCACTACCTGGATCTTCGCCTCGATCTTTCCAAAGTGCTTTTTATCTGTACGGCCAACCAGCTGGATACCATTCCGGGGCCTTTGCTCGACCGTATGGACCGGATCAACCTGTCCGGCTACATCACCCGCGAAAAAATTGAAATCGCCAGAAAACACCTCTGGCCCAAACTGTTGAAGCGGAATAACCTGACGGCCAAGACCATTACCATTACAGACCCGACCCTGCGGCACCTGATTGAGGGCTATGCCAGGGAAGCCGGTGTGCGAAACCTTGAAAAACTGCTGAATAAGATCATCAGAAAGAGTATTGTCAGTATCTTGAAAGAGAAAAAGGAAAAGATACGGGTCAATATCAAGTCGCTTGAAAAATACCTGGGGGTCCCGGTTTTCAAGAATGACCGGCAGATATCCGGTGTGGGGGTGGTCACCGGTCTTGCCTGGACCTCCATGGGAGGGGCCACCCTGCCCATTGAAACCTTAAGGGTCCATGAAAAGAATCCCGGGTTTAAGCTGACCGGAAAATTGGGAGATGTGATGCAGGAGTCGGCAACCATTGCCTATAGTTATGTCCGGTCCAACATGAAAGACTTTAAAATAGATGAAACCTATTTTGATCAGGCATTTATCCATATCCATGTTCCCGAGGGTGCCACACCCAAGGATGGGCCCAGTGCCGGTGTAACCATTGCCACGGCCATCATCTCGCTTGCCACGGGAAAAGCAATTGACCGTCAGCTGGCCATGACCGGTGAGATCACCCTTACAGGAGAGGTTCTGCCGGTGGGGGGGATAAAAGAAAAAATTATTGCAGCCCGCCGTTCCGGTATCAGGGAGATCATCCTTCCCCAGGGATGCATGCCGGATTTTAAGAAGTTGCCGGAACACATCAAAGAGGGGATTGAATTTCATTTTGCCACAAAATATAAAGACGTATATAAAGTTGTATTTGGGTAGTTCCCTGTTTTAATTAACGCCTGAACATGGAACTGCCCGTATCGGTTTTGAACTAATAAAAGGCGTTGTCACTTTTGTGTACAACGCTTTTTAATGGTATGGGTTTAAATCAGCATGCCTAAGAATATCCGGTTCAATCAGAGCAGGGACCGGATGCGTGCCCAGGTTTTTTCAGATAATTGGGCGCCCATGACCCGGCAGACCTCATATCCGCAAACCGAGGCCAGGTGGCCGGCTTTTTCAATGGTCAGCCCGTGGGCAAGGCCGTATAGAAAACCCGAAGCCCAGAGGTCTCCGGCACCGGTGGTATCAACCGGCGGTTTGCCTTTGACCGGTTCAATACGGGTAATCTTCTGATCGTGTGAGACATAACTGCCTCTCTCCCCTACTTTTAATACCGCATATGAGACATCCTTTGAGAGCAGGTCAATGGCTTTTTTTTCGCAATCGATTCCGGTATAGGCCCGGGCTTCGTCTTCGTTGGCAATGAGGATATCCACGAAGTTCCTGATCAGGTCCCCTAAAATCGGCTTGGCGGCATTGACCACTTCAAAACTTGACAGATCGAGTGCGATCAGGGCATCTGCCGATTTGGCAGCCTTTAATGCGGCCAGAATCAACTCTTCGTTAAAGAGCAGGTATCCTTCGACAACGACAATGCCGCTGCCTTTGAACATATCCGGTACAATTGAATCCGGATCAAGTTCGACAGATGCCCCGAGATAGGTGAACATGGACCGCTGGGCATCGGGGGTGACCACGGATAATACGCGGCCCGTAGGCATCTTTCCGACGGCCATTCGGGGGGAGACACCGCTTTGGATCAAACCGGTTTCAAATCGATCGCCGTAGTCATCATTGCCCCGGCTGCCAATGAATCTGGCCGATCCGCCGAGGTTACCGACTCCGACAATGGTATTGCAGGCAGACCCCCCAGTTGCAACCACCGGGGTTTGGGTTGTCTGAGCGAGTATGGTTTTTACGTCCTCATACTCAACCAGATGCATGCCGCCTTTTTCTTTGTTCAGACCGATTAAAAACTGATCGGATTCATTAATAAGCAAGTCGACCAGGGTGTTCCCGATTCCTGTAATTCGATTTTTTAAATTGTCAGACATATTTTCTCCACCGGATAAAGATCGTTTGAATAGTTATGGTACGATGGGTTCTCATATCAATATCCGTGAAAAATGGAAACGATAAAATGAGTGCTAAAAGATTTGGTTGAAAAAAAGGAAGATGTATGGCCTGAATGCGAATGGCCGGCGACATTGACAAATCGCGACAGACTATTTATAAATAATTTATCTTAATTTCAATACACTAAAAAGATGATTAAAGGAACTTAATAATGCCGGAAAAACAATCGTTTATGTTTACATCCGAGTCGGTTACGGAGGGGCATCCGGACAAGGTGGCTGACGCCATTTCAGACAGCATCCTTGATGCCATTATGGCGGAAGATAAAGAGTGCAGGGTTGCCTGCGAAACCATGGTCACCACGGGGCTGGCC
>JANQML010000385.1 GCA_028280105.1 Desulfobacula sp. | reverse complement strand
TTTTCCCAACGAAGAATACGGATAAAAAGACAAGTAAGATGGATAGGTTATTTTTACTCGATGCCTTAGCCCGGATATTTCACGAATCGATTTTACTTTAGCTGTCAGGCACAGGTCGTGAGGCTGTAGTTGCCCTACCGCAAACGATCTGTAACAACACAGATGAAGTAAAATCGGTTCGCCCAAGGGGTGACAATTTGTAATGTTTATACTTGCATGGTTTTGATTTCAAGATATTGTTTTTAAATACAATTTTAGGTGTTTCACTTAAATGGTCATGAAATATCCGGGTTAATTGGGTCTTCCAATATTTGGGACGTGGAGGGATGCCGGCTGCGGTTCCCTCCAAGCCACCCCTTTCAACTTAAAGAACTGGAGGAAAGGTAATTGTGGACATAGGAGAATTAAAAAAAATGGAGTACAGGCGCAGGATGAATTACGGCTATATGTGGGCCGTCTTCTGCGCCGTATTATGGGGTATCTGGTACATTCCAGGTACAATTATCTGGGCATTGCCACCTTTTGATTCAATGTACAATGTTATTGCAGATCCGTCAGGCACCGGCTCAAGCGAACACGCGACAGCTGCAACGATTGTGGTCGCTGTCCTTATCACCGCATTCAATGCATTGACCGTTATCATTTCCATGCTGGTATGGAACGGCGTACTTGGCAAGTTTGGAGAAATGAAGCGGACAATGAAAGAGTTTCACACTTGCAGCAAGTGGTTCTACCTGGCGTCTATCTTTGGCGGTCCCGTGGCAATCCTGGGATCATTTATCGCCATCGGATTCATCGGTGCCGGTTTTGCAGCCGTTGCCGCCCTGCTTTATCCGGTCGTCGGCTCAATTCTGGCCTACTACTGGTATGGGGAAAATATAACAAAGCGGGCATGGATCGGCATCCTTGTCATCATTGCCGGCGGGCTCGTCATTTTTCTCGGCGGTGCGATTCAGGAGCTGTCTGCCGGAGATGTGCCGTGGATCGGATATGTCGGCGGATTGATGGCTGCACTGGGTTGGGGCATTGAAGGCGCTATTGCCGGAAAAGGCCTTGACATTGCGGAACCGGATGTCGGTCTTGCCATCCGTTTTATCGGGGAGAACATCCTCTGGTGGATTGTTATCGTACCTGCCGTTGCCATCGCCGGATACCCGGTCTTCAAATATGCGCTTCTGGCATTTAACCCCCTTTCAATCATGGTCCTCATGTTCGCAGGCATCACGTTTGGTTTCTGCTATGTTGCCTGGTATAAATCCTTCCCGCTTATCGGGGTTGGCAGGGGGCAGGGGATTGGAAACCTATACGGGCTTTTCGCTGTCATCTTCATGTATCTTTTCTTTGCACAGGTGCCTGCCTGGACCGTGCTTGTGGGGGGCGCACTCTGCGTTATCGGCGGTTTTGTGATGGTAACTGAGGAAACCGAGGATGTCGAATCATTGAGAACGACCACCGCTTCAACATAAGGGAGGTGAATTATATGGCTGGGCTACGTCCATTAAAATTCAGACTGCTTGAGTTGTTCTCCGACGGGAACCAACACTGGGACTACGAGATCGTCGGACAGATCCAGGAAGAATACCGGATGAACAGTGATTTCGAAAGGGATTCCATTAATTTCGATATCATTGAAATGGCTTCAGGCGCAATGCTTGAAACGACTGAATCAAAAGTCGACGAAAAAGGCATATATAAAAAGGGATATCTGATGCACAAATACGTGATTACCGATTTCGGAAAGACCCGTGCATCAGATATCGGTGTTTAACAACATCATAAGGAGAATTGACCGTGGAAACAATGAACAATTTTTTGGTTGCTTACTACGGCGAAGGTTATGACATGACCAATGCCCCGGTAGTGGCGGCAGAATATACCTGGGCAATCACGATCATCGTCATCAGCCTGGTTGCATTGTGGCAGGCCAGGGCATTTGTATCCAAGTTTTAACGCTTACATCCAAAAGCCCGGTTATGACTATGGTTGAGATGTTTGATCTATTTTATCAACAAAAAACAGATGAACTATTTGAGAAGAGGATGGGTTAATGAACTCAAAAGAACGCGTAATGGCCGTCATAAACAAGGAGAGACCCGACCGGATGCCCTGCTTTGGGGCCAACTGCATGGCAACCTATGAACAGATGGACCGGGTTCAGGCCTTCTGGCCGGAAGCCCACGAGGATGGAGAAGCCATGGCCAAACTGGCACTGGCGTCACATACGATCCTTGGTTTTGATGCCGTCAGGGTACCCTTTTGCCAGACATTTGAAGCTCGCGCCCTGGGTGCCAAAATCAAACCGGGAAAACTGCCCGGAGGCATGGAAGGCATTCCGGGAATCGACCATCCGCCTGCTTTTAAAATTGATGATACACCTGAATTTCCGGATGACTTTCTGTCCAGGGGCCATATACCGGAACTGCTCAAAGCCGTTAAAATTTTAAAAAAAGAAGTGGGGGAGACCGTGCCGATTATTGCCGGTATTATCGGACCCTTTACAATTGCCGGCTCACTGATTGATACGGTGCCGCTTTTAAAAGCGACGTTTAAAACACCCGATAAAATCCGGCCCTGGCTGGTGTTGGGTGAAAAGGCCGGCACCTCCCTTGCACACGCCCTTATCGAGGCCGGCGCAGATATCATCTGCTGCGAGGACATGACAGCCTCACCGGAACTGATAGCACCCAAATCCTATAAAGATCTGGAACTGGAATTTCAGAAAAAGCAGTTTGATGCCATTCCGGTGCCAACGATTCTGCACATCTGCGGCAAGGTGGATCCGATTGTAAAATGGATGGCCCGGACCGGACCGGATATTTTGAGCCTGGATACCAAATCCAACCCGAGAGAGATCAGGGAAAAATGCGAGTCCGACATTGTGCTGCTGGGCGGTGTCGATGTGGCAACCACCTTATTTTTAAACGGCCCTGAAGAGATCAAAAAAGAATCCGAACAGGCCATTGACGACGGTATCCAGATCTTGGCCCCGGGATGCGCGGTAGGGCCCGGTACCCCTACCGAAAATCTGGCAGCCATGCTGGAAGTGGCCCGGGTTCATTAGACGCAACGGATAATGGTTGACCTGCCCGGCTTTCCGCCGGGCAGGGATGATGCCGTTTTAAAGGGAGAGGTTTACACCATGGCAAGATTAGGCATTGCACTGGACCTGGGAACCAGCGGATTTCGAGGACAGGCCGTTGATCTGGATAACGGCGGGCAGATTATCTGCACCGCCGTTACCACCAGACATCCACTTCCCGGTGCCAATGTCATGGATCATCTCCACTTTGCGGTTGAACTCGGGGCAAACCGTGCCCATGAAATCGTGATCCATGCCGTCAATCAAGTTATCGAACGGCTGGATGTTCAAACAGATAACGTGATCAGACTTGGTGTCTGCGGCAACCCCATTCAATTATCCCTGTTTCAGAATATTGAAATCAGGGACCTGGCCTATGCCGGAAAGCATAAACTGGAAGCCCTGGGGGTGGTGCCTCCCAAGCGGGACGCCTGTATTCTGAAAGCAGTGGATATTTCCGGGCTGAAACTTCCGGACGGGACGGATATTTTAATCCCGCCGGCGGTTCGCCATGAAATCGGTGCCGATGCCCTGGCCATGATGATTCAAACTCATATGCTTGACAGAGACGAAATTGCCATTGCCACGGATTACGGAACCAACGCCGAAATGGCCCTGATTGCCGACGGCATTGTCTATACCGGTTCCACTGCTGCAGGCCCCGCTCTTGAAGGACAGCATATTGAGGACGGAATTCTGGCCCTGCCCGGTGCAATATGTGATCTTGAGTCTTCACCTGGAAAAGATCCGGATTCAAGGCCTTTTAATAGAGACACCTCCCCAAAACACGGACTCAAAACCTGGGTTCTGGACCCAGAAATGCAGGCCCGGCCGGGAGATACCCTAGATCCTGTTACAGGAAGCCTGATCCGGAAAGGGACATCGAACGCCCTGGGCATCACCGGTACCGGTGTTATCGCCCTGATTAGCCAGGCCGTTGCATCGGGGCTGATCCGGATACCCAAAATTATGACACCGGACTCGAAAATTCATCTGCCCGACGGAATTGTGTTCACGGAAAGGGATTTGAAAGAAGCCGGAAAAGCCATCGGTGCCGTCAGGGCCGGCCACATTGCCCTGTGCCGGGAAGCGGGCATCAATTTGGAAGACATTGAAACCGCATACATGGCCGGCGCTTCCGGAACCTATGTGGATGCCCTGAAAGCCCAGGATATCGGTATGCTGCCAAAAGGGGTAAAAAAAATCTACCAGGTTGGGAACTCTTCCCTGGCCATGGCAGTGGATATGGTGAGAGATGTGGATGCGCTCCGGCAGATGAAAAAAGTGGCTGCCCGGCTGAGGCAGCATCATTGCATGTTTGCCGATTCCAAGACATTTGAAACGGTCTATATCCTTGAGTTGTCCTACTGGACCGAGGGAATGTCCCCGGAGGATTACAACCAGTTCCTGAAACGGTTCAAACTGCCGCCTGTCATTGAAAAAACCGTTGATTCAGAGGTGATCAGAACAGTCACCCGGGATATCCCGGACATCGGGCAAAAAGGGCTCCGGATCATTTCAGACATCGGGGAAAAACGATGTATGCGGTTTAAAGGGTGCACAGGGTGTGGCGGCTGTATGGAAGAGTGCCCGGAGAAAACCCTTTTTTTGGAGGAAAATGAACCGTTTTCCATAACCATGGATCTTGCAAAATGCAATGGACCGGCCTGCAAAAGGTGCGAAAAAATCTGCCCTGAAAACGTGTTTCATTTAACCGATTTTTATTTGGACACACCTCATTGTAAAAATGTGTCAATTCATTGAAAAAACTATTTTTTTTATATCATAACTTCAAAACGAGAAAGGAGGTGACACTGGATGGAAAAGGCAGAATATATGAAAAAGGCGGCCCAATGCGTCATTGACGCGGATGAGGATGCGGTTAAGGCGCTTGCCCGGCAATATCTGGATGACGGATATGATCCCATAGAAATGATTGAACAGGGATTGTCCGACGGTATCCGGAAACTGGGGGATCTGTTTGACCGGGGTGAGGTCTTCCTGCCCCATCTCATCATTGCGTCCGAGGCCATGACGTCGGCTGTGGGAATTCTTGAAAAATCCTTGCCCAAAGACCAGGTCGGCAAAAAACTGGCCAAAGTCGTACTCGGTACCATTGAAGGGGATGTACACGACATCGGCAAAGGCATTGTGGCAACAATGCTCAGGGTTTACGGGTTTGAAGTGATCGACCTGGGCAGGGACGTCCCCATTGCCACATTTGTGGAAAAGGCCAAAGAAGTCGATGCGCAGGTGGTTGGCACCTCCGCTTTAATGACAACGACTATGGCCGGCCAAAAGGCCCTGGAAAAGGCCCTGGAAGAGGCAGGGCTTCGTGACAGGGTAACCACCATGGTGGGCGGGGCTGCCACCACCGAGCACTGGGCGGCAAAGATCGGGGCAAATTTCTGGGCGGAAAGTGCCGGTGACACGGTAATGAAACTCAAAGAAATCTTCAGTTAAGTTAAAGGAGGTGAGAACATGACCAAACACTTAACCAGGCGGGGGGACGGGGCGCTGATTGAGATGACCTCTGAAGAGATCATGGCCGCCCTTGAAGCGGGCACTCAGGATGCCGCTGATAAGGGAAAGATAGATCCTCTGTCAAAAGACGACCTGGAACGTCTGCTGGACATTTTCACCGATCCCAACAGGATCGTCAGTGTCGAGCAGGGAGAAGAAGTCGTTGTCACTCATGACATCGGCACCCTGCGGGTAATGGGAGACCAGGGAAACAGCGGTGTCGGCATTCCCCTGAGCCGGTTACAGGGCATCCAGGTCCATGAACGGGGATTCTGTGCCGATACCATGGAGCTCGGCCATATCGATTATAGTTTTAAACCGGTAAAACCGGTGATTGCCATGGAACAGCAGGAGATGGAAAATGCACTGCTGTCCACGGTCATCCCCTTATTTTACGGTGCCATGCCCAATCTTGGGTTGTACTACAGCCCGGACGGCCCGTTTGGCAATCCGTCCGACCTGTTGCCCGCCGGCAAGGTCAAAGAGGCGTACGAGGCACAGGAAAGTGCAGTGGAACATGCTGTCCGGGACATGGTTTATGTCGGTGAAAAACTGGCTGAAGTCGGTTGCGACGGTATTAACTTCGACACTACCGGCGCGGCCGGAGACCCGGACTTCAAGGCAACCCTCCACGCCGTGGAACATTTAAAAAAGAGCACCGGCCTGAGCGTTCAGGTGGGCATGGCCGGAGAATTCGTATTGGGCATGCACGGCGGGCTGGAATATAAGGGTCAAAGACTTGCCGGCCTGTACTGCCACCAGCAGGTCGGCCTCATGGAAGACGCCGGTGCCGATATTTTCGGCCCGGTGGTCAACACAAAGCCCAGCAAGGATATGCCTTGGAACCTGGCCCGGGCAGTGACATTTGTCAAGGCCTGTGTTGAGGTCTCCAATATTCCCATCCATGTCAACATGGGTATGGGCGTGGGGGGGTCCCCTGTGTTTGAAACCCCGCCCATAGACTCTGTCAGCAGGGCATCCAAAGCCATGGTAACCATTGCCAAGGTAGACGGGCTGTAGATAGGCGTCGGAGACCCCATGGGGATGTCGATTGCTCACGGTGTGGCAGCGGGAATGGGTGGAATAAGGACTGCCGGAGATCTGGTGGCCCGTATGCAGATGGCCCGCAAGATGCGGATCAGCGATGCAAAAGCCTACGTTGCGTCAAAGCTTAAGATATCCCCTTCCGACCTGTCGGATGTGCATGTGATGAGAGAAGTCCGCGAGGAGCTGGACATCGGAATCATTACGTCCGTCCCGGGCTGCGCAAAGGGAATTGAGGCAAAAGCAAGGATTGCCGACCTTCTCGACATAGAGATCGCCAGCGTTAATCGGTTGAAAAATAAAGTATCGTTTTAAACTTTGAATACAAGACCCTGGCTTCTCTGCCGGGTCTTGTACCATACTTGAATCCATTATGACTCTATTTAACCTTGGCGGTCCACTGAAACATCCCGGTTTGAACGGGCAACCCTTGATGAAATAACCATGGGCCGACCCCTGCATCATACATAGGCAAGGAAATGGATGCAAAACAATTAAATGAGCTGCAGCACGCTTTTAATGCACTGGCACGGGAAAAAGGGATAATGCTTTTTTTGCTGGACATCTCTGCCATACAGCCAAAACAGAGCATACGGCTAAAGTGCCAGGTCCCTTTATGTGAATATTACGATGTCTGTAAAACCTGCCCGCCGAACATTCCCGGTGTCTCTGAATTCAGGGAAGCCCTGAATGACTACAGCCGGGCATTTTTAGTGGTATTGCAGGAAAAAATAAAAAAAATTGAAACTTATCAAACCGATTTTTCGGCTGAATGCAGACTCGCCGATATGATTTCAGACATGGAATTATTGGCGTTCCAACACGGATTTTACCAAGCCCTGGGCCTGACGGTGGGCGGATGCAAATTATGCAAAACCTGTACACCCAAATCAGAGCCCTGCCGTCATCCGTTCAAAGCACGGCCGAGCCCCGAGGGTTTTGGGATTGATATCACCGATCTTGCCAGGCTGGCTGGCGTGGCCGTTGAATGGCCCCCCAAAGAGTACGTTAATTTTATGGGGCTCGTTTTTGTCTAACCGTTAACCGTTGCACTATTTCAGATGGAGAAAATGTCGATGGCGTTATCAATCAGGTTCAATGAAATCTACCGGGAAACCAGCGATGCGGTTATCGGAAGGCAGATTGAGGTCAGGTCAATTTTAACTGCCGTGGGTGCCGGCAAACACATTCTCCTGGAGGGGCCGCCCGGCACTTCAAAGTCAACCCTGCTGCGATTAATTGCCAAAACCGCCGGGATTCCCTTCTACATTATAGAGGGAAATATTGATCTGACCCCTGCCAAACTGGTGGGCCATTTTAATCCGGCCAAAGTCATGGCTGACAACTACCGCCCGGAATACTTTGAAAAAGGCCCCCTGACCAAGGCGATGGAAAAAGGCGGAATCCTCTATATTGAAGAATTCAACCGGATGCCGGCAGATGTGTCCAACGTCCTGATTTCCCCTATGGAAGAGGGTGAAATAACCATTCCCAGGTACGGCTCGGTAAGCGCTGTCCCCCCGTTCACCGTCATCGCCTCCCAAAATCCGTTTGATGATGTCGGAACAGTCAGGGTCAGCCGGGCATTCATGGACCGGATCTGTTTGATTAAGATGGACTATCAGAGTGAAGATGAAGAGATAGAGATTGTCAGTGCCCGAACCCATTCCAAAGATTCCAAAATTATCGACCTTGCCGTCAAACTGGTCCGGGAAACACGGCACCATCCGGACATCAAACAGGGGGCATCGATCCGTGCCGGTATTGATCTTGTGGATCTGTATGAGGGAATGCAGAAATTGACCGATGAACCTGAACAGAATTTTCTTACCTCAGCCCGGATGGCTCTTTCCAATAAGATCTGGCTGAACGAAATGGCAGCCAGGTCTGCCGATGAGATCATCGAGGAAATCTGGGAACGATATCATGGGGAACCCATCGTCCCATTCACCTCTCCCAAGCCGAAGAAAGAGATCTCCGACACGGATGAGAATCAAAAAAAAAAGCCCGCTTTGTAGGGGACTGGTTTCTTAGCCGGGATTCAGCAAACTACGCCTATTTCTACCGGGTCGCGCAGCATCTCAACTCAAATCCTGACGAACTCGACCTGTTTTTTGAGAAACAGGACTCCCTGGAGGTTTTCGCCAATGTATTCAGCATGCTGAAGGAGAATGTAAAATCTTTGGCCGTAAAAATCGCCAGCCGTCTAATTATCAATATCGCCAAACAGATTGCAGACACCGGATGCCAGTCCGGCAGGCTGAAACGGGTCAACGGATTTATAAGCGGTGCGGAAATAGAACTGGACTGCAGCCTGGAGCGATGCATTGAGCAACCGGAGCGGGACATACTGGAGAACCTCGTCTCCTTTGTCCGGGACAGGGAAAGAAGGGCCTTTATCATGATGTTCGACCACAGCTATTCCATGAAAGGCATGAAACTGATTTTATCGGCCATCACCACGGCCGCCATTGCCAGTCATTTTAAAACGGATTACGGCGTCCTTGCATTCTCCAATAATGTCACCGTGCTAAAAGGTATAAATGAGCCCACCGGACCGGAGGAGGTATTAAAACGGCTTTTTGAACTTGACCTGAATGGTGATACAGATACCTGCCAGGCATTGGAGACGGGATTACACCATTTATCCGAATTTGAAGAGAAACGGGGACTGTTGTTAACGGACGGGGCCTGGAACCGGGGCGGCGATCCCCTTGAAGCTGCTGTCAAATATCATCAACTGGGTGTTATCGGCTTTCCCCCGGCCAAACGCGAAGTCATCCGCCAGCTGGCCATAAAGGGCTGCGGAAATTTTTCATTTGTCACGGATGAAACCGAGATTGCCTGTGCGATCCTGGACTGTTTGACGTAACCTGCTTTTCTTCTAAATGCGCCAAGATTGGGCTCGCTCAAGACTTCTATTATCCGGCCATGATTCTTCACAATACCATGCTCCGGGTCGGAAATAGATTTTACACCAGCAAACCGGTTCTGATATTTTATACCATTATTCTCGGTTTCCTTTTTTTCAATTGACGTTTCTCAATAGAGAGAATATTATTTTGTGTATACTTTCAATCGCATTACAAACAAATTACGAGATCTCCCGCAAATTTTACAAAATAGTCTTGCATCTGTTTTTAATGCATTGATTGACATCTTTTTAACAACAAAATCACAATTAAAGGGGAATGCATCATGAAAAAGAGATCTATCACATTAATTGTATTTATTTGTTTTTTGGCCATTATTACAAATGTTCAAGCAGAACAGGCACCTCAGAAAGTTGTGGACCTGGCGAATTCAAAATTAGCGGAATTCGGAAAAGCACCTGAAATATTGTCAGCTGTAAAAGCCCAAAATAATAAAAAAATGTCATTAGACGAGATTAAATCAATGGATGAAACCTGGAAAAAAACTGCGGGAATCGCAGATTTTATGCAGACAATTATGGATTCTGGTTGTGCAAAATTTTTACGAAAAATCCAGGAATCAGCACCTTTTTATGCTGAAATTTTTGTCATGGATAATCAGGGTGCCAATGTGGCGATGACTGATAAAACATCGGATTACTGGCAGGGCGACGAAGCCAAATTTCAAAAATCATACAATGGTGGAAAAGGTGATATTTTTATTGATGACGTTGAGTTCGACGACAGTGCTCAGGCTTACCTTGTGCAGGTATCTGTTCCTGTAATGGAAGCAGGTAAAGCAATCGGTGCCATAACTTTCGGCATTGATGTCGACCAAGTTGAATAATTCACTAATTTTCAATCAAAGGAATATGGAATGCGGTTCTTTAACGATTTAAAAATAAGTGTAAAATTATCTGTCAGCTTTTCAATTCTCCTTTTGTTCATGGGATTGATCGCTGGAAACGGCTATTACAGCGTAAATAAAATCGAGCAGACTTTAGAAGATCTTTTCACTCTTCGATTGCCAAGTATAGATTACCTGATTCAGGCAGACCGGGACATGCAGCAGCTGTTGGTTGCAGAGCGCTCCATGATTTTCGCCAATTCCAAATCAGATATCTTCAAGACGTTAGTGGATGATTATGAAACAAATTTTAAGCAGGTTGGAGAGCGGTGGAATAAATACAAGGCACTTGCTTCAAGCCCTGAAGAAAAAGCATTGATCCCGGAGTTTGAAAAAGCCAGGGTCGAGTGGATCCCGATGTCAAGAAAGGTTGTAGACGGCCGGATAGCCGACACTCGCGCAGGACGGCGGGAGGCGATTGATCTGACATTAGGACCGACCAGCGAAAAATTCGAGGCAATGCGGGACTATATCGACCAACTGACTGAGATCAATCTGACCCATTCTGAAAAAGAATATGTAGATGCTGTTAAAACTTACAAATCGACCATTTTAATCCTCTTAGTGACCAGTGGGTTGGGTGTCCTGTTCGGCATATTGTTAATGGTGGTGGTCAGCCGAAGTGTGACGATCCCGTTAAACAGAGTGGTTGCCGGGCTGAATGATATTTCAAAAGGTGACGGAGATTTAACCAAACGGCTTGATGTGGACACCAAAGATGAAGTGGGCACTCTATCTCGAAGCTTTAATTCGTTTATAGATTCCCTTCAGGATATGATAAAAGATATTTCCAGTGGTGTCTCCACATTGGCGTCTTCCTCAACACAGTTGACGCAGGTCTCAGAAGGACTTTTCAAAGGTTCGGTACAGGCGACGGAACAATCCAATGCAGTTGCTGCTGCAACCGAAGAGATGAATACGAACATAAACAGTGTTGCATCTGAAACCGAACAAACCACTGCCAGTATTCAGATGATCGTATCAGCCGCTAAAGAGATGTCCACAACGATCAATGAAATTGCAAACAATACATCAAAAGGCAATGAAATTACACAATCCGCTGTTGCACAGGCCCAGGATGTTTCTGAAAAAATAGTTACGCTTGGGAATGCAGCCAAAGACATAAACAATGTCACCGAAACCATATCTGACATCTCTGAACAGACCAACCTGCTGGCCTTGAATGCAACAATTGAAGCGGCACGAGCCGGAGAAGCCGGAAAGGGGTTTGCGGTTGTTGCTTCTGAAATCAAAAACCTGGCTCAACAGACAGCAGAGGCCACCACTGAAATTAACGATAAAATCTCGGGTGTACAAAACACTACAAATGAAGCTGTCGATGCCATCAAGAGTATTGTGGGCGTTATAAACGATATTAATGAAATCGTGACAACGGTAGCAACCTCTGTTGAAGAACAGTCTGCCACCACACAGGAGATTTCAAACAATGTCAACCAGGCAGCCTCTGGAGTACAGGAAGTCAATAACAATGTCAACCAAGTCTCTGCAGTGACCGCTGAAGTCACACAGAGTGTAACAGAGGTGAGCGAATCTGCCAAAGAGACGAATTCAGGCAGCAAAAAGGTAAAAGAGAGCGCAAAAGTCTTGTCCGATTTAGCAGAGAACTTGAGCGAGATGGTCAATCGATTCAAAATTTAGGTTATATTGAAGGCAACCGGGCATGATTGCCTTCACCAGAAAACGGCTTGATAGGCATCGCCAAAGTATCATCGGTGAATCTCCTTTAATTGATTTTCGTAGAAAAACACCCCCTTTTGCCCGGTTTCCGCTTTGGATAAAAATTTTAATCCTCAGCTCGAAAAAGAGCGCATGCTCGCAGTATCCCGTGTATCCCTCCGGTTAAAATTTTTATCTGCCATGAACCTGAACAAAGTTGAATGTTTTTCCACAGGAACTATTTTTGTTTTAATGCCTTTCCGTCTTTCCAGGCATGACCGACGCATTCTCCGATAGACCAAAACCGGTTATCCGGCATGGTTAGGACAAAGGGTTTAATCTTTTCAATATCCGGATTGGATTCGGTTATAAAGCGCTCTTCACACCAGGTTCCGACAATTTCACCGATGAAAAACGTGTTGGTCGGCAGTTCCACCGCCTCATGCAGCTTACATTCGATGGCCAACGGACACTCTTTTATCATGGGGGCCTTATTTAATTCCCCATAATAGGTTTCAAACAGCCCGGATTTATCCGTCCGTTTCCCTGAAACCAAACCGATATAATCCGTAATTTCAACCATATCCACGGATGGGAAATTAATGCTGAACTGATTGGTTTCACGGATTGCCTTGTTTGATGCATGTCCCTTGCTGACACTAATGCCGATGAGCTGGGGTTTGAAATTAACCCGTGTCACCCAGCCCAGCGCCATATAGTTGGGTTTGCCTTCATATTGCGTGCCGAGAATTGACTGGGGCATGGGCAGGGTAAACCCCTGTGTGCCGATGTTTTGTTTTTCCATACGTTCCTCCTTTTTGGTTTGAACCGTTTACAGGATACGGATGCGGGTTTAAACGGTTGATTAAGGGATCTTTTGTTAGTTGTACACACAAGATAAAATCCAAAATTTTTAAACGGTTTTTCCCAATTCAATGCTTGCCTTGTCAACTCTGGCCGTTAGATCATCCCCTTGCTTTCGCCCCAACACATTTGCGTATCTCATGTGCAGCCTTTTCCAGGCCTGATGAATACGCGGCTGTAAAGCGATACCCTCACGGGTTGGGAAGACCATGGTTGATTTGCCTTTAACCTGCCGTGTTAGAAAATTTTTATGGGCAAGTGCATCAATAAACCGGGTCACTGTCGAAGGCGCCAGATTCAGTTTTTCACACAATTCCTTTTGCAAAATACCCGGGTGGTCATTGACAAGCATGATCAAAAAGGCATTTGAAGGAGACAGACCCGTATCCATGAACTCCTGCTCAGCCATTTTCGTAATCACCCTGGATAAGGAGTTTGCCGTAAAGTACAGGCAATTATGTAATATTGAATCTTTTTTTGTCATCTTGCATTCTTTTTTAGTTGCACATACAAAATACAGGTTAATGTTTTTATGTCAAGCCTTTTTAATCCCAGGGCAAACGCATGTAGAACCGGCACGTTTTTTGATCATCTATAATATTAAGTTCTTAGCCCTTGTTAAAAATTTATCTGCGTTTGCCTTCATC
>JANQML010000355.1 GCA_028280105.1 Desulfobacula sp. | reverse complement strand
CACCCATTGGGCAAACTCAGCCAGGGAATCAATGGGCAATACAATATCCTCATTGAGTTTGAATGCATTGGTGTGAGCGGCAATGGCCCCCAGCCGTTTTCGATCCTGCCAGAACCGCCGGGCCTGTTTTTCATCCCGGGCCTCACTGAACCCGGTTTTATCATAACCGGTCAATATGGATTTTAATGCCTCTGTCCCTGTTTCAATTTTTTCCGGATCATTTGAGACCATGTCGATCAGCAGAACGGCAATGATGGTCGACCCCACCGATGTTTTGGCCTTGTATTTAATGGCCCGGGCATACTCCCGGTCAAAATGTTCCAATGCCATCAGGGCCGGATCCCGGCTTTCAAAGGTGCTTGTAATTTGCGCGATTACCTGACCGGCCTGGCTCATATCCGAACCGAAAAACTCAATACAGAATGTTTTTTTATATTTAAACTTGGGATAGAGAATAAACCGGGCAGATGTAATAATGCCGTCACAGCCTTCCTTTTGAATTCCGGGCAACCCGCTCAACGCTTTATTGGTGACATCTTTACCCAGCCCCTTTTTCCGGATCTGATCCGATGCCAGACTGATGGTGTGAAGCCAGTCTCCGGTGCTGTCAAACACATCGTATTCAAGCCTGTCTCCGGGATGAATTTTCCGCAGCGGGTGATGGTTTCGTCGAATCGTGTAAACAGATGCATCCGGTGTGACAATGTTAAAGGACAAAACATTATCAATGGCCGTACCGTAGAGTACAGCCGTCTTCCCCCCTGCATTTTCAGACAGGTTTCCTCCGATGGTGCAGGCCCAGGCACTGGTGGGATCCGTGGCAAAGATATAGCCTTTTGAATTTGCAAAATCGATGGCATCCTGGGTAATCACCCCTGCTTCAAGGTCGAGAACCGCATACCTGTTTCCATCGGCATCGGTCTCGTATTCAATCTCATCCATCCGGTTGAGCTTTTCCGTATTCACCATCACACAGGAGTCGGTTAACGGTGTCCCCCCCCCTGTCAAACCGGTTCCCGCCCCCCTGGGAATCAGATTCAGGCCTAGTTTTGCAACCGCTTTTATGATTTCCGGCACCTGGGATACATGATCCGGGCGAAGCACCGCAACCGGAAGTGACAGCCGCCAGTCCGTGGCATCCGTGGCATGGGCGGTGATATTAAACGGATCAAAATAAAGATTCTCTTTTCCGATAATCTTTGCCACGGCCCGCATCAAATGGCGTTGATTTGTCTTTGTTTTTTTTATCTTTTCAAACAGATCGTTAAACCGTTTTTTGCATGCATCATAGACTTGGGCAACTCTCTTATCTTTTGCATTTTTTTTAATAAATGCCAGATCGGCATCAAAGGCGGAGAAAAGGATTTTGCATTGTTTGGGGTGTTCGACCAGTTCCTGGAACAGGAAGGCGTTTCGTTGAAGAATAAACAGATCCCCCATCAGCCGGTGGAGGAGTCTGGAGGATCTGCCGGTATCCGTTCTTTTCTCAAGCTCTTTTATGACCGTGTGCAGCCCGGATCCGAAAAGGTGTTTGATGATACGCTCATCATCTGCAGAGGTGTAATTATAGGGAATCTTTCTCTTCGGATCAGGCATCGCTACAATTCAAAAGTGGTCATACTCACAACCAGTTCCAGGTCTGAAATCTCTTTTACGACATCAGGGGGAACCGGGGTGTCGGTCCTCAGAAAGATAATATTTCTTTTGCCGTCTTCTTCACGGCCCACCATCATGCGGGCAATGTTGATATTATGTTTTCCAAGCGTCATTCCCATCTGGCCGATGGAACCGGGTTTGTCTATGTTGTGAATCAAGCTTAAAAAACCTTCCGGAATAATTTCAAGACGGAATTTATTGATCCGAACAATACGGGCGTCATCTTTACCAAAAATGGTTCCTTCGAGAATATCCGTGCTGTTGTCCGTTACTATGGTCAGCCGGATCAGATTTAAAAAGTTGCCTGCCTCTTTAGAAGTGGATTCACTTATTTTTATTCCCATCTCATTGGCAAGTGAGATGGCATTGACGGAATTGACCTCGTATTTGACAAACTGCGACAGCATTCCTTTGATGGCGGATATGGTAATGGGTTTAAGATCCAGATCCGGGAACTGACCGATGTATTCGATATCCACTTCCTTGACACCGCCTTTGGTGATCTGAGCCTGCAGCACCCCCATTTTTTCACTCAAATAGAGGAACGGTCTAAGCTGCTTTAGTACTTCACCGGTGACGGAGGGAACATTGACCGCGTTAATCACGGTGTCGTGCAGCAGGTATGCGATAATCTGGTTGGCGGCAGCCACGGCAACGTTGGTCTGTGCCTCTGCGGTTGAAGCTCCCAGATGCGGGGTGGCAATAACCTGATCAAGTTTCAGCAGGGGATGGTCTCCGGGAGGTTCGGTTGAAAATACATCCAATGCCGCGCCCGCCACCTTGCCGGATTGGATGGCGTCATAAAGTGCATCCTCGTTGAGGATTCCGCCCCGGGCACAATTCACCACCATGACACCGTCTTTCATTTTCTCAAAGGCCTCGGCATCCAGCAGATCAATGGTGGCATCCATCTTGGGCACGTGGATGGTAATATAATCCGATTGTTCATACAGTTGATCCAGGGTGACGTATTCAAACCCTTCTTTTTCAATGTGTTCTTTGGATATGTACGGGTCATAGACAATAACCTTCATCCTCAATCCCTTGGCAAGCCCGGCGGCAATGGAACCGATATTTCCAAAACCGATGACACCAAAGGTCTTGTTTGAAATCTCCCGGCCCTGGAGCAGTTTTTTATCCCACCGTCCCTCTTTCATGGACTGGGTTCCCCGGGGGATATTTCGGCTCAACGCCATCATCATGGCGATGGCATGTTCGGCCGTTGTAACCGTGTTGCCGCCGGGTGTATTCATAACAGCCACCCCTTTTTTGGTGGCCTCGTCAATATCCACATTGTCCAGGCCGATACCGGCCCTGGCAACCACTTTCAGGTTCACGGCCGCGTCAAGAACATCTTTATTCACCTGTGTGGCACTTCGGATGGCAAGGGCATCATATTGACCGATAATTTCAATCAGCTCGTCCTGGGCCAACCCGGTTTTCACATCCAGTCGGATCCCATCCTGGTTTCTGAAAATATCAAGTCCGGCCTCACCCATTTTATCACTGACAAGAACTTTCATCAGCTGTTCTCCTTTGCAAAAACATCCATGAATTCAACCAGCGCATTCACCCCTTCCATGGTGGCGGCATTATATATGGAGGCCCGGCACCCGCCGACGGACCGATGGCCTTTTAATCCGCCAAGCCCTTTTTCAGTGGCGGTTATGATAAATTTTTTCTCCAGATCCGCTGTGGGGCACCGGAAGGTTACATTCATCAATGACCGGGAATATTTTTCAGCCGTTGTCCGGTAAAAGGTATTGGAATCGATGAAATCATAGAGGATATCGGCCTTTTTAATATTATACGTTTCCATCTCCTCAAGCCCGCCCATCTCTTCTTCAATCCATTTTAAAACCAGATCAATGGTATAGATGCCGAAACACGGCGGTGTATTGTACATGGAATTTTTAGACGAATAGGTTGTATATTTGAGCATGGAAGGCAGGGTTTTATCCACCCGGTCCAGCATATCCCTGCGGATGATCACCATGCAGGTCCCCGAGGGTCCCAGGTTTTTCTGTGCACCGGCATAGATCATCCCGAATTTGTCCATGTCCAGGGGACGGGAAAAAATATCAGACGACATGTCGCACAGGATCGGCACCCCTTCCGTATCCGGAAACTGGTGGTATTGGGTTCCCTTAATGGTATTGTTGGAGGTCAGATGGACATATGCGGCATCTGCTGAAAATTTGATATCCTTTGGAATATAAGAAAAATCCTTGTCTTCCGAGGAGGCAGCAACCCTGTAGTTCTTGTTCAGAATCTGAACCTCTTTGATGGCTTTGGTGGACCAGGTACCGGTATTGACGTAATCGGCAGAATCATCCTCTTTTAAAAAGTTCATGGGCATCATGGCAAATTGTAAAGAAGCCCCGCCCTGGAGGAATAGCACATGAAACCGATCATCCAGTTTAAGCAGCCGTTTGGCCCGGTCGACCGCGTCGTTGATCACATCATCAAAATAACCGGAGCGGTGACTGATCTCGGTTATCGACATCCCGGAACCGGCAAAATTTAAAAAAGATCCTTGTATCTCCTGAAGCACTTTTAACGGTAAGGCGGACGGCCCTGCATTGAAGTTGAAGATCCGCTCGTCAGTCATTCTTCCTTTCCTTTCTTTTGACATAGGGTTGTTTCAATTTATTATCCCGGTATAATTGCATACCTTCACGATACAAACCAGACACAGAATACAATCGATTTTTTAAGTTTGGAAAACTAACAATATTATCCCTGTTTTTCAACCCCAAAGCGACGCTAACTATAAATTAATTATCATTTCAGCACATTATAAAACCCTTAACAATTGAGGTTTTCCGCAGTTTACTGCGGCTAAAAAACAAAAGGCCGTTTAAAAATCGATGATGTCCGCAAAAATCAATAAATCAGACCATTCAACCATATTGAATGCTTAAAACGAAACCGGAGAGTTATGACCGGAGGTGACGGGTTTGGGTTTTGCATGCAACGTTGGGTTTACCTCAACGTTGCACAAAAAAATGTAAAAAAGATGAAATCCTCTGATTTTATAATTGATCTTTTGCAACGATGAGGTTTAATTGTGTTCACGGGTCTTGTGAAACGCTATCCCGGGCCATTCTTCGATGGTGAATCCAAGCTGGTATTCACTGGTGGTTAAGAATGTCAAACAGCCTTCCGAATCCAGGGCCAGGCTGGAAGCATTTTTATTTTTAAAGGCTTTTAAAACCTTTTCATCCTCACTGGTCACCCATCTGGCCACGGAAAGATCAATGGTCTCGTATCCGGCACTCACCTTGTATTCTGCCTTGAGCCTTGCCATGGTGACATCAAACTGCAAAACACCCACCGCACCGATGATGTGCATGTTGCCGATCAGGGGTTTAAAAAACTGGATGGTCCCCTCTTCGGACAACTGAACCAGTCCCTTTTGCAGTGCCTTGGCCTTTAACGGATCTTTTAATATCACCCGCCTGAAATGTTCCGGCGCAAAATTGGGAATCCCTAAAAACTTCAACGGTTCCTTTGTCGTAAACGTATCTCCGATTTTAATGGTGCCATGGTTGTGAATACCGATAATATCCCCGGGATAGGCCTCTTCCACATGGTTCCGTTCCCGGGCCATAAAAATGGTTGCATTGGATATCTTGATATCTTTTCCAATCCGGTGATGGCGCACCTTCATCCCCTTGGTGAACTTGCCGGAACAGATTCTAAAAAAAGCGATCCGGTCCCGGTGTTCCGGGTCCATGTTTGCCTGGATTTTGAAGGTAAAGCCTGAAAAGGCATTTTCCGCCGGATCGACATCCCGGGTGGCTGTTGTCCGTATACCCGGTGCCGGGGCAATCTTCACAAATGCATCCAGCATCTCCCGCACCCCGAAGTTATTAACGGCAGATCCGAAAAAGACCGGGGTCTGGGTACCGTTTAAATACAAATCCATGTCAAACGGGTCAGAGGCCCCTTCAATCAAATCCACATCATCCCTGAGCTGCCCGGCCATACTCTCGGTGACCAGTTCCTCAAGCCGACGATCGGATAAATCCTCTATCACCACCCCGTCATCGTCTCTGGGTGTATATCCGGGTGTAAAGATACCCACTTCTTTTCGTTCCAGGTTATACACGCCTTTAAACCGTTTCCCCATTCCGATGGGCCAGGTTAGCGGTACGCATTCGATCTGAAGCTTGTCTTCGATATCCTCGAAAATATCCAACGGTTCAAGCCCTTCCCGGTCCAGCTTATTAATAAAGGTAATGATCGGGGTGTTCCGCATGCGGCAGACTTCCATTAGTTTCTGGGTCTGGGGCTCCACCCCTTTGGCACTGTCTATGATCATGACAGCACAATCAACCGCCGTCAGCACCCGGTAGGTATCTTCACTAAAATCCTTATGGCCCGGCGTGTCCAGAAGGTTAATTTCATACCCTTTATATGTAAACTTCATGACAGAGGACGATACTGAAATCCCTCTTTCCTGTTCAATGGATAGAAAGTCACTGGTGGCTGCCCGGTCCGCTTTTCGGGATTTTACGGCTCCGGCCTGCTGAATGGCCCCGCCAAACAGCAGCAGTTTTTCAGTCAGTGTTGTTTTGCCGGCATCCGGATGACTGATGATGGCAAAGGTTCGCCGTTTGCTTATCTCTTTAAGTGTTTCGTTCTTTAAGTGCTTAACCGTCATTATCTTTTTACCTTATCTCGATTTTGAGCGTTGAAATGTAACAATCTTTTTTAATTGGATCAACAAAAAACCCATCATTGGATCGGACCGTAGAGTCGAAGATTACAATTGAGTTTTATGATCATTCCACGTTGACATGACACCCATCAAGTAATAATCTTACCGCAATACTGGGATAGGATTAAAAGAGAAGGGAGACTTTGACATGCGGGTCACAACAAAAGGGCAAGTTACAATCCCTCAGAATATAAGGAAAAAAATGGGAATAACGCCGACATCCGAGATCGAATTCATTGAAGAGAACGGACGCGTTTACCTCTTAAAAAAAGAAACGGCTAAAGGCACCGAAAACAGATTTAAAAAACTGAGGGGCATCGCCACAATAAAAATGTCCACGGATGAAATCATGGCTCTGACAAGGAAAAAAGAGTAATCCGTTGCCGGATTTTTATATCGGCGCACAGGCTGCAGTTCTTGATTTACCGCTTATCACAAGAGATCGAAGCAGATTCCGAACCTATTTTCCCAGTGTAAAATTGATTTGTCCTGATACCTGACAGCATATTTTGAATGGATATTGCTTTCAGTGAAAACAGATAATCAACTTGCCTTCAATGGGAAACGCTCCTCAACATTGAAACAACGTTTTTTTATTTTTTTTTATTTTTTTGAAGTTTGTAAAAATCCCAAATTCCCCAAGGGATTAATATGGCACTCAAAACCCTGTTAAAAGTAGCATGTTCCAGCATCTCAGGGTCCGTCGTCAGCCATCCGTCATAAAAGCACCAGAATCCAAACCCAAACAACAGAATTGTGAAAATATAAGGGTTCATTCGGGGCGGTCCGGGTGTTTTTTGTTTTTCATTCTTTTGATTCATCGCGTCTTTATACTTTTGCAGTTTACAAATTCATCTTTATCTATAAAAAAGACAGCATCACCATTATCTCCTCGCTGCGTGATATGGTGCGGGATGCTGGGTAATTCTTGCTCTTCTTGGCATATCCGAAGTATGCATAAAATCGAAATTTAAATCAACTTAAAAACAAATCTGTCCCCTTTTTTCGTAACTCGACTGCCCATATGTGACCTGATAATATGATCATATATTAAAGACCTTACAGGAATTCGCGCATGACACAGACGATTTCAAAATCACGATTTAAACCGAATGCTCTGAAATATTTCGGGCAGAAAGTATCTCTGTAATGCACAAAATCATCACCTTCCTCAAAACGTCTTTTTCATAATCGTTTTTTTGCTCTAAAGCAAAAAAAAACCATACTTTTTTTGCTTTAGAGCAAAAAAAATTGACGCAAATAATAAGAGATGCTAATAATATTTCATGTTAAAAAACAGGTATATAACTGATGCCATTCTTGAAGATCTATCAGATAAAATGGTATTTATCGGCGGGCCCCGCCAGGTGGGGAAAACGACGTTATCAAAAGATTTAATAGCGCAACAATTTAACACCTTTCAATATTACAACTGGGACAACCGCGAAGACAGAAAAGAAATAATAAAACCTGGCTGGCCTGCCCAGGCTGATATCCTCATATTTGACGAGATACATAAATACAGGCACTGGAAATCATTCATCAAAGGGGAATATGACAAGTTAAAGGAAAGATTTAAATTCATTGTCACCGGCAGCGCACGTCTGGATGTCTATCGGAGAGGGGGGGATTCAATGCAGGGAAGATATCATTATTACAGGCTCCACCCCTTTTCCATGGCTGAAACTTGTGGAGTTAAAAATGAAATAAAACCGTTTGATGAACTCAAAATAAAAGATGAAAACGAAACCGATATTTTCCTGGCACTGGATAGATTTGGCGGATTTCCGGAGCCCTTTATCAAACAGAACGACAGGACCCTTAGAAGGTGGCATAATGAACGTGTTGAAAGGCTTATCAGAGAAGATATACGGGATCTGACAGCCGTCCGTGATATTTCCGGTTTAAGCCTTCTATGTGATATGCTGCCCGGTAGAGCAGCCAATTTACTGTCAATCAATTCTTTAAGAGAGGATTTGAACGTAAGCCACAGGGCGTTGACAAACTGGTTCAATATCCTTGAGTCCATGTACTATTGCTTCCGCCTCTATCCTTTTGCCGGAGAAAATTTCAGGTCCTTAAAAAAGGAACCCAAATTATATTTATGGGACTGGTCGGAAATATCAGGTGAGGCTGCCAGATTTGAGAACCTGGTTGCATCCCACCTCTTGAAATTCGTTCATTTTTTAAGAGATTATAACGGTTTTAAATCTGATTTGAGATACTTGAGAAGTGCGGAGAAAAAAGAAGTTGATTTTTTAGTCATCCATAACAATAAACCCTGGTTTGCGGTGGAAGCAAAGGTCAATAAAACAACGGCTTCGCCAAACCTTGAATATTTTGGGAAGAAAATTAACATCCCCTTTCTTTTTCAAGTGATCAAAAAACCGGATACAGATATTATAACGGACCACAACATTCGGATCGTCTCTGCAGACAGATTTCTCTTAAACCTGATTTAACCTGTTGAAAACAATTTTTGACACACATTATGTGGACACTTACTATGTGTAAAAAAGGAAGGTAAAAAAAATGCCGAATATAACCATTTCCATGGACAAAGATCTTATAGAATCCGGAAGACGTTATGCAAAGAAGCATAATACCTCTCTCAACGCACTGATTCGCAAACTGCTGGAACAAACAGTGAGCCACCAGTCGCAAAACTGGCTTGATCAATGTTTTGATTTAATGGACAAGGCCGCTGTTGATTCAAAGGGCGTCTCCTGGAAGCGGGAAGATCTTTATGACACATAAAATTTTCATAGATACAAATATCCTTGTATATGCAATGGATTGTCATTCTGGGATGCCCTTATTATCTCGGCCGCTGAAAGTGCACACTGTCAAAAAGTGTGGACGGAAGCTCTAAATCATGGTCAGGTAATCCAGGGGATAACAATAGAGAACCCCTTTTTATTTTTCAAACCCTGACCCTATTTCCACTCTTTCCCAAATCCACCATCAAATTTTCGTATATATGTTTTGAGTCATGGGTTTCGTACCATCCCCGGCCATCAGCAAGGTGCCGGATGCAAGGCGTCAAGGAGTGACGAGTGAGGGCGTATCAGCCATACTCCGCAGGGAGGAACGACTGCAGGCGGGGCCGTATGGTGGATCAGGGCTTTTTTTCGTAGCTTGACGGCCCATATGTGACTTGATAATATCGTCATATATTAAAGATCTTACAGGAGTTCGCGCATGACACAGACGATTTCAAAATCAAAATTTAAACCAAATGCTCTGAAATATTTCAGGCAGATCGAAGAAACCGGTGAAGAATTAATCATTACGGATCATTCCAAGCCGGTAATTAAAATCATTCCGTATCGAAAAGAAGCAGAGGAGATTTTAAAAGAATTGCACAACTCCGTTGAGTTCTATGATGATCCTCTAGAACCGGTTTCAGAAAATAACTGGGACGTTTTGAAATGATCGTATTGGAAACTCACATATGGCTCTGGTGGCTTAGCAACCCTGAGAAACTATCGGTTAAAGCTGCCCAAGCCATAAACAAAGAGGTCATTGGGGGTGAAGTTGCCATATCCTCAATCTCTACCTGGGAAATTGCCATGCTGATAGATAAAGGCAGATTGAAGCTTTCAATGGATGTCAGCGACTGGATGAGAAAGACAGGAGCATTGCCGTTCATCAAGTTTTTCCCGGTTGACAATACCATTGCATTGCGTTCAGTTGTTTTACCCGGTGAATTTCACCCTGATCCTGCAGACCGTATTATCGTCTCAACGGCAATGACCTTAGGTGCCCCACTTATAACTAAAGATGACAAAATTCTTAATTATTAATATATCAAAACGATCTGGTGATGAGTCAAAAAGTGAAAAGAGGAGACAGTTCTAATTTTCCTCATAAAATCAGTGAATTTCATATTTTTGCATGTAACGCTGGGGATAAATCCGGTGTAAATACCAATTAATCGCATTCAACGAAAAATAGTATTTTATGTCCCTGGAATTTAAAAACAAAACTGAAAAACACCATTGACATTACACGCAGTGTATAATAAATTTTACACAAGTTCATATAATCTATTTTGCGTAAAATTGAGGCGGTCATGAAAAATCCATTTTCCTATAGCAACATTGTTACCGGAGACAATTTTTGCAACCGGCAAAAAGAGCAAGAAGATCTTTTGGACTTTATCCGGTCCTCTCAAAACGTATTGCTCTATTCTCATCGGCGAACCGGGAAAAGCTCATTGATCCAACAGGTATTTCTCAATATCGAACAACAATCGCTGGAAATCGCAATCCTGTATGTGGACCTATATGGCACAACCAGCGAAAAGGATTTTATTCTTCGGGTCTTCCAGCAATTAAACCGTTTGGAATCCAATACGGACAAATTGCTAAAACTGCTGAAAAGCAGTATGGATCGGTTTTCGTTTCAGATCAGCATCGATCCGGCCACCAATCTGCCTGCCATCTCACCGACAGTTAAATCGTCCGATGAAACAGTTTTGCTTAAAAACCTGATGGAACTTTTGGAAAAATTTTCACGAAAAAGGCAGATCGTCATTGCCCTGGACGAATTTCAGGAGGTGGCCAAGTATGCGAACGCGGCATCTTTTGAGAAGCAACTGCGTTCGTATATTCAACACCAGCCCAATATCTGCTATATTTTTTCCGGCAGCCAGCAGCACCTGCTGACCGCCATGTTCCAGTCCCAGGATCGGGCATTTTACCAGCAGGCAGCCAGCTATCCGCTACCAGCTATTAAATCCAAACATTTTATTCCCTGGTTAACCGATCTTTTTAAAAAAGGTGCTCTGGACATAGATCAATCACATATTGAGACCATTGTTCAGCGTTTAGACAGCCAGCCTATGTATATTCAATTGTTCTGTTTCTATCTTTGGCAGGAATTACAAAATAAAGCATGGACAGATCAAACCTTAGAAAAAATCGAAAGACACATGATCGATCAAAAACACCTTGAATACCAAATCCTTTGGGATAGTTTATCGATCAATCAGAAGAAAACTCTGAAACTGATATTGCTCAATGCCGGTAAAAACCTTTTCTCTGCAGGAAATTTAACGGATGCTAACATAAAGACAGCATCCATTGTCACTCGGTGTTTGAAATCTTTATCCGAAAAAGAGATCATTGTGAAAAACGGGAAATACATCATTCAGGATCTCTTTTTCAGGAAATGGATCCATCTGAGTGTTTAATAACGTGGCCCTGTGGCTGCATAATCGTATTTCAATTTAAAATTTTCCTACAGTGTCATTTCAATTCAGGTGGTACAGGGATTTTATGTAACCGCTAAACTTAACCATACCAGATTGATAATAATGTTTGTCCACCTTCTGCTCCCAGGCAAATTCGATCCTGCTTGTTTCCGCCCGAATTAATGTGGCAAACCACGCACGGATTGTTCCAAGACCCGGCTTTTAATGGGTGCCCCCTATTTCCACAGAGGATTGTTTGACAGCAATCAAAGTACCAAAGACAGAGCATTTTGATTCCAAAAATTTATATTCTTTTGTAAAACAACCGTCCCACCCGATGAATATGGTCTAATAATTTATCATTTTTAATGTGATGAAAAATCGATAAATCGATCCGGTGGGGCAAAAGAAGGTCATCAAGTTCATTACTGATTTTATTCAATGTGATCAGATCCAGCTTTTCACCTGTAATGACAAGATCAATATCAGAGCCCGGTCTGAAGTTTCCCTTTGCCCTGGATCCATACAAGACGGCTGATTCTATCTCAGGGTAATGTTCAAAAACAGACCGAATTTTTTCATTCGTATTGGCTGTCAACCCGGATGATATCAAGACAACCCCGATTTAATGCTGATTTCATCAAATCGTTCCTTTAACTCGTGAAAAAGCGGGTGATAGACGGTAAATATCGCGTTGCTTATTTCTTTGGCTGTCTTTAAATCATAGGTATGGGATGTTCTGTTTCTGCTTTGCAGCATGTCCATCCATCTTTCCCCGTCCGAGATCAATTCTTCTGAAAACGCCACTCGAAATGTATCTCTGGATCCGACTATTCCGGTTCGTCCTTGATAGACAAGGTAGTCTTTCAACGTATTCCAGGCAAGCTCGTACGTATATTCAAACGACTTGATAAGACCTTGTTCTTCCAGTTCAGACAGCAATCCTTTCCGGATAAATTTATCAAGTTGTGAAAGCGCTTTTTTGTAGTTGGAAAATCGTTGTACCCAACGAATATCTTTTTCTGATTCAACCACCTAATTACCTTCTTCACGATTAAAGATTAAAGGGGACAGATTTATTTTCTACCTTTTACGGGTCTTCCACGACCCCTGTCCGATATTTTGATTCCAAATTTTTCCATAATTTGATTTCTAAAATGCTTGGTTCCGGTAAGCTGGTTCCTTTGGATGGCATTCCGGATAAGTTTCAACTCCTCTTCCGGAATGGTTTCCAATGTATATTCCCGATAAGCCTTCTGCCTCAAGGCTTCAGTATCTCCCAACGCTGTGTAACAGCAGTCAAAGTCCAGAATATTATCGGTTTTTCCATATGCTTTGCACTGATAACTCGACCATTTATAATCTTCAGGTGCCTTAACCATTCCCGCTCTCAAAGGATTCAGTTCAATATATCTACTACAGGACAACAGATATTCCAAGGTTGAAATAATACTGGATTTAAACCGCCCTTCCCATAAACTCCCGCTTCGTTTTGCCGTTTTATTAATATACCTTGTTTGACGGCCTGCAACGGCTTTCATTAAAAGGGATAAAGCATTTGAGGTGTTGCCCGGATCTATGATCAGGTGAACATGGTTGGTCATTAAGCAATATGCATAAATCTTACACCCGAATTTTTCTTTAAGCTCAAGCAAATTATTTTTGTAATTTACAAAATCATCTCTTCTGTAAAATACAGCATCCCGATTATGCCCACGTTGCATAATATGGTGCGGAGTGTTGGGTAATAATATCCTTGCTCTTCTTGGCATATCCAGAATATGCATCAAGATTGAACTTAAATCAACTTAAAAAATAAATCTGTCCCCTTTTTAACCGCTTGACACGTGAAAGAAGCATGCATATCATAACACGGAAGAAAATATTAGATTTTGCTGAAAGGCATCCGGAATGTTCAACCGCCCTGAATGCCTGGTACCGAATTGTGAAGCATACAGGGTTTGGCAATTTCGCAGAGCTGAGAAATGTTTTCCCAAGCGCAGACCATGTGGGCGGGTTTACCGTGTTTAATATCGGTGGGAACAAGGTCCGGTTTATTGCCGCTGTCCATTACAACACACAACGGCTATATATCCGGCATGTTCTCACGCATAAAGAATATGACAAAAACAAATGGAGGGAAAGCTGATGTTACAAGAGACAAAAGACATTATCCGGATCTGGCCGGATATTAAAAACATCTTTTCCGTGGCCCATTCAAAAGCAGAGTATGACCGGCAGGTATCTTTTCTTGACAGCCTTTTGGATGAAGTCGGAAAGGACGAAGAACACCCGCTGGCGTCTCTGGTCGAAACCATTGGCAGTCTGGTGGAAACGTATGAAACAGCCAACCTGACGGAACCCGAAGGATCACCAGCAGATATCCTGAATTATTTAATGCAGGAGCACGGTGTCAGACAGGGTGACCTGCCGGAGGTTGGCAGCCAGGGGGTTGTCTCTGAGATATTAAACGGAAAGCGCAGGTTGAACACCCGGCAGGTAAAGGCTCTAGGGGAACGGTTCGGGGTTTCGCCTGTGGTGTTTATTTAAAGATAAAGCGTCTGCTACCCATTTATTCAAACTTTTTCCAGCGTGGGCGGCAGCTTCAGCATTTCTGACTTGGTACTTCTTTGTCTCTTTTCCTGAATGCGGTCTATGAAAGTCCGCTTTTTCATCGTTTAAGACAAATGACACCCTTGAAATCGTTACTTTCAATTGTTTCTGCCCCAAACGCAATAAAAAGGGATTCAATTTTTCGCCATTCCAGAATTCCGGAAACCGGTTTTGAGAAGATGGTGATCAGAGTTTTTTTATGTTTGCTGATCACAAACACTTGATCATCCAACAAGGGGCATATGCATCGAGATTGAGCTTAAATCAACTTAAAAAATAAATCTGTCCCCTTTTTTCCTTTTTCCCCATTCTTTTTTTATGATAAAAATTGTAACAAAACATGTATTTTTTTTCACACAGGCTGTGAGCTATTTTTCACAATTAAATTTTTGGATTTATCATTTTTGATATCAACAATATTAATATTAAAAATGAATTTTTAATAAATTTTTTTTAATATTCTGATTTTTAAAAGGAAAAATTCATTTGAATTAAAAAAAACATTAACTGAGAAGTTAATTCAGACAAATGGCATCATCATTGCATAATTGATTTTCAGTTTCGATTAACCCAAAAAGAAAGGAAGTATCTTATGAAACTATTAAAATTTTTATTACTCTCAACTTTTTTATTATTTGCCACCGCATCAATGGCATCAGCAGCACCGTTTAAATTCAACGTTAACGGTAGTGGTCCAGGTACTGCTACTTCAGTTAGTGATGCTTTTAACGTTGATGGCTTTGCTAGTATTTTTAACTCATTCACTGGACCGGGGACCGGTACATTCGATGAAGTTGCAGTTTTTGTAGTGAATGGTATTGATACTATTCCTCCTGCGTTTGGCAATAGACAACTTACTGCCGTCTTTGAGGCATCCGGTACAGTTACCAGTACAGACTTTACTTTTACCAGTGGTACATTAAGAATGTATGTTGACGACATTACAACCGGTACCGCTTATGGCAACACAGCCGACCTTGGTTTGCCAAGTCCTTTTTTCGGTGCAAATGATGGAACAGAAATTGCTGAATGGAATTTGGTTGGCGGTGGTGGTGCATTAGATGATAACTTCATACCTCTCTCAAATGGACAGATCACTGCTATATTTGAAGCGACAAACATTGCTGCCGGTTATTTCTTTGATGCCAATGACAATGATTTAAGTGCATGGACAACCAGCACGGCGTCACCTCTTCTCACACTTGGCCTTGCCACAGTTAATGCAAGTCTTGTTGGTGTTAATAACGACCCAAACGGAGTTCCTAACCAAGGCTTTGCAGAAGAAACGGATGAACTTGCCGGCTTTACAGTACCGACAGATGGTAGCGGTGATTACGTGAATGATCTTGATGCAACCAACTTTGATCAAGTATTTCAAATTGCAAATGACGGACAATGGAGAATCTCTGTTGTTCCTGAACCGACCACAATGCTGCTCTTCGGTGTCGGCCTTATTGGCCTTGCTGGGATCGGAAGAAGAAGAAGCTAAACTGAATTAAATCAATTTATTAATTAAGAGTCCGGAAACTTTATGATTCAGTTTCCGGACTCTTCTTTTTTTGCTAACGTTTAAAAAGGTAGCGGTTTTATTTTTATCTTTTTTCGGATTCCTTTGATCTCATGAGCCACAAGTTCTAAGAGTTCTACAACTTACATCATCGGAAAAACCAAATCTGAACAGCATCACCTGCCCGGCATCATCGTTATTCAGCTTCGGGAAAAGCGCTTTATAGTCTGGTTCCAGACGATCCAAAATTGCGGTATGTTCTTTTGTGAAATCGCTCTTTCCGTTCAAAAAACGCCTTAAATAGAACAGGGTGATTGCCGTCATGGGCTGCATTTGGAGCCCCAGAGAAGTCAGTGTCAACCAGACCCGTTGCAGTGCCTGTCCCCCTTTGAGAAAATCAATCTCACCCGTCCCGTCAACGGTTAACAAGCCGATACCCGAAGAATTAACCATTCCCTGGTAAGAATGCAGGGCCACCATTCTTCCGACTCCAATGCGATTCATCATATTCATCACCGGCCATGGCTTGGTCATTCTTAAAAAGAATTCCCCGGCAATGCCTGCTTCTAGATTCTTTAGAGGCAGGCCATCCCGTGTTTCGATCATTTCCTGATCAGTAAACCGGATCATGCTCATCAAATGATCATGCAAGGGGCGGTATTCGGTCCGAATCCGATCGACCTGAAAAATGATCTTTGCCAGCTTTTTCATTTTTTTTCGATCGGTTATCAAATGTAAATCCGTTTCAGGAAAGTTTTCAATACTTGAAATCAACTGATCCGTCACCGACTGGGGAAGCGGTTTTTTATCATAAAATTTTCGATTCGTATGCCGTTTCCATATCTGGTCGGAGAGAGGGTCTGCATGATCGCCGTCAGGTAATAAATCGATTGCCGCTACCTGGTTATCATTCTTTTTAGGTTCAAAACTTTCAATTCGTGTATTCAATCCCAGGGCAGATGCTGCAATTTTTATATTCTCAATAACCGCACCACAGGAAATCAGGGAAGCGATTTGATTGACATTGAAAAAGGATTC
The DNA here is from genome assembly GCA_028280105.1 of Desulfobacula sp. Classification (GTDB taxonomy): domain Bacteria; phylum Desulfobacterota; class Desulfobacteria; order Desulfobacterales; family Desulfobacteraceae; genus Desulfobacula. The sequence continues at coordinate 9,069 of JANQML010000355.1, read as the reverse complement.
ATCTTTGAGCGGGTCCAGAAACAGATCGATCCGGTTTTCACGTATATCAAATTTCCAGGGCTGGCAATTATCCCCTGATGGTGCCTGGGTACCGGCTTTTAAAAGAAATTTCATGGTCTCTTGGGATATGTTGCCGGCATCATCAAAAAGAGGTTCCGGCAATTGAGGTGCCTTTACTTGATCAATAGATTTATTTTTTTTCAATAACAACTGAACAACTCCTTTCTTAACAACCTGTATGGGATTTTTATTACCTAACGGAAGCCGCCCTTTTCTATAGGTATTTAAAAACGGGTCAAACTGGGAATAACAGGGAACGGATCTGACCCTTCCTTTTTTTAATAAAATTTTTATGGCTTCGGTAGCAGCCATGCCCGAACAGATCTGACAGGCAACATTTAAAGAAGGCCCTGCTTTTGAGTCCAGATCCACCTTTTTAAAATCCATGTATTTGATGTGAGTGGGTCTGGGGGCAAGCCCGATGGCAAAGGAGAGGTATTTTTCCCTGTCAGATAAACCCTTGGTGATGTTAAAATACTGATCAAAGCCCATACCCCGGGGATCAAAAACCAGCATGGCCGAACTGAAACCCATCGGACCTGCCGTAATCACATAGATTCCCTTTTGGGCGGCCTTTTTAAACAGCAACTGCCGAATATCAAATTTAAAAAAGTCGAGTCCGTCCAAGACAACATCCACACCGTCCAAAAATTCATCAATATTCTCTTGTGTAATTCCATCCTCAAAAAGTGTCAGCTCAAGAAACGGATTCACACTCAGGGCCTCTTCCTTCATGACTTCGAGTTTGGACCGGCCGAAATCCGGTACCCGGGCCCCATATTGCCGGTTCACGTTCACCGGTTCAAACAGATCAAAATCTGCGATATGAAATTTTCCAATGCCGGTGCGGACCAAGGTCATCAGATGAACACCGCCCACCCCTCCCATACCCGGGACCGCCACTGTCATCTCTGACAGTCTATTTTGTTCTTGGATGGTCAGCAGCCCTATATTTCTGCTGAACGCCTCTGAGTGATACTCCTTCTTGTTAAATATATTAAATTTCTCCAATTGATCACGAATGGAATTACTTTTCATAATTTTTCTCCTGAACCGTATAAAATCGTATGCCGAACTTTGACAGCAAGATGGCTATGGACGGTAAAAGCAGGATATCGCCTATCACTGCCATAAACATAATAATGGAACTTAACATACCGAAATGGCCCGTGGGCACGAACCTGCTGAATACCATTACACCAAATCCAATGGATAGGATCAGAGATGAAAGCAGGATCGCCCTTCCCTTAATACCGATGGTTCCCCTGAGCGCTTTTTGAATCTCCTCACCCCGGGACAGCCGATATTTTAAATCTGAAAGAAAATGAATGGTGTCATCTACGGCAATTCCGATGGCCACGGCGGCGATCAATGCCGTTGCAGTGTTCAGCGGTATACTGAAAAGCCCCATAATTCCCAAATTTATAATAATCGGAAACAGATTGGGTATAACACTTAACCAACCCATGGAGATTGATTTCAGAACAAAAAACATGATGACCATAATAATCAGGGCAGCAACGGAGAGGCTGTAAATCTGTCCCTTTACCAGAGAATCGATGGTGTTGACATCCTGCAGCGCCCGGCCTGTTATCCTTATATTTAAATCGTTTTTTTTCATGCTGTTTATAAACAGGGTTAAACTTTCAATTATTCTGCTTTGCCCGGCAGTTGAGTGTTCCGACAATCGAATCGTTACCCTGGCATGGTCAAAGGAGCTGTTTACAAAATCTTCAATGTCATCTGCATCGTAAAGCAACAGGTATTGGGCGACTAAATTTTTAGATTCCGGGATGGTAAGGTATTCAGGCTGTTCATTATGAAACGATTGATTCATATCCTTTATAAAATCAACAAAAGAGAGCGTTTTATCAACCCCTTCAAGGGAGTCGGTGTAATCTTGTATCTGCTCTATTATTCTTAAATTCTCAGGTTTTTTAAATGCATCTTCAACAGTTGCCTGCAATGAAATATCTAAGGTGACCGTCCCTGCCAGCCTTTCTTCGATAAATGAGGTCGCCTGCCGTATTTCGCTGTTTGGTTTAAAATATCCCAAAAGATTTGTTTCAACGTTTATGCGGAAAATCAGAAGAACGCTGGCGATGATAACAATGAGTCCGACAATGGCAATCCGTTTATAATAGATTTCGACAAATCCGGCTGTTTTTTCAAGCAGGACTCCGATGGCTTCGCTTTTTTTCCGTTTAACAAACGTCCTGTTCGTACCCACCAGTAAAATAAGCCCCGGTAAAAGCGCAAACGAAAAAAAGAATTCAAAAATCATTCCCAGGGAGGCGACGACTGCAAAATCCTTAATTGGCGGGATATCGCTTAAATAGAGAGAAAAAAATCCAACCGCCGTCGTAAGGGTGGTTAAAAAACAGGGCCGGATGACCTTATTTAAAACGTAACTTAATGCCTTTTCCTTACTGTCAAATTTAGAGAGAAGATCTTTGTTTAAGTGGGAAAAAATATGAACCGTATCACACAATGACAGCGCCATCACAATCGGCGGTACAATGGTTGTGACATTATTCAACGTAATATCAAACAATGGGAAGAGCCCCATTGTCGCACCCATGCAGATTGAAATATTGAGAATGGCAATACCCGTCAACCAGATGTTTCTGAAAAACAAGAAAACCGCAATGGTAATAAACAGATATGTGATCGGAATAAAGGTGGCAATATCCTTTTTCATGAACTGGCTTAGGAATAAGTTGGTGGTTGTCCATCCGGCAAAATGGACGTCCCCTAATTGACTACTGTATTTTTCAATAACCGACTCACATTTTTCAATCAGCCGTTTTCTATATCCCGGATCATCCGGGGAATCATAAACAGAAATCAGTATGGCGGCGGTCCGGCCATCAGAAGATAGGAAATTTTTCCGGTAAAGGGGGTTGGCAACCGCCCGTGTTTTGAGGTTTATCAATTCATCTTCTGCCTCGGGTATTTCTTCTAAAAACGGCTGAACAATGAAATAATCATTCTCTCCGATGGTATCATCCACGTTGGCTAGACTTTTAATCTGCCTGATCTCTTCTATCTGTTCCAGTTCTTCAGTGATTTTTTTTAATAAAGAAAGATTGTCAAACGTGAACAAGTTCTCTTTTTCAAAGGCAATGATAAAAAACTCATCTTCACCAAAAACAGATTTCACCTCTTCATAGAAAGCAACATCAGCATCATCTTCAAGGGTGAAATAATCAACATTATCAACCGTTTTTACCCGCGGTAACTGAATGATAAACGGCAGGGCCACTGCGATTGAAATAAAAATAAAAAGGTTTCTGTTTCTAACTAAAAAATCCATGAGTTAAATCAATTGAATTCCATTTAAAATCCGTTTAAAACATCTTGACAAAAGGAATGTAAAATCAATAAAGTGTATATATTTTCCCAGGTAATATACCAAACAGCGCCAATTCAAGATAGGATATTTTCAATGATCAGCAAAAGTATCACTTATGGAAAGTTTAGATTTGGGCAGGTGGATGACAAAGACGTGCTCAACGATACTTTTAAAATGCGGTATGAAGTTTACGTCCAGGAGTTTGGTTTTGAAAAGAAAGAAGACCACCCCAACGGACTTGAAATGGATGATTTTGAAAATGAGTCCATCCACTTTGCCTGTCTGAATGAAAGTGATTCGGTTGTGGGGACGATCCGCCTGGTGTTGAATTCTCCCAAAGGGTTCCCCATTGAGCATGCCGTGGAAACCACATTTATAGGAGAAAAACCCCATCCGTCAAAAATTGCAGAAATTTCACGCCTGACAGTCAGCAAAGACTTGAGAAGAAGAAAGGAAGACGGATTTTTCGGAGTTGAATCTTACATCACGAAAAAGGAGGGTGGAGTTCTGCCGGATGACGGCACCATTCCTGACGAGATGCAGGGGCGGAAAAATCCGATCATTGTACTGGGGTTATACCAGGTCATGTACCATGAAAGCCTTCGGAGGGGTATTACACACTGGTATATGATTACCGAAGAAAAGCTGTTTTATGCTTTGAAAAAGTATGGTTTTCTATTCCACAAAATCGGAGAACCCGTTGAATACCATGGACAAAGAACCCCTTATCTTGCCAATGTAGAAGAACTTCTAAAAAACCTGAAAAAGGAAAGCCCGGATATGTATGATCTCATGCAGACCGGCCTTGAAAAAGAATACCTGCCCAATATTTAACGCCCGAATCCATACATATGCTTGAGATTTTCTAAGAGTCTCTTTTCCACATGGGTGTGTTCATCCGGTAAAAACACCGAATTGGATCGAACATTGAAAAAAAAGTGATACATACTCTTATTTAATGGGGTATTCTTAAAGGTTTCGCAGTATCGCTTTTTCATGGTTCTTAAATCCAAACGCATTGCAACCGCAGGGTTATCATTGGCATAGCCGTATTTAGCGATTTCACCGATCTTCTCAAATAACAAAAACTCTTCATAAAACCAGCGAAATTTAGGATGAATGGCAATAACGATGTCATCGGCATCAAGATGCATTGAAGCATATTGATGCAGTATTTTATTTCCCAGCATCGGAATATGCATGGTATTTAATTTACAAGTAGAATCAGCAGCCAAATGTCCTGCTTCCACGAGATAACGGCCTTTTTCTCTTAACTGATCAAGCTCATTATTGAAAACCATATCCATAGGAAGGCCATCGTTGGAATCCGGAAAAATACTGATTGAATAAACAATTTTTTCTTTGTTGTTTTCGTTATGGATACCTATAAAAACCCGAGATTTTTCATTGCAGTGCTGCGGTGCCAGCCTAAAAGGAGTTGGACTTGGTTTTATGAATTTTTCCTTTAAAAATACTTTATATACCAGATTAAATGCAGACAAATAATCTTCAGGTGTAACAGCTGTTCTAAAAATAAAATCATCTAATTCGGGTTTAATGTCTGGTAAAAAATGTGCTAATACTTTAAATCGAATTTTACGGGGTAATGCTTTATATATTTTACGCTTAACATAGTTTAAGTTTAATTTTTTCATTTGTTCGGAATATCACAAAATCCTGAAAAAATATATCGTTACAAATCAAATTCTTGATTTGATTTGCATTTTTAACCATTTTGCTTCTCTCCTAAGTGATAGCTTTTTTTCTATTTTTATTCGATGTCTTTTCGGAAGCACGTTTTTACTCGTTGAGTTTAGCGAAAAATTGGAATTATATTTTGATTCAGCCATTGCTTTGCTGTCCTTATAAAGCATTTCAAAATAGGGCATTCCATTGGTCAAGAGTAGAACCATTGGCCTCGTATAGAACCGTGTTTCAAATGAATCCAGTTCTTCAATGGCATGTTTGAAAAAAAAATGGCTTCTTTCTTTGAGCAAATCTATAAAGTCACCGGATACGTATTCAGATGCAATTGCGAAAATATCTGCTTTCCGCACATCTTGTGCAGCCCATGTTTCATTCGGAAACTCCAGGATTTCAGGTTTTTCTAAATAAGGATACTCATTTTCAGCCATCCATAATGCATAGTTTACCAATACTTGCCTTGCGTATTCAAAATAGTCATCAAGCTGATCCATACTTTTTTTGACATCCAGGTATCGACAAAGAGCTTGCAAAAAAACAGTATAAAACCATCTGATTTCGGCATTCAAAAGATTCATACTATTCTGATCGTCATCTGGATGGACCGCCTGCAAAATCAAATTTTCCGCATGCATCAAATAGATTTTATCTTCAGTCAATAAAAAGCCATCAAGCAAGGTGTTCAGACTGTTACCGCTGGCTCTTCCTGGTCCATTAAAAACATAAATTTCATCATACAATCTACCTTTTAAAGCTTTAATAGATTTTACGGATTTTCTAAATTTCTGAAACAAAGTTTCAACAAAGGTATCCGGCCCTTTTAGCCAGTTAATAACAAAAGAAGATAACTCAAGTACAGCATGCTTATACTTCTCATTCCCTGTCAGCCAATACAGATAAAGAAAACCGGTCGCATAGTTGTGTTCCACATACGGTCCACCACCGAATGCCCCTTTTGATTTTAAAGATCGATGTCTTTTTGAAACTGTTCGGTGGGTGCATGTATACGCTTCAAGATGGTGGTCCGTATGCCAAAATAGCCCGTAGTTGTATTGATATTTGTCTTGATCAGTATGATATATATCAATGTCACAAACATGATCAGCCATATTGATAGACAAATCAAACCATCTTTGGTCACCAGTCCGCAGGTATTGAAAAATTAATCCCTTAATGACATCGTATTGATTATTATAGTGAGAGATAAACTCCTCGTTGCCTTTATTGAATGCGGATTCATGATCTGCAAAGATGTCCCCAAAATTTCGCCACCCAAATTCATCTATAATTATATTTTTTGAGTAAAAAGAATTGACTCCCTTGATAACATTATTAGTATAGGAAGAGTATTTTTTTATAATGCACTGTTCTTTTTCTATGGCATCCAGAGGCACTGGTTTCGGTCGTAAAAGGGTATGAAAAATCTTTTTGCAATCATATTGAGGAACCAAAGGCGATGCTAAAGAACGGGCAAAATTACTAATATCTTTTAAATCAGTACACCCAAAATAAAATGAATGGGTCTTCTGCTCCCCAGGCTGCAGTTCAAACAAATCTTCAAATTCTTCGGGAAACAGCCCTATAGTTATCTGATTACCTTTGGAAGCCAAATTTTTTGGAAAATTTTGCCAAAATTTATCCAGATAGCAGAAATAAACAGTTTTTTGATATTTTTTACAGACAATTGGATTGGCCTGGCTTTTCTTTTTGATTGATAATTTATTTCCTGAAAAAATAGTATACCCATCAACACGTATCGGAATATTTGAGTCTTTGTTAACATGATTTTTGGATTTCCAGTTTGGCTTACCACTGGAACCTTGATATATCGAAACATCTGACGTTGATTGCATTAATTCAGAAGTTTGTAATACATTCTCTGAATACAGTACGTTACCAGTTTTTTCATGTTTAAATTTCCAACTCAGGTCTTTAAAATAAAAACTATTTCTATCCCCCAGATCCCACGCCCCATCAACATGTTCCGCAGACCTCCGGTTGATAATAGTGAATTCCGCTTTAAGATATTGCTTTCCGTAAAAGAAGAGAATCCGACATGAAAATTCGATACCAATGAAAGTAGAGGTATCTCCAAAATACCCATCGATATTAAGAGTTTTCCGAATTCTATTATCGTATTCTACTTTAATAGATGAAACACAAGGGTACACATTTTCACCGGTGTCTGTCATCAATTCAATAGTTGATAAATTACCTTCATTTTTATTTTCCGTAGCCGGATAATAGCCAAAGATCTCAAAGGCACCTGTCTTTCGTATTTTGTAAAAAGTCTCTGAACCATTTTGGATAATTATTGAGTTTTCATTTTCGGTAATTTTGAAACTATCATCGAATAACCTTGGTTGCCGTTTACCCTTTTGATTTATTCTTAATTGAATTTCAGCGTTTGCTTTAAGATCAATCTGAGAATCAATAAGCAACCATTTTACACTTTCGTCATTCCAGCGTGACAGTACGCATGAATCAAATAGCAGCTTTCTTTTTTCAAATTCTATTGACAAAGAGTCTGGTTCTTTTAGAATTCCTTTTTCGAATGGAACACCAAACGAAATTGGTTCCTTTGTCCTTACAGTTCCTAACCTTTCTTTAATTTTGAGTCTCATTTAACTGACATCCAGCACCTATTCAACCAAGCACCTAAAAACGACTTCACCTGCTTCGGAGGTTCCCTAAATCATTGATTAAAAAATAAAAAGATAAAAAACCCCTTAAGATATGAGATAATAAGGTTATCCAAGATCAAAAAAACTCATAGCCTAAGAGGTTAAAATTATTATGGCACAAAGGGTACTTCTATTCAAGTTTGAAAGCACAAACAACAATAACAACAACACCGATCATGTCGGACTTGTCATGTTTGGTGAATTTATTCTCACCTGCAAGCAATCCTGTATCTACAAACCGGCTTGAGGAGATAACGGAGGGTTTAGACCGGAACTAATTTTCAGTTGAGGCGACATCTATGTTGACGCAGAGGGAATCTTAAAGCTTTCTGACTACACGAAATGGGTTGCCTGCACCGACCACACCCACAGGCACATTACTTGAAACAACAGCACCAGATCCGATCAAACTGTTTTGCCCTACATCCGCCATTAAAATAACACCTTCTCCAAGCCAAACCTCTGGGCCAACAATTATCTGTACTTTTTTTTCAGGATCAAAAGTTGTCCATTTTCCGTCTTCCCCAAGTTCATGCTGATTTTTTCCGCTTAAAAGGCTACAACGTGTTCCAATCAAGGAGCCTTTTTTTATCCATGAAGATCCGATCATAGAATATGGGCCGATATATACGTTCTTTTCGATGCGGATTTCACGATGCGTACATATCATGCCAAAACCCAAAAAGCACTCTCTGTCACAATATTCCAGCACCTGGTTATAATACGCTACCCGTAAATAACATCCGGGAAGTCCAGGAGCAATCGCCCAGATATGAGCAAAAAGGGAAAAAAAGAACTCGGAAGGTTTGCTGAGTATTTTTTCCAGATTAACAATTAAAGCTGTGGGTAAAACAATCAGATATGCTACGATGAATACCATATTTTTTATGACATGGCGCATACTAAATGTTCCTCTTTTTCTTGAATCTGTCAGAATGTAGTTTTTCTACTGAAAAAAAATTTAACAGTAATCTTAAACCGCTCAAGATGAATACCGCAGAACTTTCTCATTTCCAACTTAAAATCAGAAACAGACAATGGATTTTTTGTTTTTATAATTGCATTAACCGCCTGTCCTTTTAACGGATTGGGTTTACCAAAAACAATTACATCCTCGACATTATTCATTTGATGAATATCAGACTCCGCCTCAGAAGGGAATACTTTGAGAGCTTTGCACGACTATACTGTTTTTACTGACTCACCTCGGCGGACACATCATTTTTTTAGAACCATGGTATCTTTTCGACTGAAAAATGACATAAT
>JANQML010000320.1 GCA_028280105.1 Desulfobacula sp. | reverse complement strand
ATAGTTACATGATGAAGGCAAACGCAGATAAATTTTTAACAAGGGCTAAGAACTTAATATTATAGATGATCAAAAAACGTGTCGGTTCTACAGGCGGTTGCCCTGGGTCAAAACGGTGGTTGGAGGAACAATAATGAAGCAAACGTTATATTTTATGTTTTTGTGTTCACTTTTGGCTGTATCGGGATCTACTCAAGTCCATGCAAATAAAAAAATATCAGCGTCTCAATACGAGTTAATAAACTGGATGCAATTTTACTACACCGACCCCTCACCCAATGCGTTCCCGAATTGGCTCAATAGACTGAGTGCCGAAGGATTACTCAGAGATGAAAAGAGACAATTTCCTTTTCTTGGTTTTACAGCCACGATATTTGAAGCCAATTCCAGCGAGGTTCCCGAATGGATAGAGGGAATCGACGCCCTTCCCAAACAGGACCGGAAGACAGTATATATTGCCCTTTGGCTGTCAAATACCAAGGAATCCCGGAATCTGCTGTCGGATGTATCACGCAGGCGTTTGCTTGAAACCCAAAATTATTTCAACTTTCAGACGGAACAACGGCCGCCGAACCTGAATCAAATCGATAAATATTGGGGATTTCTTGATATTCAATGGGGACGGTTTCTGGCATCAGGGACAAAGGAGCCGATAGCAAACATAACGTCGGTCTTAACATTTGCGTCGTTTTTAGGTTCAAAAAAGAGATATCCTGAACCCAAGACCAAAGAAGAAAAATGGGCAGTAATAAATGAGAGGCTGTTTCAAAGTGCCATGTGGTCATTGCAAAGTAATTGTAAAACCCATTCCCGGGTTATGGAAATATGTGAGGAAATATATGAACAGGGAACCCTTGGGCGGTTGGCTCAGTGGTCCCTTAAATCAATTCTGGTTGACGTGAAACCGGATAAATATAAAATATAGGTGTTTTTAATAAAAAAACTGAAAAAGGACAATCCGCATGGAACTCACGGTTTTGGCAGACAATAACACGTTCATTGACCGGTATTATCTCGGGGAACCCGGGCTCTCGCTGCTGATAAAGGATGGTGGGACCACGGTTCTGTTTGATACGGGATATTCGGGCGTTTTTCTGAAAAATGCCTTTAAAATGGGGAAAGACATGAGATCCATTGATTATGTCGTTCTGTCGCACAGCCATCTTGACCACACATGGGGCCTTGATCCTCTGATCAAGTATTTTTCTGCATTGTATATTGAAAAGCGTCTGTTTACCCAGCCGGTCCTTGTTGCCCATCCTCAAACCTTTATCAGTGTGGGGGATGACGCGTATAAAGAGGTCGGCAGCCTGTTGTCCGAAGAGAAGTTAAAAAAACATTTCCCGCTTCGGTTGAGCGACCGGCCGCTGTCCCTGAGCTCCAGGCTGACTTTTTTAGGGGAAATTCCACGGAAAAATGATTTTGAGGGGCATCTTTCCTTTGGTCGGAAGCAGGGAAGTGATGATGAGGATATTGTTGTTGACGATTCCGCCCTTGTTTATAAATCAGATCAGGGACTTGTCATTATCACCGGTTGTTCCCACTCGGGTATCTGCAATATTGTCGAATACGCAAAAGAGGTCTGCGGAGATGACCGGATCGCAGACATTGTCGGCGGGTTTCACCTCCAGAGTCCGTCTCAACGGCAATTGGAGGGAACACTTGCCTACCTGAAAGACGCGGGGCCAAAGCAGGTGCACGCCTGCCATTGCACGGATCTCTCTTCCAAAATTGCCCTGTCAACGGTTGTTCCCATCAGAGAAACCGGAGTGGGGCTAGCTCTCCGCTACGACGGCTGATTTACCGGCTTGTACGGCAAGTGCCGTAAAGCTGGAGTCTTTTTCACAGCACCTGCCATACAGGGGATTCTGATTTTCATCTGTCTTGACATAAGCTGACGGGTGGGTCATCTTCATCCCATGAAGTTTTTAAAGGAAAACTTACTGGATCATTTGAACCGTCCTGAATTTTCTCAGCTCCGATCGGAGCTGACAACCCGCCGTTTTCCCAAAGGCGCGTTCATCTGCCAGCCCGGTGCTGCGGAAAATCTTGTCTTTATCATTGTCAAAGGCCGGATACGGGTCTATCTGGGATACGATGACAAGGAGTTTAACCTGGGCATACTCAGTCCGGGGGATCTCTATTCCACCCACACCGATACCTTTGCCCAGGCCATGACCGGGATTGAAATCCTTGTAACGGATGTGGCAAGGTTCCGGAGGAGCATGGCCGGACACCCCGAGATCGGAACCGCCATGATCCGGGTGTTGGGGGATATCCTGAAGACCTCGTTTGATATCATCGGCGGCCTGGTATTTAAAGATGCGAATTCCCGCCTGGTATCCCTGATCCTTTCCGAAGCGGATAAGCATGGCAAACAGATGGAAAACGGCAGTGTCCGGTTGAAATTGGCCCTTTCTGTGGAGCAGATTGCCGGGCTTGTAGGGGCCAGCCGGCAGACCGTGTCCACACTTTTAAACAGGCTGATCCGGGACGGTTTCCTGGAGCGGTCCGGTCCGGGCTGTTTTCTTATTCCCGACCCCTCCGCCCTCAAAACCCTGGACGGCGACTTTCTTTCATGAAAAATAACCCCGTGTCAGATATCTGACAGTTTTTCGTTTTGGCGTTGTGTATCTTTGATGGCATAATCCGCATCAGGCACAGTCGTCTTTTGTGTCTGGTTTTATGTTTGAGAAACAACGTAAGCAAAAGGAGATGCCATGAGCCAAAAGACTGCCGCAGAAAAACCATTATCGATCTGGGAGGATGCCGTCAAAATGATCGAAAAGGCAAAATCAGACGGTGTGGAAACGGTTTGGGACCGGTTTGACAAGCAGCACCCGGGGTGTACATTCTGTGAAAAAGGGCTGACATGTAAGAACTGCAACATGGGGCCCTGCCGCATCAGCCCCAAAAAGAACGGCAAAATGAAACTGGGGGTGTGCGGTGCAGATGCCGATGTGATCGTTGCCCGGAATTTCGGGCGCTCCATTGCCGGCGGATCTGCCGGGCATTCCGATCATGGGCGTGATCTGGTGGAGGTTCTGGAAGCCATTGCCGAGGGCCGGGCGCCTGACTATAAAATCCGGGATGAAGAAAAGTTAAGGCGGCTGTGTGAAGAGCTGGATCTCCCTGTGGCGGGCCGTACAACGCTTGAGCTTGCAAAATTGCTGGCCGATGCCTGTTTTGACGATTTCGGAAGCCGGAAGAACGCATTGGGATTCACCTGCCGTGTTCCGGAAAAGCGCCGTGAAATATGGAAAAAATACGGTATTATGCCCCGGGGAATTGACCGGGAAATCTCTGAAATGATGCACCGCACCCATATGGGATGTGATAATGATGCGGTCAATACGATCCTGCATTCGGCCCGGACCGCCCTTGCGGACGGGTGGGGCGGTTCCATGATCGGAACGGAGTTGTCTGATATTATCTTCGGTGTGCCGGTTCCCAAACCCTCACAAGTCAACCTGGGGGTCATTCAGGAAGATAAGGTGAATATCCTTGTTCACGGCCACAATCCCGTGGTTTCTGAAATGGTCCTGGCCGCAGCAGCCGATCCCGGGATGCTGGAAAAGGCAAAGGCGGCCGGCGCCGGCGGGATCAATATCGGCGGACTGTGCTGCACCGGAAATGAACTGCTGGGACGGCAGGGCATTCCCATGGCCGGAAATCATTTGATGACCGAACTTGCCATTGTCACCGGTGCTGTTGAGGCGGTGGTGGTGGACTACCAGTGCATCATGCCCAGCATGGTCCAGGCGGCGGCCTGCTACCATACCCGGTTTATAACCACCTCTGAAAAAGCCCGGTTCACAGGGGCCGACCATATCCCCTTTGATACGGCCACTGCCTATTCCCAGGCCCTTGATATCGTCGACATGGCCGTTACCGCCTACGAAAACCGGGATGCCGGCAAAGTGGAAATCCCGGGTGCGGCCGTGGATATAGTTGCCGGATTTTCCAACGAAGCCCTGGTCTCCGCCCTGGGGGGCAGCCTGGACCCGCTTCTGGATGCGGTTAAAAACGGATCGATCCGGGGGTTTGCCGCCATCGTGGGGTGTAATAATCCGCGGTTTCAACATGATTCCCTGAATGTGGCCCTGGCAAAAAATCTGATCAAAAAAGATATCCTCGTCCTGGCCACGGGATGTGTTACCACGGCTGCCGGAAAAGCCGGGCTCCTGGTTCCGCAGGGCGCGAAGATGGCAGGCCCCGGTCTCCAGGCGGTCTGCTCCGGTCTTGATATCCCGCCGGTGCTTCATTTCGGCTCCTGTGTGGATAACTCCCGGGTGATCCAGTTGTGCGGCATGATTGCCAATGCACTGGGGGTGGATATCAGTGATCTGCCGGTGTGGGGATCGTCACCGGAGTGGTATTCTGAAAAGGCGCTGGCCATCGGGTTGTATTGCGTGGCATCGGGTATCCCGGTTCATATCGGATCTGCTCCGCAGATCACCGGGTCAAAGCTGGTGACCACCTGGGCGGTGGAGACCCTTGAAGATCACCTGGGGGCTAAATTCCTTGTGGAACCGGATATGGATAAAGCCGTGGAGATCATGGACGCGCGCATTGCCCAAAAACGGGCGGCACTTGGATTGCCGGAATAAAAAAACAACCTTGGAAAAGCCATGAAGAAGAGGGGACTTCATGGCTTTTCGATGCTTAAAATGTATAAATCGTTAGATTCAGAAAGTTTCGATTCAATCTATATATCCGATAAATTTACTATTGCATTTCCGGTCTGATAATGATTGTTTTTAACAAGATTGACCAAAGGGAATTGATCCCGGCTTATCTTCGTTGCTCGGATATCATTCAATTCAAATAGCCAGAGCATACGGATAGCCGTTGGATAATAAGAGTATAAACAGACTCACACACCATGATTAGCCAGAGGAAATAATCAGTAATGCCAATTGATGAAATTGCAGAGGGCGTTTTAAAAGTGTTCGGCAGAATTATCGGCAGAGTTTTTATTGAAGTGATCTTTGAATTTTTCTGCTACTGGGTTGGAAGAATATTCTTAAAAACGATTTCGTTCGGAAAATACCCAAAAGACCATTTCGAGAACGAATTAGATTCAGTCTGTTCAATTGTTGGAATAATAATCGTTGTTTCGGTAATAGTTTTAGGTGCTTACTTAATCAATAAATAAAAGCCGGCTAACAAATGAAGGATTAGTTCTGACAGCAGGTATCAGATCAAATTCCAAATTCTACAATTAAAATCCATCCTGTCATTCAACGGCAATGCCGACTCCGGTATCAGGTATTTGGCAATGCCATATCTTCTGTTATAGTTTTTGAAATCGACTAATTTGTGAAATTTCGGTGGCATAATAATTATTTCCAGTCACGAAATTCGGGGGACATAATACCTATTTTCAGTCAAGTAAGTTAATGTTCTTTTTAAAGAAATAGCAATGTGTTTGAATGCATAAGTCTAAAAAGTAGCCTCCAAGCAGTATGATAGCTTAAAATAGCGGCTGGAATGGCATATGCCATCCAGAATCATTACCACAAG
>JANQML010000294.1 GCA_028280105.1 Desulfobacula sp. | reverse complement strand
CCTGTCCTGTTTCGGTAAGATCATCGGAGGAGGCCTGCCGGTGGGTGCATATGGCGGAAGAAAAGAGATTATGGAACATATCGCACCGGTGGGCAATGTTTACCAGGCAGGAACCCTATCCGGCAACCCCCTTGCCATGGCCGCCGGCATTGCAACCCTGACCGAACTTAAAAACCCGGCGGTTTATACGGCGCTTGAACAGAAGACGGCTTGCCTGACGGCAGGGTTTCAAAAGGCTGCCGATGTTGCAGGTATTCCCTTGAAAACGGCCCATATCGGTTCCATGGCCGGATTCTTTTTTAATGAAAACGACGTGCACAATTTTGATGAAGCCAAGACCTGTGATCTTGAGCGGTTTGCCAAATTCTATCGTATCATGCTTAAAAACGGTGTTTATCTGGCGCCGTCCCAGTTTGAAGCCGGATTTGTATCCACGGCCCATACTGATGAAGATATCGATCATACAATCGATGCCGCTTCCCGGGCTATGGCAGAATTATAACGGATGATGACGAGAAAAATTCATCTGATTGCCGCATGTGGAACAGGCATGGGGACCCTTGCCTGTATCTTAAAAGAGATGGGATACCAGGTGACCGGTTCAGACCTGAATGTCTACCCGCCCATGAGTGACTTTTTAAGAAAAAAAGGGATTCACCTGTTTGAAGGATATGACCCCCGGCATATCGATCACAATCCAGATCTTGTCATTATCGGCAATGCCATATCAAAAGACAACCCCGAAGCCGTGGCCGTTCTTGAGCGCGGGATTGAATATCTCTCCATGCCCCAGGCCGTGAACCGGTTCCTGGCCAAAGACAAGAAAATCATTCTGGTCACGGGAACCCACGGTAAAACCACAACTTCTTCGATTATGGCCCATATTCTGATCTCAGCCGGCCTGGATCCGTCTTTTATGATCGGTGGAATTTTAAAAGACTATAATTCATCTTTTAAAATAGGGCAGGGGGAATTCATGGTGATTGAAGGGGATGAATATGATACGGCGTTTTTTGACAAAGGCCCTAAATTTATGCACTATGATCCGGCCATTGCAATAATGACCGGGATTGAATTTGATCATGCCGATATTTTCAAAGATATCGACCATATCAAATCGGTTTTTCGTGCCTTTGTCAAAAAAAATGAAGAGACGGCTCATATCATTGCATGTGATGACAACCTCAATTTAAACCAGGTTCTGTCCGGCTCTTGCGTTGAGGTGGAGACCTATGGCTCAAAAGGGCAATGGCGGTTTTCCGATCACAGAAAAATAGACGGTAAAACCGCTTACACCGTTCAGGGCCCCGATATTCAGCTGAGTATCAACACCCGTCTGCCCGGTGAACATAATATATACAACAGCCTGGCCTGCATTGCCGCTGCCCGTAAAATCGGAATCCGTTCCGATACGGTTGTAAAAGCGCTGGCCGATTTTAACGGCATTAAGCGGCGGCAGGAGATCCGGGGCGTTAAAAAGGGGATTACCGTGATGGATGATTTTGCCCACCATCCCACGGCTGTCCAGGAGACCATAAAGGCGGTCCGGCCTTTTTACAGGAGCGGCAAACTGGTTGCCGTGTTTGAACCCAGAACCAACACCAGTATGCGATATTTTTTTCAGGCACTCTATCCCCGGGCATTTGATCAGGCAGATATGGTCTGTATCTGCGAACCGGGTGTTAAAAAAAAAATTGAAGCCCATGAAAAATTCTCATGCAGGCAACTGGTCCGGGACATCAGACAGACCGGGGTTTCTGCCCATCATTTTGAAAAAAGTGACGATATACTGAATTTTTTACCGGCCAGGCTTTCATCGGGTGATCTTGTCCTGGTCATGTCAAACGGGGGGTTTGATAATATTCATGCCAGGCTGCTTGAGAGGATTTAGATGAAAAAAACGATCCTCCGCATTATGGGCATTGGGATTTTTCATGCTGTTTTATATTTATATGTTGTTCCTTTTGTGATCTATCCACAATTTGGAAAAAACGGATCTGTTTTTTCTGTAATTTTGGCCATCATCATCTCTATCGCAGTGTTGGGAACAATGGGATTGAACAAACAAAAAGGAGATAAAAATGGCTAGTGTAGAAAAAATGGACTGGAACCCGAAATTCAGTGTGGATATCAATGAGATTGATACGTTTCAGAAGACCATGTTTGAACTGTTCAATCAATTGATCGAATTGAAAAACAAAAAAAAAGAGTCCAAAGATTGTATCAATCAGATTTCTGAAATAAATGAGTTCAGCAAAGTTTATTTCAGTACCGAGGAAAAGATCCTTAAAAAAAGTGAATATCCTGATTTTTCAGAACATTCCAAAGCCCATCGTCAGTTTAACCGGCGGTTTATCAGCCTCCGTCGTGAACTGGCGGAAGATGTCGGCAACCTGACGGATGAAGTGATCGAAGATCTCAGGCAATGGCTGATTACCCATATTCTTGAAATGGATTCTCAATATGTGCCGTTTCTCAGAATTACCGACTTTATAGAAAAATCCAAGTATAAAAAATAAGTAGAGTCATTAAAGTCTTTTTTGTCTAGTGCCGATGGGTTTTTTAGGTAAATTGTTAGTATAAAATTTAAAAAATAGATGAGCCCATGACTTTTGACTATAAAATAATCCCAGTGCGGCGCGAACAGGTTGATTCATCCCGCCGGGTGGATGGATTTTCCAGAAAACGCAAAACCGTAAGCCGGCGGTACAGGAAAGAACGGCGGAAACAGACCCTGGACAGAAGAAGCAGTATCAGAGACGGTGTTATTGTGAATCTTTCATTTAAAAACAACCGGCGAAAAGGTACGGACAGAAGAAAGCGCAAGCTTTCCGGGGTTGTTGCCTAATCCGGATTGGGCTGTTGTCCGGCATGAGACAATTATCAGGTATTCCTTGTCTTTACACCCCCTCCCTTTGTTATGATTTCCCGATCCACGGCTCTGTTTTGAGATAGTGGTTTCAAAATACGGCTGAATGGGGTATCTTGTCCTGAAACATCCGGATATTTACCCTTTCAGGCGGTTTGATTTTATCTTGTCTGCCTTGCGGCTATAGCAAAATCGGTTTGCGGTATATCCGGTTTAAACCAAATGGGTTGAACGGATAAGGACATAAAAAATGATGCCGTCCCTGGCACCGGACCTTGGTCTGTTTTACGATCAGGGTCTTTTTACTTCTTTGGACTACTATTTTGCCCGGACCCTGTGCCGGGCGGTTCAAGAAAAAGACCCCCTGGTCAAATTTACCTGTGCACTTACCAGCCGTGCACTTTCACAGGGCCATATCTGTCTGGACCTGAACCGGATCTGTTCCCAAAAAGCGCCTTTATCCGATTATTTTGATGCGATGGTTGAAGTCCCGTCTTTACTTACCTGGCTTGAAACCCTTGAGCGGTCAGAGCTGGTTTCCGGAGATACCGCGACACCGTTTGTTCTGGACACGGACAACCGGTTTTACATGGGTAAATACTTTGATTTTCAGAAAAGATTGATTCAAAATATTCAAAGCCGGCTCTCACGGGGGTGGCAGTTTGCGGACAATGAAACCACGGATCAATACATCAGACGGTTTTTTACCGACAATGACCCGCATTCACGGGCCCAGCAGGAGGCTGTTAAGCATGCCTTGCTCAATTCACTGACCGTTATTTCCGGCGGCCCCGGCACCGGTAAAACCTATGTAACCGAAATTATCAAGCAGATCCTGTATCAAAAGGCCGCGGAAAACAACGAACAAAAACCCGCAATAATCAGTCTTGCACCCACGGGTAAGGCCGCGTCCAAAATGGAAAACGGCCAGACCATTCATTCGGTTTTAAAACCGATTAAAAATGAGCCCGGATTTGTGTACAATAAAACCAACCCGCTTTCCGCGGATACGGTTATTATTGATGAAGCATCCATGATCGATATTCTGCTGCTGACCCGGCTCATGGAAGCCATCCCGGAAAGATGCAGAATCATTATCCTGGGTGACCGGCATCAGCTCAGCTCCATACAGGCCGGGTCTGTTTTTAATGATCTGTGCGCCGCCGTTGCATTGTCATCCCACGTATCTGTGCTGGATTATAACTTCAGGTCCGGGGGCCGGTCCGGTATTGAAAAATTATCCAGGGCCATTAATGAAAATAACCCTGATCGGGTTGAGGATATCTTAACCCGTGGTGAGTTTCCGGATATTCTATTTGACGACCTGTCCCGTCACAGCCTGAACTCCCTTATTCAATCCAGAGCCACACAAGGATTTCATGCGCTATTCCGTGCCACAACCATTGAAACAATATTGACTCACCTGAACCGTTTCAAGATATTATGTGCCCATAATACAGGGGATTACGGTACATTATCAATTAATCATCTTTGTGAAAATATTTTGCGATCCAAATATAATTTTGGTATAGATGAGACGCTTTTGCGCCGTATTATCATGGTCCGGGTCAATGACTATGAAAGGCAATTGCACAATGGTGACACCGGCATTGTTGTTCGGGCAGGAACGGGTGACCGGGCTGTTTTTAAATCCAAGGGCAGAGCCGCACGGGAATTTCGAATCTCGGATCTTCCCAGGCATGAAACGGCATTTGCCATAACGATTCACAAAAGCCAGGGGTCTGAATTTGACACGGTGCTGATTTTAATCCCGGACCGCCTGTCACCGGTACTGACACGGCAACTGTTGTATACCGGCGTTACCCGGGCCCGGAAAAAGGTGATTATTGCAGGAAACCTGGAGATTATAAAATCAGCAGTGGCTGTTTCAGTATCAAGAACCAGCGGACTGACACGGGGACTTGACAAGATTGTTGAATAATCGGCAGTAACAGCGTGCCGGTGGGATTATCCCGGTCTGCTGAACATCCCGCGGCATTGATTTTAACCATTTAACAATTAACAAACAAAAAATAAAGAGGGTTGAATTTGAAAAAAGAAAAAACCTTATCCGATCAGGTCTGGTCGTTTTTCTGTTCTGTCAGGCTTGCAATCTATACACTGGTACTTCTGTCCGTCACCTCCATAATCGGTACGGTAATCCTGCAAAACCGCACCGAGCAGCAATACGTGAGAGAATACGGACAGGGGTTATATAATCTGATCAAGGTGTTTGGTTTTGATGATATGTACCATGCCTGGTGGTTCCTGACATTGATCGTCATATTGTGCCTGAATATAATTGTATGCTCAATCGAGCGGCTTTCAACCACTTGGAAGATTATATTTCCCAAGAAAATATCATTTAATAAAAACCGGTTCAGAAAACTGAAAAACCTTGCATCATTTTCCATTGGTAAAGATACCAACACGCTGGAAAAAGAGTATGAGACGATTCTTTCCAAAACCGTCGGGCCGGTTATAAAAGAGGCGGCAGACGGCGCCCTGATACTCTATGCTGAAAAAGGCAGGTGGACCCGGATCGGTATATATGTGGTTCACACCAGCATCATTCTGTTGCTGATAGGAGCGTTGATCGGTTCCGTATTCGGCTTCAGGGCCACCATGAATCTGGAAGAGGGCCAGACATCGGGTACGGTTTTTAATCGTAAAACAGGTGAAACCATTGACATCGGATTTAAAGTGCGGTGCAATGATTTTTCAGTCAGTTTTTATGATACCGGTGCACCCCAGGAGTTTTTATCCAACCTGACCATCATTGAAAACGGAACTGAGAGCTTTTCACAGGACCTTCGGGTAAATCACCCGCTTCGATACAGAGGGATCAATATTTTCCAGGCATCCTATGGCAACACCAGCCCTGAAAGCGTTGTTTTTGATGTCATTCGTTCATCAGACAAAGAACGGGTGATGACCCGGTCTTTGAAAATCGGCGAACAATTCGATCTGCCCGACGACTTTGGCCAGTTTCTTCTCGAAGGATTTATCCCCCATTTTGATTTCAGGGGCCAGAACCTTGGCGGGGCGTTTGTGGGCAGGATCATTCCAGCAGACGGCGAACCGTTTCAAATCGGGCTGCCTCTGAGATTCAGCCAGTTTGACCGAATGAGAAAAGGGGAATTTTCCTTTGTGATCAAGGAGACGGTCGAACGGTATTACACCGGTCTGCAGGTCACCAAGGATCCGGGGGTCTGGTATGTATACGTCGGGTTTATTCTGCTGATTGTCGGATGCTGGATCACCTTTTTCATGTCCCATCAATCCTATATGGTCGAAATCCAATCTTCAGAAGATGGAGAATCCATGGTTTCCGTTTCAGGAACAAGTAACCGGAATGCCCATGGGATGAAATTAAAAATTAAAAAACTGCATCAACTATTAAAAGGGTAGTCTGGATTATGAATTCTTCTTTAGCATTATCATCGGCAACATTTATTTACGGCTTGGCAACTGTTTTCTATTTCGGTTTTTTCGCCTTTAAAAAACAGGTGCTGGCAAAAGTCGGATTTATCGTTTTAGTGGCCGGTTTTTTGAGCAACACCGCCGGGTTTATCATGCGATGGATCGAAACCTATCAGATCGGGTACGGCCACGCTCCTCTGTCAAACATGTATGAATCCCTGGTCTTTTTCTCGTGGACCATTGCGATCCTCTATATTTTTTTAGAGCTCAAATACAAAGAGAGAATCTTTGGTGTATTTGTTACCCCTCTGATCTTTCTGGCCATTGCCTATGCATCGCTTGCCCCCAATATCAGCAGCCAGATTTCTCCGCTGATACCGGCCCTGAAAAGCAATTGGCTGATTGCCCATGTGGTTACCTGTTTCCTGGGGTATGCCGGGTTTGCCGTGGCTTTCGGGTTCAGCATCATGTACTTTATCAAGCCCAAAGATCCGGATGCAAACACCTTGTTTGCAAAACTGCCGTCCTCTGAGCTGATTGACGAGCTGACCTATCAAATGATTGTTTTCGGATTTTTATTTTTAACCGTCGGGATCATCACCGGTGCGGTCTGGGCCAATTCGGCCTGGGGCAAATACTGGTCCTGGGACCCAAAAGAGACCTGGTCTCTGATTACCTGGTTTATATATGCGATTTTTATGCACCTAAGACTGATGAGAGGGTGGCATGGCAAAAAACTGGCCTGGGTTTCGATTATCGGATTTATGGCAGTTTTGTTTACCTATTTTGGTGTGAACTACCTGCTTTCCGGGCTTCACAGTTACGCATAAGCCGATCAACGGCCATACCATGTCCGGTTCGGATTTTTTTATCCGGACCGGACCATTTTTTTTAAAAAAATACATTCCTGTTTCACTCTCCCAGACAGCCATAAAATCATCCGGACTAACTTCTGTTTTGATCACGGGTGGTTTTCCTAATTTATCTTGACAAGAAAACACAATCTTAATATAGATAAACGCTGATTATAGACGGAATTGAAGATGGTTAAAGATTACCGTCCTCAAATGGAAATAGTCCGGGACCCGCCCGGGTATTTATGGTTAATGAGTCATCAACATTTTAAATTGATGGAGTTTTCATGAGTGAGTTAGAAAACAACGCTGAAAATGGTTCCACGGAAAGTGCAGGGGGACATGCTGCCGGAGATGCGGGGGATGATAAAGGGTTAGGCCTGGGTGTCATCTTTTTTATATCTGCATTTGTTGTCTGTTTTTTATCCAGCACCTTACTGTTTCCCAAATTGCTCTATTCTAAAAAAGAGCAGCCTTTTAACTTTAATCACGCGCTTCATGTCGAAGAAGCCGGAGATTGTGAAGCCTGCCACTTCTACAGAGATGACGGCTCGTTTTCCGGGATTCCGAAAATGGAAACCTGTCTGGAATGTCATGCCGAAGAACCTTTGGGGGTTACAGAAGACGAGGCTGTTTTTGTAAGAGAGTATGTGGAAAAAGGAAAAGAGATCCCCTGGCTGGTCTATTCCAGGCAACCTGACTGTGTTTTCTTTTCCCATGCCGCCCATACGGAAGCTGCCGGAATGGATTGCGTTACCTGCCATGGCCATATTGGAGAATCAACGTCTTCAAGGCCCTATGAAGAGAACCGCCTAACCGGATACAGTCGCGATATCTGGGGTAAAAATATCTTTGGAATCAAAAAGAATTCCTGGGATCGGATGAAGATGGATGACTGTGCCGACTGTCACAAAGAGGAAACAGGTCATAAGGGATATTGTTTCCAATGCCACAAGTAATCACCCTGACAGACAAGAATGACTAAACTTTATAGAGGATTAATTTATGAAAGTTGATAGAAGAAGCTTCTTGGGATTGGGGCTGGGTGCGGTTGCTGGTGTCGCGGTTTCCCCGGTGGGGGTTAAGCTGACAGATGATTCTTCCATCTGGACCCAGAACTGGCCTTGGACACCTGTCCCGGTTGATGGTGAAGCAACATACGAAAGTTCGGTCTGCAGTCTTTGTCCGGGCAGCTGTGGTATCAGCGTCCGGAAAATTAACCACAGACCGGTTAAAATAGAGGGGCTGGCCGATTACCCGATTAATGACGGGGGTGCCTGTCTGCACGGCATTGCAGGGCTTCAATATCTGTATGGCCCGTCACGGGTCAAAACCCCGTTACGAAAAAACGGCGACAGATTTGAGAAAATTTCCTGGAATGATGCCCTGGCACTGGTTGCCGATAAATTGTCAGATCTGAAAAACGGCGGAAACACCCATAAACTGGCCTGCATCACGGATAAATCCGACGGATCCGTGGCCGGGCTTTTCAAACGGTTACTCAACGCTTACGGGTCTTCCAATTTTTATACCATGCCGAGCCTTGAATCCCATCTTCAAGCAACGGCGGCTGCCATGCACGGTGAAGGCACGACCCTGGGTTTCGATCTTCAGAATTCGGATTTTGTCTTAAGTTTCGGTGCCGGTATCATCGAAGGATGGGGATCTCCGGTCAATTGCTTTAAAGCCAATGCATCCAGAAAAAAAAGACACGCCACACTCTACCAGGTGGAGCCCCGGCTTTCAAATACCGCCGCCAACGCGGATAATTGGATTCCTGTTAATCCCGGAACCGAGGCGGATCTGGCTTTGGGAATCTGTGCGGTTATCATCGGTCAAAATTTGAATACAGCGGTCTCCATGGCCGGGTTTAAAGGCGGATTCAATCGACTGGTAGCCACCCTTGAAAAAGAGTATTCGTTGAGCAAAACAGCCGCAGTAACAGGTATTGATGGCAAGGTCATCACAGATCTGGCCAAAAAATTCATAAAAGCCAAAATGCCGGTTGCCGTGTTTGGTAAGGGCAAGGGCGATGGCGCACAAAGCCTGAAAGAGATGACAGCCGTAAACATGCTGAACTGCCTGGCAGGAAATCTGAATAAAAAGGGCGGTGCATTTGTGATGAACACCAATGCCTACCTTGAATTTCCAATGCTCTCTTTGGATGCTGCCGCACAAAAAGGGATATCAAAACCGAAAGTCGGTCAAGGTATCAGCCAGATGTTTGATGCCGCGGCAACATCACCTGACCCGGTTGTTGATACGCTTTTTATATACAATGCCAATCCCTGCCATTCGCTTCATTCCCCTAAAACCGTTATTGAAGCCATGGGTAAGATCCCGTTTGTCGTCAGTTTTTCATCGTTTCTTGATGAAACCGCGCAACAGGCGGATATTGTCTTTCCGGTTCACACTTTTCTTGAAAAGATAGAAGACGTACCTTCCGGAGCCGGTCTTGCCAAGATTGTTGTCGGGCTGACCAAACCCGTAGTGGAGCCGCAGTTTGATACCCGTCATCCCGGGGATATTCTGATTTCACTGGCTTCGGCTCTTGGCGGCAGTGTGGCGCGAAATTTTGAATGGAAATCCTATGAAGACTGTCTCAAATCGGTTACACCCGGCATTTGGGATATGTTAAAAAAAGACGGGTTTGCCGTTATTGCCGACAGCGCCCCTTATTATGATCCTGTGGTGAATTTTTCATTCCTTTCCTCCAATCCGGAAACGGTGAAGGCCCAAGGGGACCAGGACCTTACCCTGATCCCGGTTGATAATATGCGGCTGATATCCGGGAAGGTGGCTGCCACCCCGTTTGCAGTGAAAACGGTTGAAGATACCGTGATCAAAGGAAACGATTCCGTTGTTGAAATCAATCCGAAAACCGCGAAAAGCTTTGGGTTGAAAGACCGCGGTTATGCCGTTATAACCACTCCCCAGGGATCGGCCAAGGTCCGGGTACACTATTTTGAAGGGATCATGCCCGGTGTTATCGGAATGGTGGAAGGCCTGGGACATCAATTCAACAATAAATACGTGGCCGGAAAAGGGGTCAATATCAAAGACCTGATCGCACCGGTGATTGAGCCCGGCTCAGGACTGGATGCCGCCTTTGGAATTAAAGCGAAGATCACAAAGGCTTAAAATTTAAGAGTAACTGCTTAAAGAGGTTTTTAATGAAAAAAGATAATAAAAAAGCATTTAAGTTCGGAATGGTGATTGATCTGGACAAATGCACCGGATGCGGTTCCTGCATGGTGTCGTGCATGGCGGAAAACAATATTCCGTTCAAGGAGGATGAATCCAATAAAAAGGACAGCATCACCTGGATGCGGGTGTATAAAATAACCAACGGCAAACCTTTTCCCGAGACACGGTTCACCTATCTGCCCCGGCCATGTCAGCAATGCAGCGGAAAAGGCGATCACGGCCATTCCCCTTGTGTCTCTGTCTGCCCTGCAACGGCAACGGACTACGGTTATGATACGGGGATTGTCAGCCAGATATACACCCGTTGTTTCGGGTGCCGTTACTGCATGGCAGCCTGCCCCTATCATGCCAGATACTTTAACTGGTGGGATCCCAAATGGCCCTCGGGCATGGAAAAATACCTCAGCCCCAATGTCTCTCCGAGAATGAGAGGGGTGGTTGAAAAGTGCTCTTTTTGTTATCACCGCTTTCAGTTGGCCAGAGATGCGGCTTATGTCGCAGGCGACAAGGACAATATTCCAGAGGATGCCTATCAGACCGCGTGCACATCTGCATGCCCGTCAGACGCCATTGTCTTCGGTGATCTGAATAATCCGGCCCATGAAGTCACCCGGATTGTAAAACCCGATCCCCATCCAGACCCTTACAATAAAGATGTTGTGGGTAAATCGCGAAACCCGAAAGTATTCCGGCTGCTTGAACGCTTGGGTACCAACGCCAAGGTTTACTACCTGTCCGAGCATGAGTGGGTGAGAAAAGCCGGTGACAACTACCTGGATGGTGAGTGGGATAAAATTAAGAGTCATCATGGACCTGAAACGTCACATGGCTAACCTTTTTAAAACCTTTGTTAGGAGTAAATAAATATGGATTCTGCATTAATACCTGAAGGTGCAAAACGGTGTTCCTTTCCAAAGTTTTATCTTGGGATCGCCATCGTCGGTGCGGTGCTGCTCTGGGGCGTTTATGCCATGTTCCTGTGCTGGTTTAAAGGGCTCAACCAGACCAATATGAACGATTATTACGGATTTGCCCTTTGGATCTGGGCGGATCTGGCCGTGATCGCCATCGGCGGCGGGGCGTTTTTTACCGGTCTTCTAAAATATATATTCAAAGTTGACGACTTAAAAAATATCATCAACTTTGCCGTTATTATCGGTTTTATCTGTTATAGTTCAGCATTGTTGATCCTTGCCATTGATATCGGGCAACCCCTCAGGGGCTGGTTTATTTTCTGGCATGCCAATGTTCATTCCATGCTCACCGAGGTTGCTTTTTGTCTCTCCTGTTATTTTGCGGTGCTCATCATTGAGTTTATCCCCAATGTTCTGGAAAACCGGCAAATCAATAAGGTTCCGTTCTTTCATCACCTTGCACACAATATGCATGGTGTGATGGCGATCTTTGCCGCAACCGGTGCGTTTCTTTCGTTTTTCCATCAAGGATCTCTCGGCGGGGTTTCCGGTGTATTGTTCGGCCGTCCCTTTGCCTTCAGGGAAGGGCTTCTGATCTGGCCCTGGACCTTCTTTTTGTTCACCTGGTCGGCGGCTGCATTTGGTCCTTGTTTCACCCTGCTTGTCACCAAAACAACGGAATGGATAACCGGTAAAAAACTGGTGGGTGATAAAACCGTTTTTCTGTTGGCTAAAATTTCCGGTTGGATGATTGTCACATACATGGTTGCCAAAATCATTGACACCATTTACTGGGCAACCGTTACTGCGCCGGGGCTTGGATTTAAACTGAGCCACTTTTACACGAACAACAGCTTTTACGGCTACTGGATTCTGTTCGCCGAACTGATTGTGTGCGGTGTTCTTCCCGGAATTCTACTGGTTATGAAGTCCACCCGGGAAAATTCAAAGCTTCTGTTACTGGCCATTATTTTAGGTGTGATCGGTGTCTGCCTGAACAGATGGGTTATGGTGCTTCAGGTGATGGCAGTCCCTGTCCAGAGCTTTGAGTCCTGGGCACTCTATATTCCAAGCTGGCAGGAAGTGGCAACCACCATCCTCCCGGTGGCATACGGTATAATTTTTATTGCGATTACCTATCGGTATCTTCCTGTCTTTCCGCAGGAAAAAGAATTAAACTATCCGACTGAAAAACCGGTCGCGGCAGAGGCTGAGTAGGCCTTTAAATAAAAAGGAGATCAGTTATGTTTCCATTTGTTTTCGAATGGGTTTGGGACATCGGACATTTTTTATTTTTCGGCGGACTTTGGTATGCTGTCGGCATCCTTGGTGCCGGAATGACCTATGTTATTGTAAAATCAATCTACGATACGATGAATGATTCCGGGGATTCGCATCATTAATTGTCAGCGGTTCTGATACCCCCGTTCTCTTATCGTCACGTTGAACTTAAGCGCATCCTGAGGCTATATCGGCTTTGGATGCGCTTTTTTTTTTAAAAGTTTTTTTGATGTTGGATTCCGATATTGAATCCGGGCATTAAAAACCAGAGAACCTGAAAGAGATGGACCATTTAAAGGGACAAATCGAACGGATCACCTATTCAAGCGACCAAAGTGGTTTTGCCGTGTGTAAGCTGAAGGTGGAGAATAAAAAAAAATCCGTCACTATTGTCGGGAATATGGTGAACCCCTTGCCCGGTGAAACGGTTGCCCTGCAAGGAGAGTGGATCACCCATAAAAAATTTGGGGACCAGTTTCAGGTCCGACACTATCAAATACTGGAGCCGGCCACTCGGGCCGGAATTGAAAAATATCTGGGATCCGGGCTGATAAAAGGAATCGGTCCGGTTATGGCCGGACGGATTGTCAAACAATTCGGTGCCCGGTCACTGGATATCATAGAAAAGGATATTGAACGCCTTTCTGAAGTAGACGGGATCGGCACCAAACGAATCCGGATGATCCAGCTAAGCTGGAACGAACAGAAAGAGGTTCGTTCCGTCATGCTCTTTCTCCAGTCTCACGGGGTCAGCACTGCTTTTGCCGGCAAAATATTCAAGGTCTACGGGCAGGATGCCGTCCGTATCGTAAAAGATGATCCGTACCGGCTGGCACGGGATATTGCCGGGGTCGGGTTCTTAACTGCCGATGCCGTTGCCCGAAACTTAGGTGTAAAACAAGAGGCGCCCCAACGGGTTCTGGCCGGAATCGATTACACCCTGTTGCAACTGGCGGATGAAGGCCATGTCTGTTATCCGGCCCATAAATTGGCCCAAGCCGTGGAAAAGACACTTGGGGTCGGCCCTGAAGCGGTTCAGTCTGCCTTACGGCAGGCTGTTTCAGATAATCGGATTGTGATTGAAACCATCCGTGATCCACTCATGGAGGGGGTGAGATCCAGCCGGGTATTCTTAAAAAAATTACATGTCTGCGAGATCGGTGTTGCTTCCAATTTATCCCGGATTCTCAACGCACCGAAAAGCGTTCGAAAGATTGATATTACCAAAGCCATGGCCTGGATTAGAGAACAGATTCAGATCACACTCGCCGACAGCCAATCCCGGGCGGTTGAAAAATCCATGACGGAAAAAGTTCTGGTCATCACAGGCGGACCCGGTACCGGAAAGACAACCATTATCAATGCGATTTTAAAAATTTTAAAAGCAGCCGGCGCTAAGATTTTATTGGCCGCACCCACGGGAAGGGCAGCCAAACGAATGAGCGAAGCGACCCGGAACCGGGCAACAACCATTCACCGGTTACTTGATTATTCAATGAAAGAGGGCGGATTTAAGAAAAACAATCACACACCGCTCAAATGTGATGTGCTGATCATTGATGAGGCATCCATGATCGATACCGTCCTGATGTACCATTTACTAAAGGCGGTTCCGTCACAATGCACCTTGATTTTTGTCGGCGATGTGAATCAGTTACCGTCTGTGGGACCCGGAAATGTACTGGGCGATTTGATCGAATCAAACGCATGCTGTGTCGTCACCCTTGACACCATATTCCGGCAGGCCCGAAAAAGCCTGATCGTTGTGAATGCACATAAAATCAACCAGGGTCAGTTTCCCATTGTTGCCAACGAATCCGGCAAGAGTAATTTTTATTTTATCCAGAAAGACGAACCGGAAGAGGTCCTGTCCGTCATTATTGATATGGTTCAAAACCGGATTCCCGGCCGTTTCGATTATGATCCCGTAGCGGATATCCAGGTGCTGACACCCATGCACCGCGGGGTGGTGGGAGCCGGAAACCTGAACCGGGAGCTTCAAAAGAGGCTGAATCCGCAAGAGAAAAGTGTTGTCCGGGGCAGCCGGGAGTTCCGTGTGGCCGATAAGGTCATGCAGATCCGTAACAACTATGACAAGCATACTTATAACGGTGATATCGGCAGAATCATCGATATCGATCATGCGGATCAAACTATGGGTGTTGAATTTTACAGACGGCGGGTGGTGTATGACTTTTCAGAACTGGATGAACTGGTGCTCGCCTATGCGGTTTCCGTTCATAAAGCCCAGGGGTCCGAGTACCCGGTGGTCGTTATTCCGGTGGTTACCCAGCATTATATTCTTCTGCAGCGAAATCTGATCTATACTGCCGTGACAAGAGGCCGGCGGCTGGTGGTAATGGTGGGGGCGAAAAAGGCGCTTGCCATGGCCGTCCGGACCGTGAAATCATCGATTCGATATACGCGGCTGGCCCACCGACTCTCGCTGCTGTAAATGATGGCTGTCAACCCCTGTCCGTTGACCCTGATCCACCATACGGCCCTACCTGCTGCGTTGTTTGCGGTGGTTCCTCCCTGCAGAGTATGGCTGATACGCCCTCAGTCGTCACGCCTTGTCGCCTTGCATCCGGCACCGT
>JANQML010000286.1 GCA_028280105.1 Desulfobacula sp. | reverse complement strand
ACAGGCGCTTTGACCGAAAAAAAGTCAAAGGGGAAAGGCCGCGCCTGGGAAACGGACAAAATTCGTTCCACATGTCCCTACTGCGGCGTTGGCTGCCAGGTGTGGCTCCATGTAAACCAGGGGAAAATCGTCAGCGTTTCCGGTGTGGATGCGGCTGAGCCCAATAAGGGCCGGCTGTGTGTCAAAGGAAGGTTCGGGTATGATTTTATCTATGATAAAAAGCGGTTAACTGTTCCCCTGATCAGAGAAAATGGAGACCTGCGCGAGGCCTCCTGGGATGAGGCCCTTGATTTGCTTTATTCAAAATTCAGCGATGCCGTAGAAAACTACGGGCCGGATTCAGTGGCCGGTGTTAGTTGCGCACGCAGCATTAACGAAGACTCCTACAACATGCAGAAATTGTTTCGCAGTGTTTTCAAAACGAACAACATCGACCATTGTGCGCGAACATGACATGCACCCACGGTCACCGGTCTGGTGGCCAGCTTTGGTTCAGGTGCAATGACCAACTCCTTTCGCGAGTTTAGAGACGCAAAAATGATTTTTGTGATCGGCTCTAATATGGTGGAGGCGCATCCGGTGGCTGCCACCTATGTGAAAAATGCAGTTAAAAAAGGGGGGCGTCTGATCGTGGCTGACCCCAGGGCGCACAAGCTTGTGGCGTTTGCCGAAATGCATATCCCCTTGAAGGTGGGCAGTGATGTGGCGCTTTTAAACGGTGTCATGAATGTGCTGATAGAGGAGGATCTTTATGACAGAAAGTTTGTTGATTCTTTCACCACCGGGGTTGATGAGCTCAAAGAAAAGGTGGCAGCGTATCCTCCGGAGCGGGCCGGGCAAATTTGCGGCATATCCGCGGAATCAATCCGGGATCTTGCCCGGAGACTGGCCAGTGTAAAACCTGTCATGGTCTGCTACACATTGGGTGTCACAGAGCACACAAGCGGTGTTGATAATGTGAAGTCCATAGCGAACCTTCAGATGTTATTGGGTAATATCGGTATGGAAGGCGGCGGCGTCAATCCGCTCAGGGGGCAGAACAATGTTCAGGGCGCATGTGATATGGGGGCATTGCCCAATGTGATGCCCGGCTACCAGGATGTAACAAGCCCTGATGTACGAATGAAATTTGAAAATGCCTGGGATGTCCAAGGGCTTTCCGATAAAAAAGGCATGATGATGCCGGACATGCTTGATGGGCTTGCCAACGGTAAAGTAAAGGCGTTTTATGTTTTTGGTGAGAATCTGGCCAATACAGAGCCGGACATCAGACATGTGGAAGAATGCCTTAAATCGGCTGAGTTTCTAGTTGTTCAGGATATTTTTCTCAATGAGACCACCTGCTTTGCCGATCTGGTGCTGCCGGCGGCTGCCTGGAGTGAAAACGACGGCACCTTTACGAACAGTGAGCGCCGGGTCAACCGGGTTCGGACCGCCAGCCGGGCCCCGGGACAGGCCAAGCCCAATTGGCAGATCTTCAAAGAAGTGGCCGAACGGTTCGGCCATATATGGTCCAGCAACAGTGCACGGGAAATTTGGGACAGGGAAATATCTGCGCTGGCGCCGCAACTTGCCGGTATCACTTACAGCCGAATCAACCAGGACGGTCTGCAGTGGCCGTGTACGGATAAAAAACATCCTGGAACGCAGTTTCTTCATAAGAACGGTCGGTTTACACGCGGCCGGGGCAAATTCTTTGCCATTGACTGGCAGCCGGCGGCTGAAGTCCCGGATGAGAAATATCCCATGGTCCTGAGTACCGGCCGCAGGCTCTACCACTATCATACGCGGACCCAGACCGGCAACAGTTTTGGTTTGAACCAACTGCTGAGTGAAAGTGTTGCTGATATATCCGTTGAGGATGCCTCAAAGCTGGGAATCACGCAGGGTGATTCAATAAGAGTGGAATCCAGGCGGGGCAGGGTCGAAGTCAAGGCCCGGCCGACACATGAGGTGCCCGAGGGAATGGTTTGGATGGATTTTCATTTCCGGAAAGGCAATGCCAACTGGTTGACCAATACAGCCTACGATCCGGAATCCAAGACTGCGGAGTATAAGGCGTGCGCCGTCAGGATTGAAAAAATATAGGTCTATTGTCCTCTTTTCCCAATGATCGAAAAAAAAGTGAATGCCAGCGGCAGGGGAGGGCGGATCTATTTCCCCCGGACTGGTTCGGAAAAGGAAATTCAAGGGACATAATACTGTTTTCGTTGAATGCGAACAATTGGTATTGTGTTTGAATGCATAAGTTCAAAAAGTAGCCTCCAAGCAGTATGATGGATTTAAGTATCGGCTGGAATGACAAAAGTCATCCAGAATCATTACCACAAG
>JANQML010000261.1 GCA_028280105.1 Desulfobacula sp. | reverse complement strand
GCGAACCTGACGCCGCCCTTGCCCTTATCGTTAAAGAACTCCGCATCAAAACGACAACCCTACCGCCAACTGATTTCATCTTTTATGATAAAATTTTTATGCAACGTTGAGGTTAATGAAGCAAGGTCACCAGCGGCGGCAGGGTTGTCGTTTTGATGCGGAGTTCTTTAACGATAAGGGCAAGGGCGGCGTCAGGTTCGCGCATATCGAACACACCGCTGACCTGGCGGGAAGCCAGATCGGAATCGTTGATAATGATCCGGCCGCGTCGATAGCGATTCAGCTTGGTAACGACCTCGCCAAGCGGCATGCGATCGAAAATCAGGCGGTTGCGGCGCCACGACGTGGCCAGGCCAACATTGACGGATCGCACTTTGCCCATGCCTTTCTCGGAGCGGCGGACGGCCTGGCCGGGAGAAACGACGCGGCGTTGCCCATTGCCGTCTGATGCAGCCAAAGAGACCTCCACCTCATGCGCGATCCCCACAACATCGACGGCCTCTGCGGTGCGATCGACCATGAATTCCGTTCCCAGGGCACGTACGGCAACATCAGCGGCAGTGACCAGAAACGGGCGGTGTTCATTTCCACGGGTCGGGATCGCATGAAATTGTGCAAGCCCGGTCAGCAGCTCGACCCGACGTTCCGTATTCGAATAGTGCACGGCAATGGCGCTGTCCGGACCGAGAGCCACGGTGCTGCCGTCGGAAAGTGTGATGGATTGCTGAGCGCCCGGTGCGGTGTGATGATCGGCTGCCAGCAGGATGTACGGGTCGCCATACTGAAAGCGCAGGATGCCTGTAATAATCAACAGCAACGCGGCCACTGCAGCCGCCTGAAACCAAACCCGCCGCCGTCTTCGTTTCCGCACCGTTCTATGGTGTGCCGGCGATGATGATCTTTTCAGCGCTTCGATGTCCGCTTGCAGCTCCCCTGGTGCGAAACGCAACTCGCCCATCTTGCGCCATGCAGACCGGGCCTGGTCAAAGGCTTCCGCATGGGCGGAACTTTTCGCGATCCATTGATCAAGGTCCTGTTGCTCGACATCACTGAGCGGCGTCTCACCAAGACGGACGACCCAGGCCGCAGCGATCAAGTCGATTGTATTCTGTCGGTCGTTCAGCTCATTCATGGTGCAGACCGTTTCTCCATCATGGGCTTTGGTATTTCACCGTTCCCTCTAACCATAAGACGAATAAGCAGATCTAAATCAGTAAAGGACAAACCGCTTTTCAGCATAATTTACATCGCCCTCAGCCTCTGTATGACATGTTTTGTCGCTTTGGCCAAGTGCTTTTGCACCGAACTCTCCGAGATGTGCAGGCGCTCCGACACCTCGCGGTAAGTCAGCCCTTCGATACGCGCCAGGACAAAGACATGCCTGGTTCGCTCCGGCATTTCCAAGATCGCAGCCCTTACCATGGCCAGATCGTTTCGGGCACCTACCGACTGTTCGGGTGACGGGTGCTCATCCGGTATAGAGACCAGCTTGTCGTTGGAAACAGCCTCGGTTTTCCGGCGGTTTTCCTGGCGCAGGTGGTCCACGACCAGGTTGTGCGCTATCCGATAGAGATACGCCCGAGGGTTCTCCACCTGTATTGCCGGGGACCGGCTCAACAGGCGGACAAATGTTTCATGGGTCAGATCGGTGGCCGCATCTTTAGAATTCAAGCGTTTGGTGATATAGCACTTGAGTTCCTCGCCATACTGCGAGTAAAGATTTTGAATCGTGTCGGTGTGCATTGCCGGGTATAACGGTTGTAAAGCGTCAGATTTTTCTATACATATGAATTATATAGAAAAGCGCCTCCTTTTTTTTATCATTTTATCGTTTCTACATGCCAGCATAGCAACAAAACCGACGGTGATATTTTTTTTGTTTATATTCGGCAATACCGGGAATAAGGCCGAACCAGACCTTAGATTACGTCCATGAATCCGTACCCAGTCCTTCCGGTCACTCCCTATGCGCCTTAAATCCAAGTTATTGGTACACAATATGTTAGACATGCATAACAAACATTTGTATCCCCGTCAATAAATATTAAATACCCTGTTGCAAACAATAAAAAACAGTTGCAAAATGGAAGTCACGGCAGCGATTGGCGACGATAACAATATCAAAGACAATTATGAACAAATGACAGGATAGAATCCTGAAGCCTATTATCAACTCATCTGTAAAATAAATTGAGCCGGACAAATAGGGAAGGGTTGGGTCAAAAACAAACCTGCGCATCAAAAAGCCGGCCTTTGTTTTAGCCGATCATTTGATGCGCATAATGAAGGTTGGGTTGATTAAGATGCTTTTTTTCGTTTTACCTGAAGAATCGGGGTATTAAAAACAAGGGCAGAGACATCTTCGTCCCGCTTGAGTTTGAGCTCCAACCCTTTTTTATCGATTTCAAAATATTTAGAGATAACGGCTACGATATCCTTTTGAAGATCGGTTAATGTGGTATCATTCACTTCAAGCTTATCATAAATCAAAGAGAACTGGAGCCGCTTTTTTGCCGTATCTTTACTGGCCTTTTGACCGGTAAACCGTTTGAGTAATCCGCTTAACATTCCATTCTCCTTATTTGCTTCGCAGAAAGGTTTTACCAATCTTGCTCCACATACTTGTTTTATGGGTGGGAACTTCAATGGGCAGGTCGGCTTCACCGTTCAGGCGCCTGGCAATACGCTTAAATGCCTGACCTGCTTTTGAATCGTTTTGAAGAACCAGTGGTGTCCCGGTATTGGATGAGATCAAAACCTGTTCATCCATGGGCACCAATCCCACAAGTTCGATGGAGAGGACGTCAAGGACATCTTCATGGCTGAGCATTTCCCCCCTTTCGACCCGGGCGGGCTCAATCCGGTTGACAACCAGCCGGGGGGTCAGTCCCCTGGAGTAAAGCAGTCCGATAATCCGGTCCGCATCCCTGACTGCCGAGACATCCGGGGTGCAAATCACAACCGCTTCATTGGCACCCACGATGGAATTTTCAAATCCTTTTTCAATCCCGGCCGGGGAGTCCATGATTATAAAGTCGAATTCTTTTCTCAGCTGCTTGGCCACCCGTTCCACACCCGATGTGGTGAGAACATCCTTATTATCGCTCTGGGATGCCGGTATCAGGAACAAGTTTTCGATCCGCCGGTCCCGGATGGCAGCCTGGCTTATTTTACACCGGCCCTGAACCACATCGACGATATTGAATACGATTCTGTTTTCAAGACCCATGACCACATCCAGATTTCTTAAACCGATATCCATATCCACAATGGCAACCCGATTTCCTTCAAGAGCAAGAGCGGCTCCGATGGATGATGTGGCAGTTGTTTTACCGACACCGCCTTTTCCCGATGTAACGACAATTACTTTACCTTCCAATTCTCACCTCTTCTAAGCAACAACCTGTTACTTTAAATGAATAAGCACAACACAGAAGCCGTGTCATGTGCTAATAAATATTTCTATATGGCTTCCGGCCAAGGCATTTTTCGGAAAGGATTTGCCTTCATATAATCCTTTACAACAATTCCGTCGTTTTCAATGCATGCATATTCCGGTTTTGCGTTAATTTCTTCCTCGATTCCCGCCGCCGTCACCATACCGATGCTGACCTGGGTCGGCTTGAATTCAAGGGCAAATACGATGGCATCATGATTGTCGGGATGCCCGGCCCGGACTTTTCCGGCCAGCCGGCCCAAAACAATGACATCCCCGTCAGACCGGATCTCGGAACCGGGGTTTGCATCACCGGCAATAATGATATGCCGTTTGGATTCGATCTTTTGTCCGGAACGTACCCGGCCTCTCAGCATCAGAACATCGCTTCTGTGCTGGTTCCAGCTCTTTTTCAAATCTCTCTGCCGGATCCGTTCGGTGGGAATCGATCTTTTTTCAGCCGGTCTTGTGACTTTTGACACTTCAAAGGTATTGATCAGGTAGTGCCTGAGTGTTTCAACCAGATCGTCGTGTCCTTTTGCATCACCGATATCAATCACGACACTGGCATTAACGGCCAGGTGTTTCAGCTTGTTAAAAACGGTATCAATCTCCGATTTAAGTTCTTCTATGGGGCAGGTTGGATCCACTGTAATCCAAAAACCGTCTCCAACACCCTTCAGCCTTACCGGTACGTTCGTGTCAAAAGTAATCATGCTTTCTTTTTTGCAAAAACCGTCAATAATCGATTAATTTTAAGGACTATAAAAAATCGGTACACGGGTGTCAAGGGTTGAATGTGCAGGGATCAGCAGAGTGTCCGGCCGGACATAAACCACCTGTTCACAAGGATTGCGGTGATTTTGCTACTCTAAAATTTCTCTGAGTTTATGGGAAAAATCAATCACACTATAGGGTTTTAAAATATACCCTTTGCACCCTTGTTTCAACATTTTCTGGGCATTGGCATCAATGGAATATCCGGTGGAAAGCAGGACCTTGATATCTGGATTGATTTTTTTTAGTTCCAAAAATGTTTCAAGCCCGTTCATGTTCGGCATAATCATATCCAAAATAACAAGGTTGATCGTATCTTTTCTCTTTTTATAAATTTTTATGGCTTCTTTTCCGGAATCAGCCGTTGCAACACTATAGCCGAGCGCCTTGCAAATTTCACGGCCAACCGTAAGAATCCGCTCTTCGTCATCAACCAGAAGGATGGACTCATTTCCCAGAATCAGCTTTTCTTCTTCAGATGGAATATCCATGGTGTGGGTTACCTCTTTTAACGGCAGAATAATTGAAAAAGAAGATCCCACATTGGGTGAACTCCAGACATCGATCACACCGTCATGATTTTGAATAATCTCTTTTGCAAATGTCAGCCCCAATCCTTTTTTTTCAGGATACAATTCGTGATTTTTTATATAAAACGGAGTGAATATTTTTTCCAGGGTCTCTTTTTCCATCCCGATCCCGCTGTCTGCAACGGTCAGCTTTACGAAAAAACCCGATTTCAGTCCATAGTTATCTGCGGTTCCGTTCAGTATGGCTGCGGATTCGGTTGTAACCGTAAGCTTTCCCCCTTTTGGCATGGCCTCAAGCGCATTGTCGATAATCGTATTTAACACCTGGTAAATCTTATCCGGGTCTGCCTCAACCATGAGCGGTTTGGCTGACAGATCAACATCAAGCAAAATCCGTCTGCCGCAAAGGTCAATATTTTCCATACAATTTCGAACCAGCCGGTTCACATCAATGGGGGTGGTATAATATTCGTCCACCTTTGCGAATCCCAGCAATTGGTTCGCGATATCAGACCCTTTATCAATGCAATTGATAATTTCCTCTATCTGGCGATACAGGGGGTCGGACGGTTTGATTGAATTCATTATTAATGAAGCCCGCCCCTTTATCGCAGCCAGAAGATTGTTAAAATCATGGGCAATTCCGCTTGCCAGCATTTCGACCGCATCGGGAGATTCGTTTTTAATTTGAATATGTTCCATATATCCTGCTTTCCAACTGTCTCTTATTTGTTACAATATTCAATTCTTATAAATATAATAAATATATGAAAGGATTTCAATCAGGGAAAACCCTGATTTTTGAAGAAAATATACAATTTTTTTAATCCAAAGAGATGATTCCCTCTTTGATGGCGAACTTGGTGAGCCCTGCGATACTGAAAATGTCTAACTTTTTCATAATATTTCTACGATGCGTTTCAACGGTTTTAACACTGACGTTCAACTCCTGGGCAATATCCCTTGTTTTTTTACCTTCAGCAACCAATTGGAGTACATGTCTTTCCTTTTTAGATAGTTCCTTGTAATCCGGCATGGTTTCAGGATCTTTAAGCAGATCTTCAGAAGAATCGACATACATCCTGGCGATAGATGCACTTAAATAAGCGTTTCCAATGTTAACTTCTCGGATGGCATCGTAGAGTTCGTCAATAGCCGATTCCTTGAGAACATACCCGGTGGCCCCTGAAGCAAACATCCGGTTAACCAGCCTTTTATCGGAATGCATGGACAGCGCGATCACTTTAGTACTTGGAATCTCCTCCCGAATAACGGCTGTGGCATCAACTCCGTTAAAATCCGGCATGGAGATGTCCATGATCACAACATCCGGCCGGTGTTGAATCGCAAGATCAATGGCCTCGCGGCCGTTTTTAGCGATGGCAAGAACATCGACACCCTTTTTATCAAGAAGTGATTTCAACCCTTCCCGGATAATTGTATGATCGTCTGCTATGATCGCATTTATGTTCATAGTTGTCCAAGTATTTATAATTTCAATCAAACCATATCCTGACGGGTCGAGAAAATCAAATATAAATTTGGGATCCCCTCACCTTTTAACATCCCGAAGAGCCTTTTTTCAGGCCCCAAAAAAGGAAATCCAAAAGACATCCTATTGCCGATATATTCGGCAGGCTCGTATTCTTCTTTCTATTTCATCTTCAACCAGGATATAATTTTTTGAATCCAGATCGATATATTTCTTTTTAAATTCAAGGACCTGAATACCTTCCGGAAGCTGGTCAACTGCCGGCATAATGTCGGATTCACCGGTGAGTGTTATCATCTCTTGACCCAGTTTTATCGCCGTTTGTTCGGATCTGACGGCCAGCTCTCCCCATCGAACCCCTGCCCGGTCGGCTGCCAGGTCGGCAAAACTGAACCCGCTTCCTCCGTCAGCATCCTCCACTTCTTTGGCCAGCCCGATAAAATCGGCCACACTACTGCCTGCAGAGACGGAAAGACCGGCAGAGACAAGAAAATGCCGGGCCAGATCTTTTCTATTTTTCAATGTCAGTGTTGCCGGGATCCAGGGACTTACCTCTTTTTTTAGATCTGCCTGAACAAAATTATCCAACCGGACACCGGTGGCATAAATGGCCATGACCTGGATCAGGGCCCTGTTTTCCGAAAGCGGCTCCTTGGACAGATCGGACCGGGTAATGGCCAGCTTGAACATCGGCGGCAGAATCTTTGCCAAAGAAACCGTTTTTCTTTTAAAGGGGGCCAGCTCCCGTACCAATCCGTTGTGGTAGAGAATCATTTTTTTTTGATAGGTGATGGGCCATATGTAGGGCGTCGTGCTCTTTTTAAGTTTTCTCAGTTTCCCCGGGTCCCATTCATAGTTAATTTTCAGCCATTTGTCCGTAATTGTCATCTGCTTTACGGCATCGGCATTCAAACTCAAATTCCGGTATAAATCAAATCCGGATAAATACTTATCCGCCCCCTTTAAAACCGGATTCACAAACCGGCCCGGTATTTTCAGGTCTCCGATCTGAAACGACAGCAGATCTATTGATTTTCCCCGGGCTTGAATCTCCACAGCTAAATTGGCATAGCCACCTAGCGGTGTGGCCGGAATCACGATGGTCAGCCAACCCTTTATCCGGTTTGCCGTCAACCGTGTTTTCAACCGGACGCTATCGGTCTTTAATCCCTGGGAAACGGCATATCCGATGACAAGGTTCAGATCTCTTTCGTCGATGGTAAACGCATTCATCTGCCGTTCTTTCATCCGGGCAGGCTTGATTTTATCCACAATCTCTTTTACCTGTCTGACCTTGTCGAAAGAGAGGGGTTCCTGGTGAGTAACCCATGGTTTTTCCTGAATGCCCAACACCATGACGGCAGAGAAAATCATTAAAGGGGTCAAAAATAATAAAAATAAAACGCCTTTGATTGCCACCTTCATTTTTTTGCCTTTTTCCGATTTCAATGGATCCTTTGTCCGTTCCAGAATATGTCAAAGAATTTTTCAATACAAGTTTATATGACGGAACTCAAGGAGTGGACACACTGAATTTTTCCTGGTTTTTTATTGCCCAAGCCATTGATAATTGATACAAGCCGGAATCAACTACGAAGATTTTAGAATTTAGGATGCATTTTTTATCATTATCAGGAGAATCAAATGAAAACCTTTCATGTTGACGGTCAATTGGGCCGATCATCCATCCATGTGGGCGAAAGCATTAACAACCTGGAAAAGTATCTGCCCACCGATCAGGTCGTCATCGTAACCGATGAAAATATAAACCGACACTATGGAAAGGCCTTTCCCGATGTCCCGGTGATCACCATCGGCTTGGGCGAAAAGATTAAAACATTATCCACGGTTGAATCTATTCAACGGAAACTGATCCATTATTCATGCGATCGGTCCGGCTTCATTGTCGGTATCGGCGGGGGACTTGTCTGTGATATCACCGGATTTGCCGCATCCACTTTTTTAAGGGGGGTTGATTTTGGGTTTGTTTCCACCTCTCTGCTCTCCCAGGTGGATGCCAGTGTCGGGGGAAAAAACGGGGTCAACCTGGATGCCTATAAAAATATGGTAGGGGTGTTTAATCAACCGGATTTTGTCATCTGCGATATCGATCTTTTGAAAACCCTTCCGGACGCTGAAATTTCAAACGGCCTGGCGGAAATCGTTAAACACGGCCTGATCAAAGACGCTGCCATGTTCGATTTTATAGAAAGCAATAAGGAAAAGGCCCTCAAACTGGATTATCATACTATTTTCAGGCTGGTTGCCGATTCCGTGAAAATTAAATCCCAGGTGGTTCAGCAGGATGAAAAAGAAGCAGGGGAGCGAAGAAAACTCAACTTTGGCCATACCATCGGCCATGCCATTGAAAAAATCGAACAGGCCGGGCACGGGCGGGCCGTCTCCGTAGGGATGGTGGCTGCGGCTCTCTTTTCAGAGGAAAAAGGCTTTATATCCCATGACGAGGTGCTGCGGATCAAAGGGCTTTTAACGGATTTAAACCTGCCTGTCAGTCTCGACTATAATTCAGCTGCCATCATCAAAGCCGCCGGAAAAGACAAAAAGAAAACCGGTACCGATCTTTTTTATGTCTTTTTAGAAGAGATCGGCCGGGCCCGTGTGGAAAAAATCAGCATGAAAGAGATGAACGAATTTATCTTATCTATCTTCAAGTGATTCTTCCAAGGCCGATAAAATCATTCTGTCTGTCGTAAAAACGCCATCACTTACTTTATCCACAAATTTGCCGGGCAGGATCATAGTTTTCGGATCAATACCAGCCGGAATCCGATATTATCGGTCCGGACAGAAGGAGCCGCACTATCCCTTGCCGTGCAGCGAAGCTTTCTCGTGTTGTCAAGATATGACCCGCCCCTGACCACCTGCCTGGATTTTTTTTTCCTGTACTCCGAATTCTCTTTTTCAAGGTATTCATACGCATTTTTATCATAATAATCCAGACACCATTCTTTAACATTGCCGCCCATATCGTAAATTCCCAGCTCATTGGGATAGTAACTGCCCACAGGCGCTGTTCGGCCGTGGATTCCGTTTGTATCACAATTGCCGCAATTGGCATCCGGACGACGGCCGTCTCCCTTAAACGGAAAGTTCACCGGCTTTCCACCGCCCCTGCAAGCCGACTCCCACTGGGCTTCGGTGGGCAGCGAAAACCGGTCCCTTGACAGACGGTTGAGCGTTTTAATAAAGCGTTCAACATCTGTAAAAGAGACGTTTTCCACCGGATGGTCCGGGTGTGAAGAAAACCGGGACGGATTGGTTCCCATGATTCGGGTCCACAGTGCCTGATCGACTTCATATGCGCCGATCCAGAACCCGTCAAGGCAGGCAGTAAACGCCGGCTCTTCAGACTTTGAACAATCCTTTGCCGCAGGATGGCATCCCATTTTAAAACACCCCCGGGGAATCCGGATAAATCTCATTCCGGTAACCGGTTCAATGTACGCGTCCCCCCCGGCATGCCGGTGAACGAGAACGTCGTCAAGCAACTGATCGCATTTTCCCGTATATTTATACAGCTCAAACTCTTCCCATATTTTTCGGGCCTCTTTGGATCCCCGGTTATAGGCGGTTTGAATCCAGCATTTTGCCGTAAAAGGATCTTTGAGCGTTTGATCCCCGTAATAATAGGCCAGTCCCACGTCGATCATGGCGTCAACATCTCCCTGCCGTGCGGCCCTGAGTGTGGATGCAAAATCCGAGTAGGCCATTGACGTATTTAAAAAAAACAGATTAAAAAATAGAATAAACAGAATCTGTTTCATAAGGCCTCCAGTATAGAATATAAGGTCATAAATGCCTTCTGTTTTAAGCGGTTTAACTTCCTTTCATACACGTCTTGTTGTACCATATACCCTGGCCACCATCAAGGTCCCGCCTGCTGCGTTGCCTGCGGTCGTTCCTCCCTGCGGAG
This sequence comes from Desulfobacula sp., assembly GCA_028280105.1. Lineage (GTDB taxonomy): Bacteria > Desulfobacterota > Desulfobacteria > Desulfobacterales > Desulfobacteraceae > Desulfobacula. The sequence continues at coordinate 51 of JANQML010000261.1, read as the reverse complement.
TATGGCTGATACGCCCTCAGTCGTCACGCCTTGCCGCCTTGCATCCGGCAC
>JANQML010000177.1 GCA_028280105.1 Desulfobacula sp. | reverse complement strand
CGTAGAGCCGGTCCGGGTCGATGGTGCCCCTGCACCGGGCCTTGATATCATCCGGATCGAATACGGGTCCAGTCAGGGAGCCGGCCGGATTCTGTCCGGCTTCCCCCCGTGCATGCAGAATCCACTTATCCGGGCCCTGTGCCGGATCATTGCTGAATATCTCAAATGTGAGAACGTTGCCGTCCCGCTTAAAAATCAACTGAAGGGTGGCGGTCTTGTCTTCGGGAATGTGCAGGGGCTCCAAAACAAAATATGACCCGATAAAAAAGTCCCGGCTCCCCAGCACCTCAGCCAGCTTGCCAACGGCCATGGCAGCCAGGGTTGATCCGGACATGACGCCGTAACCATGGACCCGGTGGTCTGTCAGGTAAAACGAATCGCCTTGGCAGGTATATTCATATACGATGCCGCCCAGGGCAGTGTTGATGCGGGTGCCCCCGGATGGATAAAACTCATTTGACACCCCGCTCTCCTCAAACCAGCAGCGCCTGCGCCGGAACGGATAGTGGGGAATGGAAACAATGGCGGGCTTAAACGCTGCGGCCTGGCTGCGCCAGTCAATATCCACCCCGTTGGTGTACAGGAGGCCCAGCCCGGACAACAGCGTTTGTTCATCGGACACGCCCCGCCTGAGGGAGGATGCGAATACGGCGCTCTCTTTGGGCAATATGGCGGAAGCCATGCCAGTCAGGACAGGATTGGGGCCGATCTCCAGAAAGAGGTTGCACCCCTGCCGGTGGAGGGTGTGGACACCCGCTTCGAACATCACGGTGGAGCGGATGTGGCGGCACCAGTATTCAGGGGAACAGACCGCGTTGTTTTCAACCAGGCCGCCGGTCAAATTGGAGACATATGGAATTGTCGGGGAGTTGTACACAACAGTTTCGGCAACCGCCCGGAACGCCTCAATCATGGGTTCCATCAACGCCGAATGAAAGGCATGGGAGGTTTTCAAGGGAACCCATGAGACCTCTTTTTGCTTCAATTTCCCGCACACCGCGTCCACGGCATCACTTTTGCCGGAAATAACAACATTGGCAGGCCCGTTCACCGCGGCAACGGAAAGGTCATTGCCATAGGGTGAGATCAACTCTTTCACAAGATCCTGGCCGGAAAAGCAGGCCACCATTTTCCCCTCCCTTGGCAGGGCCTGGATCAGTCGGCCCCTGGCCGAGATCAGTTTCAGCGCATCGCTAAGGCTGAAGACACCGGCCACGCAGGCGGCCACAAACTCTCCCACACTGTGTCCCATGACAAAGGCGGGACGGATGCCCCAGGACCGGACCGTTTGGGCCAGCGCATACTCCAGGGAAAACAGGGCTGGCTGGGTGTTGGCCGTCTGGTCGAGCAATTGGGGATCACTTTGTCCGTAGATCAGATGATTCAATGAAATGGCACCGGACTGGGAAAGAATGTCATTGCACCGGTCCATCTGCTCCCGGAAAACAGGTTGCAGGCGATACAACTCCCGTCCCATGCCCGGGTACTGGGCGCCCTGCCCTGTAAATAAAAAGGCGGGGTTGCGGGGTGACACCCCTTTGGTGGATGCCCACACATCCGGAGAATATTTCCCGGCTGTCAGACCCGCCAGCCCCTGGGCCAGGTCCCGGTTATCCTTACCGGATACAGCCGCACGCCATGGCATATCCATGCGCCCGGCATTGGCCGTATAGCAGAAATCCGCCGGATCAATTTCCGGATTCTGCTCAAGAAATGCCTGATACTCCCCGGCCAGCACATCCAGGGCCATTTGATCCTTTGCAGACAGTGTTAAAAGATGAACCCCAGGCTTGCCGGGCTTGGAATCCCGGCCGGACACCTTCGCCACAGGCGGCTCTTCCACCACCAGATGGGCATTGACACCCCCAAAACTGAAACCGCTAACCGTTGCAATGCGCTTTTTGAGATTCACGGGCCAGGGCGTGTTCTTTAAAGGGATTTTCGCCGGAATCTCATCCAGGGAAATCAAAGGATTTAAGGTGTTAAAATGGAGGTGGGCGGGGATCTCTTCGTTCTTAAGACTGAGCAGCACTTTGATCAGCCCTGCAATGCCGGCTGCCTGTTCCAAATGCCCGATATTGGTTTTGACCGACCCTATCAACAGGGGGTCTTTTCTCTCCTTGCCCAACACCCTGCCCAGGGAACGGACCTCAATGGGATCCCCGATGATAGTTCCTGTTCCGTGGGTTTCGGCATACCCCACCTCTCCGGGATGGACCCCGGCCCGCTCAAGGCTCGACCGGATCAGCATCTCCTGTGCCATGCCGTTGGGGACGGTCAGGCCGTTGCTTTCACCGTCCTGGTTGACATGGGAGCCGCGAATCACCCCGTAAATCCGATCGTTGTCCTTGATGGCGGAGGATAAGCGTTTGAGGGCCACCATGCCGCAACCTTCCGACCGGACATATCCGTCTGCCGATGCGTCAAAGGTTTTACACCGTCCGTCGCCGGCCATGAGTCCAGCCTTTGAAAATACAATGGTCATCTCCGGGGAAAGGATGAGATTCACCCCGCCTGCCAGCGCCAGGTCACATGTGCCGTCCTTCAAATGTTTACAGGCCAGATCCACTGTGACCAGGGAGGAAGAGCATGCCGTATCCAATGATATGCTCGGGCCGCGAAGCCCCAGGAAATAGGAGAGCCGGTTGGCCGCCACAGCGGTTGACACACCGGTCCCGCTATACAGGTCCAGCCGCCTCTCATCCCGGAACAACAACCGCCCGTAGTCGCTTCCGCTGATACCCACAAACACCCCTGCATTGCCTCCCCGAAGGGTTGACGGATCAATGCCCGCATCTTCCAGGGCTTCCCATCCCACCTCCAGAACCAGGCGCTGCTGGGGATCAATGCCCCGGGCTTCACGGGGAGAAATACCGAAAAAACCGGGATCAAACTGGTTTACATCTGCCAAAAAGCCCCCCCAGGGGGTGGTCATTTTTCCGGGAACCTCCGGGTCCGTATCCAGGTGATCATCGAGATCCCACCGTTCCCCGGGTACCCGGGAAATCGCATCTTTGCCGTCCTTTAGAAACCGCCAGAATGCATCCGGGGTATTGCTCCCCCCGGGAAATCTTAATCCAAGGCCCACGACAGCCACAGGCTGGTCCCCGTCCTCCGGGGATTCAACCGGCCCGGATACTGAAAGCGGAACCGGTGCACTGTAATCTCCTGAGTCATTTTCCACATTTTCCCCGGATCTGTTTTCCAGGAAAGAGACCACGGCAGCGATACTGGGATAATCAAACCCGAGGGTGGCAGGCAGATCCTGCCGGATCTCCTCTGCCAGACCGGCTGTAATGGACACCAGATCCATGGATTTTATTCCCATACGTGAAAACTGCACCCCGGTATCAATCTCTTCCGGAAGGCACCCAAGCCTCGAGGCGATCTCTTTGATAAGGTATTGCTTAACAGATATCATTTTCCGATCTCTCCTGTTCGTTTTATGAACCGGTCTGTCCAATTGCCCTGCTGAATCTCATCCAACCCATAGTCCCCGCTTTTTTTACTAGTTAAACCATCTCAAGATAGAAGACATCTTAATAAAGTGGAGCAGGCGCGGGTTAAAAAAGAGTTTATCCGGTTTACAGACACAACTCCGCGCCATCAGTTGCAGGCGACCCTGGAAAATTAGTCTGATAAAACCACAGCGACAACACAAAAACAACGATAATACATTGACTTTATTTGCTATTTATATGACTTTTCTTGCCTTCCTTCCGTCTTTTCATAACTTTTTTGCCATTCTTATGACTTTCTTGTCATTCAAAAGAAATTATGAAAACGTGGGGTGCAGATGGGATTGGACATGGCATGAAACTCAGATATACCATGAGGTATCGATTATATGATTGGCAATGATTCCTATAAAAACCAGACAAATGAATATTACCAGTTTACTGGTGGTATTCATTTGTCTCCTGAACAGGTTGCTCTCAAATATAAAGAGCTCTGGAGAGTGGAACAGGTGTTCCGGGATGTCAAATCCCTTCTGGAAACCAGGCCGGTGTATCACCAGAAAGATGAAAACATTGCCGGTCATGTATTTTGTAGTTTTCTTGCTCTTGTG
>JANQML010000174.1 GCA_028280105.1 Desulfobacula sp. | reverse complement strand
GGCGGCAGCGGGATTCGGGGGGGCCATTATTTCACAAGAGACTCAAAGATATGATACTCTTCCATGTGGTAACTGGGTTCCGGATAGATGGCAATGGGCTTTAAAAACTGTTTTTCAAGGGAAGAGATCAGATGCTTTTCCCGGCCGTGAAGCAGTTGGGCAATCTCCGGATGCACCTTTACCGTAAACCGGTTCCCCATGATATCTCCGGCCTCACTGACCAGATCCCGGTAGATCTTATGGCAGATGGATTTACCCGACAACAGATGGCCGTCCCCGTTGCAATAGAAACAGGGTTCGCAAAGGGTCCGGGTCAGATTCCGCCGGATTCTCTTCCGGGTCATCTGGACGAGACCCAGCTCGGTGAGGGGCAGGACATTGGTCTGGCTTTTATCTTTTTTCATGGCCTCGTTCATCCGCTTCATGACCTTTTCCTTGTGCTGCTCTTTTTTCATGTCGATGAAATCGATGATGATGATGCCGCCGATGTTTCTCAGCCGGATCTGGTAGGCAATCTCTTTAACCGCCTCCAGATTGGTTTTAAGAATGGTTTCATCAAAATTATGTTTCCCCACATACCGGCCGGTATTCACATCAATGGCCACCAGGGCCTCTGTCTGTTCGATAATGATATAGCCGCCGGATTTGAGCCAGACCTTTTTCTTAAGGGCTCGGGCCACATCCCCTTCAATATTGTACTCGTCAAAGATCGGTTCACGGCCCTGGTAGAGTTCAACCGACAGGTTGACGTCCGGCATCAGTTTTTTTAGAAAATTCTGAACATTGTCATACTCCTCTTTGGAATCAATGACCAGTTTATCCGCCTCATTGGCGAGCAGATCTCGAACCGCACGAAAGGTCACGGTAAGGTCTTGGTAAACCAGGGCGGTTGCCGACATTTTCTGGCTTCGGGCCAGGATATCCTCCCAGGTATTGCTCAAAAAATCGATCTCTTTTTTAATGGTCTCTTCGTCAATTCCCTGGGCCTGGGTCCTGAAAATATAACCGAAATTATTTTTCCGCATGGAAAGCAGCAGATCTTTTAACCGGGACCGTTCCGTATCATTCTCAATCCGTTTTGAGATCCCGATATGGTCCACGGTCGGCATCAGCACCATATACCGGCCGGCCAGTGAAATATGGGTGGTGACCCTTGGCCCCTTCGTGCCGATGGAGGATTTGGCCACCTGGACCAGGATCTCCTGGCCTTCGGTGAGCAGGTCTTCAATGCTGCAGTCCCGGTTTAAGGAGGCCTTCCAGGAGGAATGGTACTGGGAGGTGCCGCCTTCGGTATCGCTGCTCTCCTCATCCCCGTCTCCCTCGGTATCGCCGTCGTCATTGTCCTGCTCAAATTTCTGATACATCTTATGACCGGCCGTATCCAGAACATCGTCCACATAAATAAATGCCGCCTGGTCAAACCCGATATCCACAAAGGCGGCCTGCATCCCCGGAAGGACGCGCTGGACCCGGCCTTTATAGATATTTCCGGCAATTGAGGTTTCATCCTCCCGCTCAATAAACACCTCTGCAATGGTGCCGTTTTCAAGCAATGCCACCCGGGTTTCATGGGGTGCTGCGTTTACAATCAGCTCTTTTAACATGGCATGATCCTTGTTTTGACTTTTGCGTCACATGATTAACTTTCGAATGCGGGCCGTCCGGACCTGCTGTTCGTCCAACCCGAATCCGTGGGTCAGGATATCCGTGGGCCGGACCGTTCTTTCATTGTATTTTTTTAACACCATCTCAAGGGTGGTGTCATCGGTTAATCTCAATTTTTCGATGGTCTGCCGTAAATCCGTCCGGCGGATCTTTCCCTTTTTGCTCCGGTCCTCCATGATCAGTTCCGGCAGGTCCAGAAGCCTGCGAATCTGAACATCGGTCACGGCGTTATTTGACAGCCGTATGGCATACCCGTCCGCCTTTACCGGCCGTTTACCTGCCCCGGAAAAAGGCCGGCAGCCGGTGATTGTCAGCCCTTCAGGCAGTTGACGGTTCAACCGGTCCACAATCGTTTTCGGGACCGTGCCTTTTTCAAGGTAAACAAACAGAGTTTCCTGTTCACTCTCCATTCCCACGGGAAGGGCATTTGCAAAGGAGAGACGCATGGACGGATTAAACCCCCGGGAGTACTTGGGCATCAAGCCGGTACGCCGGATCGCCCTTCGAACGATGGTGGCAAGCTCCAGATGTCCCAGAAAACGGGCTTCTCCCAGCTTTGAAAAAGAGATTTCAAATTTCTTAAAGGCATCGTCGGGAAGACGCTTGTCCGGTCTTTTGTTTTCAGACCGATCTGACCGGGGGTCCATCGGTTTATCCAGAGATCCGGAGACACTTACCGTATCATTGAGCTTCGGCCGGACCCGTTTAAAATCGCAGACCCCGCAACCAGTGCAGTCATTGTCCCTGCAGTCCGGAGTGACGGCTTCCTTCTCCGCCCGTTTAAATTCTTTTTTCAAAAAGGCCGGCAACACCCCGGAATCGATATGATCCCAGGGCAGCACTTCATCGTCGCTCCGCTTTCGTGTGGTATAAAAATCAGGATCTGTCCCGGTCTGTTCAAAAGCGGTCTCCCACTTGGAATAATCAAAATAGTCAGACCAGCCGTCCAGGCGGCAGCCCTTTTCCCATGCCGTGACCAGCAGGTCTGACAGCCGTCGGTCCCCTCTGGCCCAAACCCCTTCCAGAATACTCATCTGGGGGTCCTGCCATTTGAGCTTCACTTTCTTATGGGTCAGGTGTGTTTTTAAGTATAAAAGGTTTTCCTTTGCCGTATCCAGTGAAATCTGAGAGATTCGCTGGAACGGGGTATGGGGTTTGGGAATGAAACTGGTCGTACTGACATTGATGTTTTTGTGGCCCTTGGCATAGGATTGCGCCAGATCGGTTGACAGGGTGCAGATGGCCTCAAGGTCTGCCTGCGTTTCAAATGGCAGCCCCAGCATAAAATAGAGTTTAATGGTCTTCCATCCCAGTGCCAGGGCATTTTCAACCGTCGACCGGATGCTCTCTTCGGTCAGATTTTTATTGATGACGTTTCGAAGCCGCTGGGACCCGGCTTCCGGTGCAATGGTGAACCCGGTCTTCCGGGCCTGCTTGATGATATTCATCAATTCCGGGGTTAATTTTTCCGCCCGGACCGACGGCAAAGATATGGCGGTACAATGGCCCGGGTTCAACCCCATTAATCGGCTCATCAATTCGGGCAGGTTTGAATAATCGCCTGTGCTCAGGGAGAGCAGGGAGATCTCCGAATACCCGGTTGTTTGCAATGAATCTTCTGTAATTTCAAGCAAGTCGTCCAGCGCCCTCTCCCGGACCGGCCGGTAGATCATACCGGCCTGACAGAACCGGCACCCCCGGGTGCAGCCTCTTGCGATCTCCAGCCTGAGCCGGTCGTGAACCGGTTTGCCAAAGGGAACAATGGGGGATACGGGAAAATTATCTCTGGTCAGCTCGGGCAGAAATACCCGTTTTACCCGGGTATAATCGTCAAAGACCGGGGTCAGGATCTGGATATTGTTTTCATCCCATTCAGCATTAAAAAATGCAGGGACATAGACCCCATCGATTTTTGATAATTCCCTGAGAAGGGAATGCTTTTGGCCGTCCCCCTCTTTTTTAAACGCCATGACCGCCTGTGAGATCTCAAGGACCACGTCTTCACCGTCCCCGATCACAAAGGCGTCAAAAATATCAGCCAAGGGTTCGGGGTTAAACGCACAGGGCCCGCCACCGATCATGAGGGGAAAGGTATCATCTCTCTGGCCTGAGTAAAACGGGATTCCCGACAGGTTGAGCAGGGTTAATATATTGGTAAAATTCAGTTCATATAACAGGCTGACACCGATGATATCAAAGGTGTTGAGCGGCTGCCGCGACTCCATGGACAGACAGGGAATCCGTCGTTCCCGCTGGCGGGCTTCCATGTCCGGGGCAGGGGCGAAAAACCGTTCCGCCACAATTTTCTCCTGCCGGTTTAATATGGCATATAAAATCTGGAGCCCGAAGTGGGATGTCCCGATTTCATAGAGATCCGGAAAAACAAGGGCAAAGGTCAGGTCCACCTGATCCCGGTCCTTTTTCACCGCGTTTATTTCATTTCCGGCATACCGGGTGGGGCTGTGGACAAGGCCCATGATCTCTTGATAATTTTGCTTATGCGTGATACTCATTTCTATTTATTACAATCCTTAAGACTTGGATAAACCTAAATTTTTTAATATATTCTTTTTTACGGGACAAGGCAATGGAAAGAACAAAAGTCAATGCATTGCTCGCCCTTGACACAACACCGGGGCAGGTATTGGTCAAGGGATGGGTCAGGACCAAAAGAGCTTCCAAAAACTTCTTATTCATGGAAATCAATGACGGATCATGCCTGAAAAATATCCAGGTGATTGCATCGGACGATCTGGATAATTATGCGGATATTGAAAGGATAACCACCGGTTCTGCAGTGATCATTACGGGAGATCTGATCAAATCCCCGGGCAAAGGACAGAACTGGGAAATTCAGGCTGCCGATGTCCAGGTGGTCGCCATCGCCCCTGAAACCTATCCGCTCCAAAAGAAACGGCATTCCGATGAATTCTTAAGAACCATTGCCCACCTGCGACCCCGAACCAACAAGTACGGGGCGGCATTCAGAATCCGGTCCGAAATGGCCCAGGCCGTCCACAAATTTTACCATGAGAAAGGATTCAGATATCTGACCAGCCCGCTCATAACCGGTTCCGACTGTGAAGGGGCCGGTGAAATGTTCCGGGTCACCAGCATTGACCCGGAAACCATTCAAAAAGAGGGAAAAATCGATTTTTCAAAAGATTTTTTCGGCCAGGAATCCAACCTCACCGTGTCCGGTCAATTGTCTGCCGAGATGTTTGCCCTTTCACTGGGCGATGTCTACACCTTTGGACCGACATTCAGAGCGGAAAACTCAAACACATCCCGCCATGTGGCGGAATTCTGGATGCTGGAACCGGAGATGGCCTTCTGTGATCTGGACGGGAATATGGATCATGGTGAAGAACTGGTCAAATATCTGACCCGGCATGCCCTGGATCATTGCAGTGACGATATGGGTCTGTTCATGAACTTTGTGGACAAATCGCTCCGGGGCCGAATCGATACCATCCTGAACAAAGAATTTGACAGAATCCCTTACACCGAAGCCATTGATATTCTGAAAAAATCCAAGAAAAAATTTGAATTCAAGGTGGAATTCGGAACAGACCTGCAATCGGAACACGAACGGTACCTGGCTGAAGAGTACTGCAAAAAACCGGTCTTTTTAACGGATTATCCCAAAACCATCAAGCCGTTTTACATGCGTGTCAATGATGACGATAAAACCGTGGCAGCCGTGGATCTTCTGGTTCCGGGCATTGGAGAACTCATTGGCGGCAGCCAGAGAGAGGAGCGCCTGGATGTATTGGAAAACCGGATGAAAGAGATGGCATTGCCCAGGGAACACTATTGGTGGTACCTGGACTCCAGAAAATACGGTTCGGTTCCCCACTCCGGATTTGGCCTTGGATTTGAACGGTTTTTAATGCTGATCACAGGGATCAGCAATATCAGAGATGTGATTCCGTTTCCCAGGACACCGGGCAGTATTGATTTTTAAAGACACCCTTAAAATATATGGTTTTTACCTGGATTTTAAACTGATCCGGTCAGATTTTACTTGATTTTTAAACCGGTTTTTGTTTGGAATAAAAGATACCCGACAGAATTAACCCGAACGATAGATCCGGACACCCTTTATTTATGGAGGTTGATATGCCCACTCTTGAAGAAAGGTTAAATGAAAATCAGGAAGAATTGAAACAAAGGATTGAGGCCCGAACCCTGGAAATGGGAGTGACCCATACCTTTGCCCAATACCTGGAGCAGATGGAAACCTATCTTCTTGAACTGGAACAACGCGTAGCAACCCTTGAAACCCAGCTGAAAAACACCAAGGGAGCCCATCATCCTTAACAGATAAAACAGATCCCCAAAAAAACAAAGGGCGGCCGGATGGTTTCGGAAGCCCTTTTTCGTTTCCCGATATCCGGATAAATCATACAGAATAAACAAAAGGCCGAAAACAGGGGCAAGAAAGATAATAGCTGATAAAAAATGACAGAATCCGTCCGGTTTAAATATGGTAAGAAAAGCCTTTGCTTAATGATTGATAAAGGATGTGACCACCTGCAGATCAAGGAACCTGAAAATGCCATTGATCCGGAACGGTTTAAACGGGATATCTATAATGCCCTGCCCGACGGCCTTTGTTCAGGTGCAAGGGTTGCGGTTGTTGTTGCAGACAAAACCCGGTTATGCGGATACGATAGATTCCTTCCCGATCTTGCAGGTATGCTTGAAGAAAAAGGGGTTGGACCGGATGGTGTTACATTCTACATCGCCTATGGCACCCACGCCCGGCAGCGGGAGGACGAATCGGCCACTGCCTATGGCAGCCTGTATGATAGATACCGGTTCATCCACCATGACTGCAGGGACAAAAATGCCTTCAGATACCTGGGAAAAACCCGGTACAATACCCGGGTTCACATCCGGAAAGATCTTCTTGATTCAGACCTGATCATTCCCTTCGGTGCCCTGTCACACCACTATTTTGCCGGGTATGGCGGCGGCAGAAAACTCCTCTTCCCGGGACTGGGATATATTGAGGATATCTATCACAACCACAGTCTTTTTCTGGACCGGACATCCAAACGGTTGAACCCGGGATGCATGCCGGGAACCCTGGAAGACAATCCCCTGGCCGACGACCTGAAAGAGATTGATGCATTTAACCCCGTCCCCCGGATCCATATACACGGCATACTCAACTCCAAAGGAGAGGTGTGCCGGCTGACCACCGGAACCACCTATGCCGATTTCTTAGCGGCCTGCAGACAACTGGATGCGTATTACCGGATAAAAAACGGCCGCCAATACCGTACCGTTGTGATCTCATGCGGCGGATATCCAAAAGACATTAATCTGATTCAGGCGCACAAGGCCATTAACAATGCCGCCCTTTTTGTAAAGGATGGCGGTAATCTGATGGTGATGGCCCAGTGTCCGGACGGTATCGGATCAGAAACCTTTCTTCCGTATTTCACTGAAAAAGGCTTTGGCCATGCCTTTAAAAGGCTTGGACAATCATATGAAGGCAACGGCGGGACAGCCCTGTCCATGATGAGCAAAACCGCCCGGATAAATATCTTTCTTAAATCCGATCTGGATGATAGACTCTGCTCCGCAATCGGAGTCGTCAGATCGGATTTGAACCGGATTCAAACCGTGATTGACAAGACCCCTCAACAAGACTTGGCCTGTATTTATCATGCCGGTCTATTAATCAGATAGGAAACTTAAGATGGAAACCCCGATTATTGTACGCGGATATCACACGGATATGTATCAGCATGTAAACAACGCCCGGTATCTTGAATTTTTAGAAGAGGGCAGATGGCAGGCGCTGGAGCATCATATCGACCTGGACGCCTTTTTAAAAAACGGTCTGTTGTTCTTTGTCGTCAACATCAATATCTCCTATCGCAGTCAGGCCCGGGTGAATGACACCATCATCATTAAGACCGGGCTGAAAAAAATCGGCAATACAAGTGCCGTGATCCAGCAGCAGATTACCAACTCAAAGACCGGTATCGTCTGCGTGGATGCAGACATCACATTTGTGATTGCCGACTGGAAAGGAAAACCACAGAAAATGGAAGGGGATTTAAAACAGACCATTGAAAAACTCCCCAGATTTGAAGGATAGAAAGATGATAACATTACTTGATTACGGGGCCGGCAACGTACGAAGCGTGGTCAATGCCGTTGAGCGGCTGGGTGGATCCATCAAACCGGTTGAGCGGCCGGAAGATATCCTGAACGCGGAAAAACTGCTCTTCCCGGGTGTGGGCAACTATGAGAGCATGATCCGGATTCTAAACGAGAAAAATTATATCCGGCCGCTGAGGGCGTATCTGGAGGCCGATCGGCCGTTTTTCGGCATCTGTCTCGGGATGCATGCCCTGTTTGAAGGCAGTGAAGAAGATCTCTCCGGATATGAGAGCCTGGGCATCTTCAAAGGCCGGGTGGACCGGTTTAAAACCGGGCTTTCAGTGCCCCATATCGGCTGGAACGGGGTCAACCTGAAAAAGGACTCTCCTGTTTTCAGGGATGTGGATCAAGAGAGCAAATTCTATTTTGTCCACTCCTATCATGTCGTTCCCCAAGACCCTGAAATTGTACTGACCACGACCTGTTACGATTACGAATTCGTATCAGCGGTTCAAGCGGGCAATGTCATCGGCACCCAGTTTCACCCGGAAAAAAGCGGAAATGCCGGAATCAAGCTGCTTGAAAATTTTATCAATCAAACGGATTTAACGGACAGGGGCCGGATTGAGATTCAGGGGCGAGGCCTTTCAAAAAGGGTCATCGCCTGTCTGGATGTCCGGGCCAACGACCGGGGGGACCTGGTGGTCACAAAGGGAGATCAGTACGATGTCAGGGAGAAGGGCGATGTCAGGAACCTGGGAAAACCGGTTGAGCTGGCCAAGCGGTATTACGAAGAGGGGGCGGATGAAATCACGTTTTTAAATATCACCGGGTTCAGAGATTTTCCGCTGAAAGATATGCCCATGATCAAAGTGCTTGAACAGACCAGCAGGAACGTGTTTGTTCCCCTGACCATCGGCGGCGGAATCCGGGATTATACCGACACTAATGGAACAAGATATTCAGCCCTTGATGTGGCGGCCCGGTATTTTCGGTCCGGTGCGGACAAGATCTCCATCGGCAGCGATGCAGTCTATATTATTGAAAACTATTTGAAGACAGGGGTAAAAACAGGCGAAAGCTCAATTGAGCAGATTTCAAAAGTGTACGGTATACAGGCGGTTGTCATTTCAGTGGATCCCAGACGGGTTTACGTCGAGTCACCCGACCACGCCCCCGGACATCATGTGATTGCCACCCGGATTCCCGGACCCGATAATGAGGCCTATTGCTGGTATCAGTGCACGGTCCAGGGGGGCAGAACCGCAAGGGACATCGATGCGGTAACCTTTGCAAAGGCCTGTCAGGATCTGGGGGCCGGTGAAATTCTTCTGAATTGCATCGACAGGGACGGAACCAACTCCGGATTTGACATCGAACTGATCAATGCGGTTTGCAACGCCGTATCCATTCCGGTGATTGCATCCAGCGGGGCGGGGTGTAAAGAGCACTTTTCCCAGGTGTTTGAACAGACAGAGGCGGAAGCCGGCCTGGCTGCGGGGATTTTTCATAGAAAAGAGGTGCCCATACAGGAGGTAAAAAACCATCTGGTTCAAAAAAACATTGAGGTAAGAAACCGGGTTTAAATTAAATTTATCCTCTTTTTATCCGGTCTTACTTTATCCGGCACAATTGGGGATCGGTCTCCTGTATACCAGAAACCGGAGAGCGCATCGGACACGTGTTTCTCTTTCCGGCAAAGACGTTTCCTGCCTTATCCATACAGTAAAATAAAAAATAAAACACGGTCATTTATCTTCTCTTTTTTCACTTGATCCATAATTTTCCGTGTGTTATTTTCCCTGCTTGATTATTTCTTCTTTTTAGACCAATGGTTGAGGTAAAAAACGGCGTTTTTTTATTCATGCGGATATAGATATGAGAAAAAAACAATCTTATCCGAGAAGCAAGGGGGCGAAATGATTACAAGCAGAAGCGGGAAAAAAAACAGGAGTATCGCACTAAAAACTGCCATTGCCGCCGGCATCCTGGTTTTGGTCCTTCAGGCGGCCAGTGGTGCTCTTTTTTTGTGGCAGGAGTCGAATCTGGTCTCTTTGATTTTTGGCGAATATGTTCGGAAAATTGAGTGGACGATCGATCATCAGGGGGAAAAAGAAGAGTCAACCCTTCTAAATAATATCGAAATCCATGCCAGTGTGCTGGCAAATGCCTCGGGCACATTTTTATACAATTTTGATACAAATGCCCTCGGCAGACTGCTCGACGCCTACATTCGGCTGCCGGAACTCAAAGCCGTCCGGGTGGTGGATCAATATGGCGATACATTTTACACCATCTGGAAAGAAGATGACGGCACTATCATAACCAAACACGAATTCCCGGACGATCTGGATTTGCAGAATACCTTAAAGGGCCATGCCGAATCCTTTTTAAAAGAGGAAAAACTGGGAGAGATTTTTGTCTATTTTACCGACACGATTTTAAAAAAAGAGATGGCTGAAAGCAAGCACCTGGCCAATGAATCCATAGACGTTTTCAAAACCCGGGTGGATCACAAATACACCCAGGCGATCTGGGTGCAGGTGGCAACCATTCTCGGCTCTGTGGTTATTCTGGTGGCCGTCCTGCTGCTGACCATGAATATCATCGTCATCCGGCCGCTGAACGCACTCATTTCAATGGTCGAAGATCTGGTTACCGGTGACGGGGATCTGACCAAACGGTTGAAGATCGAATCAAAGGATGAAATCGGGACCCTGGCCGGATGGTTCACCCGGTTTATCGAACAGATGCAGGAATTGGTAAAAAGCATTGTATCCAATTCACAAATTCTGCAGACGTCATCCGCCAACATGTCCGAGGTGGCCGACAAGATGTCAAGCGGTGTGGAGATCTTATCCGGAAAATCCAAAACCGTTGCGGCATCTGCCAAACAGATGAGCGACACCATGGTCACGGTTGCAATGAACAGCGAGGAGGCGGCAGCCAATGTCACCCGGGTCGCATCTGCCACCGAAGAGATGAACAACACGGTCAGCCAAGTCGTTCAAAACTCACAAAAGGCCCAGCAGGTGACGGATAAAGCGGTTGAAAATGCCGAAAAAATTTCAGAGCATATAGAAACACTGGGACAGGCAGCCAAAGATATCAATAATGTGACACAGGTGATCAACGATATCTCGAAACAGACCAATCTGCTTGCTTTGAATGCAACCATTGAGGCTGCCCGTGCAGGTGAATCCGGGAAAGGGTTTGCAGTGGTGGCCGGTGAAATTAAGGAACTGGCCCGGCAGACAGCGGATTCAACCGACAGCATCAAAAAAGAGGTGGACGGCATTCAGCAATCCACCCAAAATACGGTGGCGGAAATCGAACAAATCACCCGGGTAATCTTTGAAGCCAATAAAAATGCGACCATCATCACCACTGCCGTTTCAGAGCAATCCGCCACCACCCGTGACATCGCCGGCAATATCGGCCAGGCCGCCCGGGGAATTGATTCGGTTAACCGGAATGTATCCCAAAGTTCGGATGTAGCAGGCCAGATTGCAGAGGCCATCACCGAGGTTGACCAATCCGCCGATTTGATGAATACCAACAGTTCCCGGGTTAAAAAAAGTGCAAATGAACTATTGGCGTTGTCCGACCAGTTGAATACACTGGTCAGCCGATTCAAGGTTTGATCCAACGGTTCACAGGACTTCAGGTCTGTCTTTTGATCCGCCTCAATGTCCGGCCTAACGGGTTTTGATTTAAAATAAAGCCCTTGCCGACGGGATCATCCGGCAAGGGCTTTATCGTTTTTATAATACGGGATGTAAAAAAACCGGTTTAACTTTCCAGCTCAATGCAGGCTGCCATCAGCCCTTTACCGGTATCGAAGACAACGCAGTCTTTATTCATGGGCAAAAGCGAAGGCGCCACCATTTCCGGTATCCCCAATCCCATATATGATTGTTCATTCACTTTTGTCAGTGCATTTCCCGCAACCATGTTCAAGGCTTCTTTTAATGTTCCGTCCGTCAGCTCATCAGAGAGGTTGGCCCCATCTTCTCCCATAAAATTTTCAGTCATGCTGACGAGCACATTCTTGGGAATTAAAAGAAAAATCGCTCCGGAATGTTCTCCTGAAAAGGTGACCTTACAGGCCCTGACATCCTGCCCGTCAAACAGGACGGACAAATCCGATTCCGGTACGTTTCTTTCTTCCACGGTAAAATAAAACATGGTTTCCATGACTTCAAAAATCGAATTCATCACCTTGTGTATCATCGTCTTCCTCATATTCCATTTCTCCCAACAGCTCGATCAGAACATCCCGTAACTGCTCCGGTGCAAAGGGTTTTTTAATATAGCCGGAAGCACCCTGCTCAAAAAAGGCGTCCCGTTTTTCCCGGCTGCCTTCGGTGCTGATGATGACCACCGGAATCTGATCAAACAACTCGTTTTTTTTCATCTCTTTGATAAGTTCAAGCCCGTTCATCACCGGCATATTATAGTCAGTCAGGACCATGTCCACCCAGTTTTCCTTAAGCAGCTCAAGGGCTCTTTTCCCGTCATCCGCTTCAATAAACTTGGCGCCGCCGTATCCGGCCGCCACGAACGTCTTCTTGACCACCGCTCTCATGGGTATGGAATCATCCACAATCAGGACTGAAAAAGCCATATATCCACCATTTTATTAGTTATTTTCATCACCTGTCACACCACATTTAAAAGGTCTTCCACCTCTTTCATATTCAATACAAACCGGGCAATGATCTGGGAAATATCTTCAGATGTCATTCCCAGCTCTTCCATGACCTGGCGGTTAAACCGGTACGCCAGACCGTCAGCGCCCACACCGATTCCCATCATCATGCAAACGCAGTCCGCCAGATAGACAACGGCGATCTCTTTATCTTCCGCCATTGAGAGGTCCGACAGATGGTGGTTACGAATAATTTTAACCATTCGGGGTGAAAATTTCCACATTTTTGCAATCATGCCGCCCAGTTCGGTGTGATCCACACCGATGACTCTTTTCTCAGCTTCCAAAAATGAAAAATTTTCCAAAACAACCAGGTTGTTAATCTTCTCAAAAGAATCACCCACAAACCGGTCGAGCACTGTTTTACCAATATCCTTTAAAAGCGCTGCCGTAAAAATCGTATTTTTATTCTTTAAAGATAAGGTGCCGGCAATCTGCTTGGATATGATGGCAGAAGAAACAGAGTATTTCCACATGGCACCGTCATAGAGTCCGTATCCTTTTTGATCTCCCCCCAGCACCTCGGCACCGGATTTCATCAGGGCGATTTCAACGATCTGATCGGTTCCGAGAAGACTGACGGCATCTTTTATCGATTCGGCCGGCTGTTTCAGACCAAAGAATGCAGAGTTACAAGTTCTTAAGATACTTGCCGTAACAGCCGGATCATATTGGATGATATTGGCGATTTCAGCCATGGAACTGTCCGGTTTATCAACCACCTCAAGAAGCTGGTTAATTACGGCCGGTATCGGCGTTAAATTCTTTATCTCTTTTATGAGTTCCTGAATCGCAGTCATATTTTTTCCTCGACAGAACCCGATGTTTTAACAAAAATATCACCGGTGGCTATTTCAAGCCGGATGGTCCGGTTGACATTGCCGCCGACATTTTGCTTATTAATTAATACATTATTCCTAAAAAACATTTTTTTCAATGCCATATAATTTCTTTTGCCGATATTGAAAAATCCGTTTTGGTCCAGGATTTCAGCCCCTCCTGCAATATAAATTTTCATCCTCTGTTTTTTAGCACCCAGGGTATATGAATGTTTGAAAAGCCTTGGAATGGCGGTATCTGCAAACATATACGGATTGGCTTGAGCCTTTGATTTATCAATGGTCGAATCCGGCAGCATATAGTGAAGAATTCCGCCCACTTTCACCAGGGGATCATAAATGACAAGCCCGATACAGGAGCCTAAAGAGTAGGTAACAATCCAATCTTCCGGGTTGTTGCTTATCTTCATATCAGCGACACCAACAATTTGTTTCACAACAGCTTTCCTTATATCTTAATCCAACTTTAAACCTTGAGAATATAATCGCTTTGCAACGGTAATCCTATGCTGTTTCCTGCCAAATGTGTCAATCGTTTAAGAATAATAAACGGGTCTGCGGAAAGAATAATAAATTAAATATAAGGGATATGAGTGATGAAAGTCAAGCCCGGCAGAACCCTGATCCACATACGGTCCCGTCTGCTGCGTTGCCTGCGGTGGTTCCTCCCTGCGGATTATGAATGATATGCCTCAGCCGTCACGCCTTGCATCCGGCACCGTCTGAAGGCCAGGGAAGGGGGGCAACCTGTGGCCCATATGCTAAACAAAAATTTGATGGTGGATTTGGGAAGAATACGGACTGACCGCACAAAGGCTTTCCATGGATATAATTATAGGTATTTACATGATTGAAGGGTGCCGGATAATTTCATTACAACAAACCTTACGCCCGCTTTGTAAGCAACTAGAGGCTGCTCTCTTTCCTGAAAGGCTGTGATTTTGGCTTCACAATCTTTATTACACCCGGCATAACCGTATTTCGGCCGTTCACTTTTGCCTTGTACAGCATGGTGTCCGCATCGTGAATCATCCGGTTCATATCTGAATTTTTCTTTAGCTGAGAAACACCGAAACTGGCGGTCACGTTGATGATTTGATTATCATACATCACCGGATGACCGGCGATCTTTTCCCTGAGACGTTCGGCCAGCTCCATGGCCTTGTGCTGATCTGTTTCCGGCAGAATGGCAATAAACTCCTCTCCCCCGTACCGGGAGAGTATATCCCCGGAGCGCATGTTTTTTCTGACTAGCAATGAGACCGCTTCCAAAACCCGGTCACCGGCCAGGTGGCCGAAAGTATCATTGACCCGTTTAAAATAATCCAGGTCAAACATAAATACGGATAATGGTTTGTTGTGGCGGGCGGCTCCTGCAATACTTCGCTTTAACTGGGATTCGAATTCCCGGCGGTTATAACAGCCGGTCAACGGATCAATCACCGCCGCATCCCTGAGATATTCTATTTTCAGCTGGCGGGACAGGGCGGCCGAACACCCCTGGAAAATAAGATGAACCGCTTCATCATCCCATCTGTTGGCCCGCTTCTCAGGAAGCATGTAAATTCTGCAATTACAGTTTTCTTCACGCAGCTCATAAAAGATAAGATCGCTTAAATCCTGCCTCACCTCATGTTCACCCGGTTGAAACGTCCGGTTTAAATATGTAATGTCGTTTTTTGATACCGATTTGAAATCCTTTAACAGGATCGACTCAAAGGCATGTTGATACCGACCGGGATCCAGCCAGACATCAACGGAAGCCTCTTTTTTAACCACAAAGGCAAACAGACGGTAATTGAAAATCTTCTTAAAACAGACGGCAACCTCATTGATAATTTCGGTTGATGTTTGTTTTTTGTTCATCTGTACAATATGGTGAATAATTGTCTGATGATTCATCCGGGTCTGTGCAGCGCCAAAGATCATATAAAAGATGGCGAATAACCGGTTTGACAATCTGCTCAACGCCTGGGTCATTTTTTTCTCCTGTTCAATAAATAATACGACTTAATTATTGACAAAGCAAGCTGTGTGCCAGATGCTTAAGAAGAGAAATAATGATTTAATTACAATATATTAAAAAAAATATCGGTTCATGAACACCGGATGGAATGGAAAAACCTGCCGCCTCCGTCATAATTTTGACACACCATCCGTTACAGTATCGTTGCCGTCACCCGTAAAGAGATCTCCGGACCAAAACCCAAAACGCAGTTGACTGTAAAAAACCTTACAAATTACCTTTTAACCCGATCTCCTCCGCCACCGGCCGCATACCCAGGATCGTCTCGGTGATCAGCTCGGAAAGTTCCATATTCAGCATCCGGGCACCATTCAATATCACCTGCCGGTCTACGCCGGCTGCAAACCGCTTGTCCTTGAATTTTTTAACCACGGATTTGGCTTTGATATCCAGAATGCTCTTGGACGGTCTCACAAGCGCCGCACTTGCCACAAGACCGGTTAATTCGTCCACGGCATACAATGTTTTCTCAAGCATCGACTCGGGTTTCACATCCGAGCAGATCCCCCAGCCATGGCTGACCACCGCCCGGATATACGTTTCAGGCCACCCTTCCTTTTCAAACAACTCAACACATTTCTTACAATGTTCATCGGGGAACATTTCATAATCCAGATCATGCACCAGGCCGATGATTCGCCATTCCTGCTCATCCCCATTAAACTTTCGGGCAAAACGGGCCATGACCGCCTCCACGGACAGGGCATGGCGGATCAGCCCCTGCTGCTTGGTATACTTTTTTAATAAATTCAGGGCATCTTCTCGTGTCGGACGCTTTGTATTCATTAGTAAACTCCTTTATTTCATTGCTTTTTTTCTCAATATAGTACAGTTTATTATTCGCATAAATTATAAACTTTTCAAATCAGACTATTTATTTTATACGGCTGACAGATCTCTTATAATCATGATATCAAAATTTCTCAACATTACATCCATATATGACGATCATGAAGATGCCCTCCTGTATTGGCAGAAAAAAATTTTTAAACATCTCTTCATTTTCTTTCTCATCCTGGGCTGTGTTCCCTATCTGTTGAGCTGCAGGCATGCGATTGAACATTCCGAATGGAATCGTCTGGTCTTTTATACCGGGGTTTACCTGTGGGTGGCCGCGGTCACGTTTTTTGAAAAAATCCCTTTCACTTTCCGGATCTGGGCAGGCGTATCCGTCTTTTACGGGCTGGGTGTACTCTCTTTGTATTCTTCCGGTTTTGTCGGTTCAGCAGTCGGCTATTTGATTTGTTTTTCCGTATTTTCTGTCATTTTCTCGGGTTTAAAAGCCGGTTTGATCACCCTGATAATCAACACGCTGACCCTCATCTGTTTTGGATGGATCGGTTTCAATTTTATCCACGATGTCCCGTATTTAAAACCGGAGACTATCGAATGGAACCCCATGGCATGGGCGGTTCTTACCGGCACATTTGCCTTTTTAATGGGCTTGCTCCTCATTGCCGTTTCCATATTGATCAAAACGATTGAAAATACGGTAAAAGAGAACCGGTTTTTGATAAAAAACAGTCCGGATATCGTCTGGGCACTGGATCGAAACTTCAACTTTACATATCTTAGTTCCGCAATTTATCCCATCCTTGGATTCTCCCAAAAAGAGATGCTTGCCCAGCCGATTTCTCTTTTTTTACCTGAATTCTCCAACCGGATTGTTTCCCCTCTAGAAAAGAATGGGACGGTTCGGCTGGAAACCGTAATGATTCATAAAGACGGCCGCCGGATCGATGTGGATTTCAGGGGTTTCAAACGCACTCCCCATTTTAAAGAAAAAATCTACCTGGGAGTGTTCCGGGATATCTCCCCAAAAAAAAGGCAGGAAAGGGAACAACAGCAGCTAAAAGATAAGCTGGTAAAGGCGGAAAAGCTTAAAGCCCTCGGTATTATAGCCGGCAGTGTTGCCCACGATTTGAACAATGTTCTTTCAGGAATCGCCACCTATCCTGACGTCCTGTTGATGAACGATAATATCGACCCTGAAATTCGAAAAGGCCTGGCTATCATTAGAGATTCGGGACAAAAAGCCTCTGCCGTAGTCAGTGATCTGCTCACGGTTTCAAGGGGTTCCACCGCTGAAATGGAAATCCTGAATTTAAACAGGATTATTGAAAGATATGCGGATGCCCCTGATTTTAAGAAAATCAGGGAGACCTACCCGGGTGTTGGCATCGAAATTCAGACAGACCCGGAGCTGTTAAACATAAAAGGTTCCTACATCCATCTTGAAAAAATCATCATGAACCTTGTCTTAAACGGTGTGGAAGAAGTCTCGCACCGCACCGGCGGAAAGGTTTGCATTGCCACAACCAACCTCTTTTTTGATGCAGTCGTGCCCGGATACGAAGGTGTTGAGCCGGGCGAATACTGTCTCCTTCGGATAACCGATAACGGAACCGGGATAAATAAAAAGCAGATCCCGAAAATATTCGACCCGTTTTTTTCGAACAAAGAAATGGGAAAAAGCGGCACCGGACTCGGACTTACCGTGGTTTGGAATGCGGTCCGGGATCACCGCGGTTATATTTTTGTCCGGTCAACCGCCGACGGAACCACATTTGAAGTATTGATTCCGGCGGTCAGACTTGTTCCTCCCAAAAAGAATGAAGACCGGCCGTTTGAAGAGATCAAAGGCCGGGGACAAATGATCCTGGTGGTGGATGACTTAAAGGAACAACAAAATATCGCCCTTGTCATTTTAGACAGCCTGGGATACCGGGCCAAAGCCGTTGACAACGGATATGACGCCGTTGAATTTATCAAATCACAGCCTGTCGACCTTGTCATCCTTGATATGATCATGGCCCCTTCCATCAGCGGCCTTGACACCTATCGCCTGATAAAAGATATCCGTCCGAACCAAAAAGCAGTTATTGCCAGTGGATATTCTAAGTCAGATGATGTATTTACAGCCCAGGAACTGGGAGCCGGGGCGTTTGTAAAAAAACCGTACACGGTAATGGATATGGGAATCGCCATCAAAGAGGAACTTGAAAAATAATGGAAATCCTTAAAACAAA
The DNA here is from genome assembly GCA_028280105.1 of Desulfobacula sp. Classification (GTDB taxonomy): domain Bacteria; phylum Desulfobacterota; class Desulfobacteria; order Desulfobacterales; family Desulfobacteraceae; genus Desulfobacula. The sequence goes on along the minus strand of JANQML010000174.1, from coordinate 2,355 downwards.
AAGAGAGATGCAGGCCTGGTCCGGTTTGAAAAAAAAAGAGGGAAAAACCATCTGTTTTGTTCCCACCATGGGGTTTTTGCACAGGGGGCATGTTTCATTGTTGGAAAAGGGAAGACCGCTCTGCGATGAACTGGTTCTGTCCATCTTTGTCAACCCGACTCAGTTCAGCCCCAACGAGGATCTGGATGCCTACCCGTCTGATATTGACAATGACTTGACGCTGGCAAAAAAAGCCGGTGTCACGGCGGTATTTTTACCCGAAAAGGACGATCTCTATCCCGGCGGTTTTCAGACAGAAGTCACCCCCGGCCCACTGGCCGCTCATTTGTGCGGGAAGTTCAGGCCCGTCCATTTTGCCGGTGTGGCAACGGTAGTAACCAAATTGTTCAACATCGTGATGCCGGATGCGGCCGTATTCGGAGAGAAAGATTATCAGCAGCTTCAGATCGTCCGGCAGCTTACCCTCGACCTGGATTTTAATATCGATATTGTGGCGGGAAAGATCATCCGGGAGAAAGACGGTCTGGCCATGAGTTCCAGAAATGCCTATCTATCCGCTGCCCAGAGGGTATCTGCACGAAGCCTGAGTCAGGCGCTTCAAACCGCGGAAAAAAAGATTCAGGCCGGTGAAACCGACCCGGAGCAACTGAAAACAGAACTGGCAGCCTTTATTCATTCCTTTGATGACACCCGGGTTGAATACATCTGCTTTTGCGATCCGAATAGACTTATGGACATTACCCGGATCTCATCAAAGCCTGTACTGCTGGCCCTGGCCGTCAAAGTGGGTCATACAAGGCTGATTGATAACACCTTGATTAATCGATGACGATAACGACCCGGCATTCGGCCAGAAACCGATGCCGTTCCGGGATTTTTTCAAGCGTCTGATAATCCGACATACTGATGACGAACGCTGTTTTTAACCGTGTTTCTTTACGCAGACTCTTGAATATCAGAGGGGAACCACCCACCCGCCTGTCTGCCAACGCATCTTCCATGGAACATACGTATTTGCTGACCCCGTTCTGGACGGCAAATTCCCGGCTGATAAAGACGGATGAATAGACCTCATGCCCCTGCTCACTCACAATAATGGGTGTGAGGGTGGGTTCGATCTCCAATCCTCTTGCATCAACGATCAATCCTGTGGCTGCGGGTTGGACCGCGGATGACGCCTCCTTTGGATTCACCTGGGGGCTGATCTTGGGAATCTGACGGATTTCATCCGGCAGGACCAATTGCAAAAATCCCCCGTACATGCTGGTTTCAACAAGAATCTCAACAGCCAGTGCAGAGGTATAGATCTGTCTTTTTACCACGGCATCACGGGCTGTTTTTTCCAAACCTGCCAGGATAATATCGTTTTTTGCCGCATAATCTCCGACACGCATCAGCGGATTGATCTTAATCTGCTGCAGCAATTCAATGATCTGACGGTTGGCAGCGGCCCTGGCTTCACCCGGAACCGCCTCGACCACTGTTTCCCGGCTGTCCGACGGAAAAGCTTTTCCCACAGTGGCAACCGTACCGGTGCGCCAGTTGATGGTGCCGCCGTCAAACCGGGTGATGCAAAAAGAATCCGGATGGTTAAAGTCCCGGGTATCGGCCGGGCAAGGGATGCCGACCAGACCCAGTCCTACCACCAGGACAAGGATCAGCAGCAGGGTTCTGTGTCTCCACGTTAATTGTCCGGGACCTTTATCCATGGTTCCTGTCCCGAAAGGATTCCCCTAAAAACCGGGCTTGAATGAAATCAATCATTCCGGAGATATCATTCAAGCCGAAAACAGGCACATCCGGTTTAAACGCCGAATCCGTAACAAAGGCAACAAGGGTGTCTGATACGTTAAAATCCTGATCCAGGCAGAGGGGAATCTTGTGCATGGCCTCTTTTCTGAAAATTTCGATTTTCGGGAGGTCCTGGCTTTTAAATCCTTCCGCTAAAATAAGATCCATGCCAGACAGGTAGTGAATCATCTTTTCCACAGGCGCCCGGTGGTCATCCCGGATGAGTGCCGCCTGCCCGTCCTTTAAGAGAAGTGTGGCAGCGGCACCGGCGTTTTTATGACGCCAGCTGTCTTTTCCCTCGCGGTCCAATTCAAAACCGCAGTGGGTATGTTTCACCGTTCCGATGCGGTGCCCGTTTTGAGTCAATCCGGCCACCAGTTTTTCCACAAGTGTGGTTTTTCCGGAATTTGATTTTCCGACTATGGCAATAATCCGAGGTTCCATAATTGTGCTTCAAAATAAAGTTCCTGCCGTTGAAAGTCAAGCAGTGTTTCATGGACAAAAGAAAGGGAAAAGACATCACCCTGGCCACCATACAGCGCCGCCTGCGGTGGTTCCTCCCTG
>JANQML010000171.1 GCA_028280105.1 Desulfobacula sp. | reverse complement strand
CTTGTGGTAATGATTCTGGATGACTTTTGTCATTCCAGCCGATACTTAAATCCATCATACTGCTTGGAGGCTACTTTTTGAACTTATGCATTCAAACATGATACTGTTTTTTAGTCAAAAATTTTTTAATCAGGATTGATAATTCTGATAAGAGTACGAAAAAAGGGGTCGGATATGATCCATCCTGCCCCTCGGTGCAATATTCAATGCAAGACGGGCTTGACCGTAGGAACATGACCACGGCGGTTTTCCCAATGCCTTTCCGGTACACGAATTTTTATGGAACAAAACTCAAAAAAAGACCAAAATAATATGTTGCTTTACAAACCATTTGAAATAATAAATCTAATTTGATCAAATGTTTGATGAAATTTTTAATGCCTTGTTCGCAATTTCAGATACTATAGGAACAATAGTGGGCCCAAAAAATAGATCAACTTTCTTTAAAATTCTTGGGTGTGCCGTTTGGCTATCAGTGTTCGCCGGATTTGTCGGTTTGTTTATATTTTGGTTCAGCGATTGATTCGAGTGTCTTTTTGAAATCCGTGAAATCGGGGACAGTTTTCGGTTTTTTTTTTGTTAAATGATCGGCAAACATATCTGTGACTGCCCAAAATCTGGTTATAACTTGTACCGAATTACAGACCATAAAATTTTGATCCCTCCCCATAATGAAACAGTCAAATAAAAACGAACACTTTTTCTAATCCCCCAATTTTTTCATACGTTTTAGGGCTATGCTGCCCAAGCGAGAATGGCATTTTTTGTTTTTAGTATTACCAATACATATAATTATATTCCAATTCCGGTTTTTTTTTTAAAGAAAATTTCTCTCTTTATGTTCTTAATACATTAATTTTTATTGATAATATTCGAATGAAAAAGAAAAATGTTTGACTTTGAATTTTTGGTAATATAAAATTACCAAAAATTAAACACCGGTTTAAAAACAGCGCCGCCGGATTCTATGGAAGGAGACGACTCATGGACATTAATATATTATGCGGAGAACAACATATAGACCTGACCATACCTGCAAACAGTGTCCTGATCTCCCCGGCCGCTGCTCCGGCCCTTCCGGATCCTGAACAGGCGGTTGATCAGGCCATTAAAAACCCCATCGGTTCGGCCCCGCTTGCAGATCTGGCCAGGGGAAAAAAAGATGCGTGTATCGTCATTTCAGATATTACCCGGCCGGTTCCCAACCAGACCCTGCTGACCCCGATCCTTCGAACCCTTGAAGATGCGGGCATTGGCCGCAAGGATATAACCATTCTGATCGCTACGGGCATGCACCGGCCCAATGAAGGAAAAGAGCTGGAGAGTATGGTGGGGGCGGGTATAATGAACAATTACAGGATCATCAATCATTTCTGCCGTAAACAGGAAGATATGAGGTGTATCGATCGGATTGACGGTACTCCCATTGAAATTAACAAGCACTATCTGGATGCGGATCTGAAAATTTTGACCGGCCTGATTGAACCGCACATGTACGCGGGATATTCCGGAGGGCGTAAATCCATTTTGCCCGGTATATCCAGTTTTGAAACAATGACCCATATGCATTCGTTTAAAATGATCGACCAGCCCGGTGTGACCAATTGCCGGCTGACGGGCAACCCCTTTCATGAAGCGGGAGAGCGGGTTGCCCGGCTGGCAGGGGTGGATTTTATAGCCAATGTGGTAATCAATAAAGATCGGCAGATGGTCGCTGTTTTTGCCGGCCATCACACAGATGCCCATGTCGCCGGTTGTGACCTGGTCAGGCAACTGGCTGCCAGGCCGGTGAAAGAGGCGGTGGACATGGTCGTCACCTCTGCGGGCGGATACCCCCTGGATGCAACGTTTTACCAGGTAAGCAAAGCGTTGATCGCAGCCAGAAATATTGTACGAAAAGGCGGTGTTATTGTTGTTGTCTGTGAATGTCGTGAAGGGTTGGGCTCCGGGGAGTATGAAGATATGATTCTTGAGGGGCATTCTCCTGAAGAGTTTTTTGATACCTATTCTGATTCGAATAAATTTGTAATTGATCAATGGTGTTTGCAAACCACTTACCAGGCACTGGATCATGCTGATAAAGTTTATGTATACTCCCCGTATCTGTCAGGAGAAAGCCTGTCTGCATTGGGTATACTCAAGATTGATGACCTCCAGGCGGCGGTGGATACCCTGGCGCCTCTGTATCCCAGGATGGCGGTGTCTCCTGAGGGGCCATACGTGGTTGGACTGCTGGAAAAACCAAATGACTCCTTTACGGAGGAGCGGATGCAGGTGTGACAGCTTAATGGATGTACGGATATATTGAGGGGTGAAGCCTAACAGGACCCAGGGTGCCATCCGGATTGAACGGTTCAATTCGCAGGGTACAAGGGAAGCGCACCTTTTATCCTCCTCCCTTTGATAATAAAAAGCGGATTCCCAACGGAATCCGCTTTTTATTATCTGTCGGTAACTTTACCTCAACGTTGCATAAAAATTTTATCATAAAAGATGAAATCAGTTGGCGGTACAACAAGCGCTTTGAATTTAAAGATGCTTTCAAGACTTCATCGTAAGTGGGTTCCGCCATTTCATCTTTTTTACAAATTTTTACCCTCCGGGAAAAGCGTGAAGATCCCATCTTCTTCGTTCCCAA
>JANQML010000157.1 GCA_028280105.1 Desulfobacula sp. | reverse complement strand
CGGCCCAGATTGATATTTACGGCAATTTGAATTCTACGGTTATCGGCGACTATGAGGAGCCGGATGTCCGTTTTTCCGGAAGCGGAGGCGCGTGCGATGTGGCTTCATTTGTTTCACGGAGCATTATTTTCATGAAACAGGAAAAGCGCAAATTCAAAACCAGGCTCGATTATCTGACCAGTCCGGGCTACCTTGACGGGCCAGAAGGACGGGCCCGTGCCGGACTCCCTGAAGGCGGGCCGGACAAAGTCATTACCGATATGGGAATCATGGGCTTTGATGAAGATACCAAAAAAATGTATCTCATCGGCTGTTACCCGGGGATCACGCCAAGCAAGATCCTTGAGAACATGGAGTTTGAGATCGATACCACCCGGGCATTGGATGTGTTGCTCCCCACTGCTGAAGAGCTTCAGTTGCTCAGGGAAAAATGTGATCCCCAGAGGCTGATTCTTTAAACCGGGAAGTTTTCACCGCTTTTGCCGGTATTCAGCCTTATGCGGCAAAACCTGGTAGATCTTATCCATATAATGGGCGTTCATGCCAAAACACTGGACATGGCGTGCAGCTTCACACCGGTCAGCCCATGGCAAACCCCTGTTTTAAGATATCTGCTGCCCCGGACTCTGACGGGTAAACCGTTGCCATGCCCGGCACTGGATGTTGAAAGCATCCGGAAGGCAATTGGGACTTCATCCAAAGCAAGTTCCTATCCCTGTTATTTTGTATACTTACGATCCTTTCCTGTTACTTGGTTATATGAAATTATGCAAAATTGCATTCTGTAATGGTTCCTATCCGGTCAATAACAAGCCAATGAAAAGGATCTGCCAGGACACACTGCTTGAAAAATAAAAAAAATGCGAAGCTACATAATTATGTCAAAATGCATAATTATTGTAACTATAATCATCATACTTTCTACTCCTCTTTTTTTAACCACCTATTTTAAAAGGCGTTTAAACAGCCTCGGTAAAATAGGAATGGTATGGCACAGGGTTTGCTTTTCTTCAATTTTTTATATTTGATTCTTTAAAAATGTTGAACAATCTTACACCGGGAAATTTTGCCAAAAAGACAATGTTTGCCGACAATGGTGCCGAAGCGGTTGAAAACGCCTCCCTAGTTTCTATCCCTATCCTTTTTCAACACAACCGAAAGGAGGTGATCTGTTTTTCCTGAGGAATTTTTTAATGATAATCTTTATTTCAGTTGGAACTTGATTTTCACTCCAACCTGAATTGACTCAAGGAGACCTTAAATGAAAAAAAGTTTAATTGCATTTGTGTCACTGTCATTTTTTCTGGGATTAACGTTCCTATCGATTCCCGGGCTGGCGGATGCCCAAAAGCCCATTACCTGGCGTATGCAAACTACCTGGCCGGCAGGAATGGCCCTGCATGACAGTGCGGTGGAATTGGCTAACCGGATATCAGAACTGTCCGGAGGTCGACTGAAGATTGAAATCACCCCCGCAGGAACCATGGTACCGGCGTTTGAGGTGCTGGATGCGGTTCACCGCGGTACAATTGATGCGGCTCATGGCTGGAGCGCTTACTGGATCGGTAAACATCCGGCTGCCAATCTGTTTTCCAGTGTGGCCGGCGGGCCGTTTGGCATGGATAATGTGGATTACTCAGCCTGGCTGTATTACGGTGGGGGCTGGGAATACTATAACCGGTTATATGCGGATATTCTGAAAATGCAGGTGGTGGTGTTTCCCACCGATATCATTCCGTCAGAACCATTGGGTTGGTTCAAGAAACCGATTACCGCCGTGGAGGATCTCAAGGGTCTTAAATTTAGAGCTTCCGGCTTAACGGCTGAAATTTATCGGGAACTGGGTATGTCCATCATCACCCTGCCCGGGGGTGAAATCGTGTCTGCTCTGGAACGGGGTATCATTGACGGGGCTGAATTCATGTGTCCCACTTCCGACAAGGATCTGGGATTTCAGGATGTGGTCAAGTATTACCATGCGCCGGGCATGCACCGCCACACTGGTACCCTGGAAGTGAT
>JANQML010000133.1 GCA_028280105.1 Desulfobacula sp. | reverse complement strand
GACTGAGGGCGTATCAGCCATACGCCGCAGGGAGGAACGACCGCAGGCAACGCAGCAGGCGGGACCGTATGGTGGATCAGGGTCAGATACGCGGCTTGCCAACTATCACGGTAATTGGTATAAAATTATTTTTTCTTATCATGATTTAACAGGATGGAAAAAGTGGATCAGAAAAGAGGCCGGTTCATTGTGTTTGAGGGGATTGACGGGGCCGGGAAAAGTACTCAGATACAAAAGGCTGCCAAATGGCTGTCCGAGTATGATTTACAGATTTACCCGACCTTTGAGCCCACGGACGGACCGGTGGGATCATTGATCCGGCAGATGCTTGAAGGGCAGGTGGCCACCGATCAACGCACCATTGCATCGTTATTTGCAGCGGACCGGACCGATCACCTCTTAAATGAGAGGAACGGGATCGCAAAAAAGGTGGAAGATGGCTGGACGGTCCTGTGCGACCGGTACTATTTTTCATCCTATGCTTATCATGCCCAATACATTGATATGGCGTGGGTGATCCATGCCAATGCCCTGAATGCCCGGATATTAAAACCGGATCTGGTGATATTTATTGATGTGGATCCCGAAACCTGTTTTAAACGGATTTCACAAAACCGGGGCCGGTTTGACATGTATGAGAAAAGAGATGTATTGAAACAGGTCCGGTCCAATTATTTTAAGGCGTTCAGGCGGTTGGAAGCAGATGAAAATATTGTCATCGTTGATGGAAACACCGGTGTTGATGCCGTTGAAGCAGCCGTGAAAAAAGAGATTGAAAACCAGTTCGGCCTGGGCGGATATTTAAAAGAGAAACGATAATGGAAATAAAAAAACGAACCGCAGTCTGCGTGATCGACGGCCAGGGGGGAGGGATCGGATCGGTTATCATTAAAAAGCTCAAAGAGCGGTTTGGTGAAAGAATCGAGATCCTGGCCCTTGGCACCAATGCCATTGCCACGGCCCAGATGTTAAAAGCCCGGGCCAACAAGGGGGCATCCGGCAGTAATGCCATTGCATGGACCACCCGGCGGGTGGATGTGATTATCGGACCTGTGGGAATCATCATCCCCAATGCCATGATGGGAGAGGTAACGCCTGTCATGGCACAGGCCGTATCAGAATCACCGGCCAAGAAAATTTTGCTGCCTTTAACCCAGGACAATCTGGAGATTGTCGGGACAACCGGTCTGCCCCTGCCGGAAATGGTGGATGAGTTACTGGATAAAAATTTATCATTCCTATAAAGAATCAAGGAGTTCTCTATTATGTGTGAAGCAAACGCGTATCTGCTGGAAAATGAATCGGAAGTGCTGCTCATGGAGGCGGTGGATAAAATCGAACCCGATGAAGAGGGGATCCGGCTGGTCTCCATTTTTGGAGAGCAAAAATTTGTAAAGGGAGAGATCCACTCCATGTGCCTGGTGGATCACAAAGTCTATATCAAGGGATCCTGATCCGACCGAACCGGATCCGACCGTAACGGGGCCCCGTCGAAAAGGGCCCGGTGCGGTTAAAAGGATTGAATCGGCCGGCGTTCAACCTTTTTTTTGAATACGTCACTCAAATTGTCATAAAATATCCGGGTCTAATCCTGCCTGTGGATAATCGTTCCCACATGCTCCCCGTTCAGCGCCTTTGTAATATTGCCGGGAACCATCCCGTTGATCACCTGGACCGATTCAATCACCTCGCTGTTCTGGATGATCTCCAGACAGGGGCGCTCAATCACCAGGTCATCCTGGTCCCTGTTAATCAGATCCCTGGCCCCGATTTTCGGGATAAATTCAGCGTCCGGATTTTTCTTTGGGTCATCCGTATACAGGCCGTCTTCATCTTTGATGAACAAGACCCTGCGGGTCCCGATCAAGTCGGCCAGGATCACAAGGCCCACATCGGTCCGGTGGATGGGGATCCTGCCCGTTTCCGGTTTAATGGCAAAATAATCATAGGGCGGCATGCCGTGCATGACCGGAATAATGCCCTCTGCAAAATAGGTGGGCAGTTTGACAATGTCGCTGTGGGCCATTTTTATGCCGCCCCAGGGGGATAACAGGGTCGCCACCATCAGTGCATTCTGGTCGGAAATCATGCTCCCGAACCGGGCAATAATTCCGGTGGGCATCCCCATTTCCAGGCCAATGGTGTAAATATGCCGGCTTCGTGTGCCGCCCCCGGTGGTAATCAGCATTTTATTTTTTTTTCTGTTTGCCACAATCTCTTTGAGTATGGCAGGCAAGGCCTTTATACCGCGGTCACAGATCGACTGACCCCCGATCTTCATGATGGCGACATCCGGGTATAACCGCTTTTGAGGGGCAATTTCCAGTTTATCCAAAAACTCTTTTCCCACCAGGCTTTCACCCATCAGGCGGCTTTTCACATGTAATCGTTTGCCGTCTTTATCTCGTACCAGTGCCATATTCCCCCTTTGGGCCGCTTCTTTTAAATAACAAATTGTTACTTAAATGAGGGCCCTTTATTTTTTATCTTTTTTGGGCCCTGTTTTCAAACGGATCAGTTCCGCACCGGTTTCCCGGCTGAGATGTTCCAGTTCGCTCATGCGGAAATGATCCATATAGATTTTAAGTTTGCAGTCAAACGCACCGACAATCCGGAACCGGGGTTTTTTTTCACCGTCCTTAATCTTTCGTCTTTCCCTGTAGAAAACCTTACCCGTCATGATGATCCTCCCGAGTGCTTTTATTAAAGCGTAAAATTTTATGTAATTCAGGCGGGCATTTCACCCGCCATCTTTCCCGTTATAGAGACTTCATCCGGACAGAATATCCGGTTTAGGCTCAGAGACAGCAAAAAAAAGGCTGCCCGCTAAACCCAAGTTAACGGCAGCCCTTTTAGTGATACTAGATCCATTCCCGGTCGCTTCACCGGTAAGATCTTTCTTAAACCGGTTCTGTCATCCGATGGGCTACCAGCCCAGAGTCAGGTAATCATGCATGGAGTTGGCCGCATCCCGGCCCGCTCCCATGGCAAGGATAACCGTGGCAGCCCCGGTAACAATATCTCCGCCTGCCCATACCCCTTTTTTGGATGTCTTTCCCGTTGCCGGATCGGCAACAATATTGCCCCACCGGTTCAGCTTGAGATTCGGTGTCGAGTGGGTCAATAGCGGATTGGCATTTGAGCCCACAGAAACAACCACCAGATCGGTTTCAATTTTGTATTCGGAACCTTCAATGGCTACGGGACGCCTTCTGCCGGAATCATCGGGTTCACCCAGTTCCATCTTCAGGCACTCCATCCCGGTCAGCCGTCCGTTTTCATCCCCAAAGAAGCGGGTCGGGTTGGTTAAAAGAATAAATTCGATATTCTCTTCCTCTGCGTGGTGGAGTTCTTCATCCCTTGCCGGCATCTCTTCCCTGGACCGTCTGTATACCACCTTTACCGATTCCGCACCCAGGCGCATGGCGGTCCGGGCAGCGTCCATGGCAACGTTACCGGCTCCCAGGACAACAACATTCTTGCCGCGGGCAATGGGGGTGTCATATTCCGGAAAGAGATATCCTTTCATCAGGTTGGTCCGGGTCAGGTATTCATTGGCGGAGAAGATACCGATCAGGTTTTCTCCGGGCAGATTCATAAACCGGGGGAGCCCGGCTCCCACACCGATATAGGCTGCGTCATACCCCTCTTCAAACAGCTCATCAATGGAAACGGATGCCCCGACAACCGCGTTGCATTCGATCTTGGCACCCATTTTTTCCAGCGCCGCCACCTCCGAGGCAACGATCTCCTTGGGCAGCCTGAACTCGGGAATGCCGTATACCAGGACCCCGCCGGCTTTATGAAACGCCTCAAAGATGGTGACGTCATGCCCTTTGAGCAGCAGGTCACCGGCAACGGTAAGACCGGATGGGCCGGACCCGATCACTGCCACTTTTTTACCGGTTTTTTCCGGAATGACCGGTGTCTCGCCTTTCCCATGTTTCCGTTCATAATCGGCGGCAAACTTTTCAAGATAACCGATGGCCACCGGATCCCCTTTCTTGGCCAGAATACACAGACCTTCACACTGCTCTTCCTGGGGGCAGACCCTGCCGCAGACCGCCGGAAGCGCATTTCTTTTCCAGAGCGTGTTGATGGCACCGGAATAGTCATCTTTTGCGATTTGATCGATAAAGCCGGGTATGTCGATTCCCACCGGACAACCGTCCACACATTTCGGGTTTTTGCATTGAAGGCATCTTTCCGCTTCGGTTTTGGCCATTTCAGGGGTGAGCCCGAGAGGGACTTCATCAAAGTTTCTTCGTCTTAACTCCGGATCCTGCTCCGGCATGATCGCTCTTGGCACTTTTGCTTTTTTCGCCATTTAATCCTCCATATATACAAGACCGGTAACGGTCAGATTTTATGCCTTACAATTTTCATATGCGTCAAGGCTTGCTTTTTCATCTTCAAGGTAAGAGGCCAGACGTTTGGCCAGTTCATCAAAGTCAACTTTATGACCGTCGAACTCGGGGCCGTCCACACAGGCAAATTTGGTTTCATCTCCCACGGAGACCCTGCAGCACCCGCACATTCCGGTACCGTCCACCATAATCGGGTTCAGGCTGACATAGGTGTTTACATCTTTTTCCTTGGTAATCAGGCTGCAGAATTTCATCATGGGAATGGGGCCGATGGCAACCACCAGGTCAATATCGTCTTTTTCAAGGGTCTCTTTGAGAACATCGGTTACAAATCCGTGGTGTCCCTTTGACCCGTCATCGGTACAGATATGGAGGGTATCGGAGACAGCCGACATCTGCTCTTCCATGATTAAAAGATCATAGGACCGAGCTCCCAGGATCGTGGTCACATCGTTACCGGCCGCTTTAAGGGCCCTTGTAATGGGATGCAGCACGGCAATTCCGGTTCCGCCGCCGACACAGACGACTTTACCCAGCTTTTCAATGTGAGTGGGCTTGCCCAGCGGACCGATCAGGGCGAAGTATTCATCACCGACCCCGAGGTTTTTAAATTTGACGGTGGATTTGCCGACGACCATATATATAATAGTTATGGTTCCTTTTTCAGGATCGGTATCAGCCATGGTCAAGGGGATCCGTTCTCCGTTCTCATCCGCCTGGAGTATCACGAACTGGCCGGGTTTGGCCTTGCGTGATATGCGTGGGGCTTCTATCTCGTTAAGAATAATGGTTCCTTGGGCCATCTCCTTACGATCTACAATTTTTGCCATTTGGTTCTCCTCTTTTATAATCGTATCTCTTTAACGGCAGTTTGCTCAAACTGTCCTTCATAATATGCGGTGCCAACTAAAAGATTTCATATTAGTCAGAATAATTCCATAAAATCAAGTAATAAGGAAAATTTATATCCGGGGAAAAGCCGCCGGCTCATATGAATACGCCGCCTCAGCACCGGCAGAGTATGATAAAATCATTTTTTGAGTATGACAACGGAAGATTTGAAATTTTTCCGGTTTAAAAGCGAAAAACCGATTGGATCAAACACGAATACCAGGTCCGCAGAGAAACGATCTGAAAAAACTCGGGTGAAAAATCAAATCCTTTTAATAGGTTGGCTTCAACGGGGTAAAATGATAGTGATTTACCCCGGATATTTCATGACAATTTGAATGAAATATCCATAACAATACGTTAAAAACAAAAGTTTGGACTCATGCCCTATGCCAAACATAAACCTTACAAATTGTCACCCGTTGGGCGGACCGATTTTACTTCATCTGCTTCGTTACAGGCCGTTTGCGGTAGGGAAACTACAGCTTCACGACCTGTGCCTAACAGTTAAAGTAAAATCGATTCGTGAAATATCCGGGATAGATCTTGACTTAATCATAGAGAAATAGTAGGGAATAATCCTATTAATTTGGTTGGGTATAGAATTGAAATTGAGTTTTAAATCAATCAGGGGATTGAACCATGTCAAACGTTAAATCTTTAAAGCTGATTATTTTTGCGGTGATTGTTTTGTTCGTGTCGCTACCGTTTGTTGTTCAAAGCAATATTGAAGGTACTGAAAAAAGATCTGACCGTATCATGATTCAGCTTGGACCGGAATTGAGTGATGAAGAGATGCCTGCCGTCGGCTTTTTACATGACCGTCACACAGAGGCGCTGGATGGAAACTGTACGGTCTGTCATATGGATCAGGAAGGGACGCTTGTCTTTAAATTCAAACGCACGGATGAACCGGCCTCTTTGGAACTCTATCATGACGGGTGTATCTCCTGCCATGATGAAAAGAAAGCGGAAAAGCTAGCTACAGGCCCCCTGGCGGCCGAATGCCGGGCCTGTCATACCGGAGAACCGGCAGCCGGCTCCTCCTGGGCTGCGGTTAATTTTGACAGATCTCTGCATTACATCCATGAGAAATCAGAACCGATTACAAGCAAAGACCCATCTGACCCGAACAACTGCAGTGCCTGTCATCATCAATATATTGAAGAAACAAAAGAGACCTTTTTTGCAAAGGGCAAAGAAGAATCCTGCCTCTACTGCCACAAATCAGAAAAAACGAACGATATCCGGTCGATCCGGGAAGCGTCTCACGACTCGTGCGTCGCCTGTCACCAGACTTTTCAAGCCCAGGAGATCGCCGCCGGTCCGGTTTCGTGCGAAGGGTGCCATGAGCCGGACAGACAAGACGAATTTAAAGCCGTCGAAGATGTTCCCCGGCTGGAACGCAGTCAACCCGACGTCATCGCCATCACCGGCTGGAAGGAAGGCAGCACAGATACGGCAGCCTTTATGGATGGGGTTGCCTTTAACCACATGGCACATGAAGGGGCGGTTGACAGTTGCAGAACCTGTCATCACAGTTCCCTTAAAAGTTGCAGGGACTGCCATACCACGGACGGGGGCGGAGCTGAAGGCGGGTTTGTCAGCCTGGCCCAGGCCATGCATAAGATCGACAGTACCCGAAGCTGTGTGGGATGCCATTATGAAGCGGTTCAATCACCGGATTGTGCCGGGTGTCATGCCATGATGCCGGTTCAGGATAAAAAGGATGATCAGTCCTGTAAAACCTGCCATGCCCTGTCCCCGGAGACGGTATCCGGTTCCGATGCAGAGGCAATGGTTCAGAAGACGATCATGGAGCGGACTGAAAATTATACAAAGGTGCCGAGGGATAAAATCCCTGAAATTGTTGAGATCGGAATTTTGTCAAACGAGTATAAGCCCAGTATCTTTCCCCATCGAAAAGTGGTGGAAGCCATCTTTGAACGGGTTGAAGATTCTGCCATGGCCAATGTCTTTCATACGGATCAGGCCGGGCTGTGCATGGGATGCCATCACAACAGCCCCAAAACCCTTGATCCGCCCAGTTGTGCCTCCTGCCACAGTGTAAACGGTTCGGGCGCGGAGGACGGTATTCCCGGATTACAGGCGGCATATCACGGCCAGTGTATCGGCTGCCACCAGGAGATGGAGATCGAAAGCCTGCCGGCAACCGATTGTACCAAATGCCATGAGGTTAAAAAGTAGAAGAATGTCAGAAACATTGAAATCACCAGAATCAATGGATACAAACAATAAAAGGTAAAATTATGGCTATTTCTCGTAGAAAGTTTTTGGGTTCGCTTGGAGCGGCCATCGGTGCCACCACAACCGGTGCCCTGACAAACGCCTATGGTGCCGCAGATAAGAGCTTCAAAGGACATCCGGGAAGCAACGCGGTGTTACACGATGTCACCAAGTGCATTGGATGCAGAAGATGTGAAGAGGCCTGTAACCGGGTAAATAATCTGCCGCAGCCGGAAATACCCTTTGACGACCTGTCCGTGCTGGAAGAGAGAAGGCGGACCGATGCAGATGTCTTTACCGTTGTCAATTCGTTTAAAACCGACGGCGGTCGACCGACCTATGTGAAGAAACAGTGTAATCACTGCCTGGAGCCGGCCTGTGCATCGGCCTGTTTTGTAAAGGCATTTACCAAAATTCCGGAAGGGCCCGTGGTCTACAACGAATCCTTGTGTGTGGGATGCCGGTATTGCATGATCGCCTGTCCGTTTGAGATCCCGGCCTATGAGTACCACAAGGCATTTACCCCCAGTGTCACCAAATGCACCCTGTGCGCCCCTCTGGTTGTAGAGGGTAAACTTCCCGGTTGTGTGGAAATCTGCCCGAAAGAGGCCCTGGTCTATGGGGAGCGGGATAAGCTGTTGGCCGTTGCCAAACAGCGGATTGCCAAATTCCCGGACCGTTATATTGACCATGTTTACGGTGAAAGGGAGATGGGCGGCACCAGCTGGCTTTACATTTCCGGTGTCCCGTTTGAGCGCATCGGCATGAGAGAGGATCTGGGCACCAAGTCCGCTCCGGAGCTGACATCAGGCCCCTTATCCGCCGTTCCCATCGTTGTGGGGCTGTGGCCGGTCATGCTCACCGGGGTATACGCCATTTCCAAGCGAAAGGAAAAAATTGCCCGGGAAGAACAGGCCCAGGCGGTTCAGGAAACCCAGACCCGGCTGACCCGTGAGATGAACGACAAGCTGACCGCACTTCAGGATAAACTGACCAAGGAAAAAGAGACAGCGGTTGCCAATGAGGTGAAAAAGGCCCTGGCCGAAGAGGCGAAAAAAGCCGAAGAAGCAGCGGCCAAAGCCGAAGAAGAGGCCAAGTCGGATCAAGTCCCGGACGGCTCAGCAGGTTCCGGGGCTTCAGACGGACAGGAGGAAAAATAAAAAATGGATAACAAGTTTAAAATAGATATCAAGATGACCCCGGGAAATATCGTCACCGGTGTTATCCTTGCGGTTGGACTTGTTCTGACCATCATGCGGTTCACCATGGGAATCGGTTCCGTGACCAATCTGGACAACAACAATCCCTGGGGACTGTGGATCGGGTTTGACCTGCTCTGCGGCGTCGCCCTTGCTGCGGGCGGGTACATGACCTCTGCCGCCTGTTATATTTTCGGGATGAAACGCTACCACTCGGCCGTGCGGCCGGCCATTCTTACCGCTTTTCTGGGCTATGCCTTTGTGGTCCTGGCCCTTCACTACGATGTCGGACAACCCTGGCGTCTGCCGTACCCGATATTTGTTTCCCAGGGGACCTCATCCCTTCTCTTTGAAGTGGGGCTCTGCGTATTCCTCTACCTGACGGTTCTGGCCATTGAATACAGCCCCGCAGCCATGGAGTGGCTGGGCTTTAAACGGCTCAGGGCGGTGGTGGTTAAGCTGACCCTGATTTTGACCATCTTCGGCGTGGTGCTCTCAACCCTTCACCAATCCTCTTTGGGGGCATTGTTCATGATTGCACCCTCCAAACTCCATCCCCTTTGGTATTCGGGCTATCTGCCGGTCTACTTTTTTATATCCAGTATGTTTGCCGGGATGTCCATGGTCATTTTCGAAGGCATACTGGCGCATAAATATTTTCACCATAAAATGGACGAGACTCATTTAAACGAGGCGAACGGGGTGGTTTTCGGGTTTGGAAAAGCCGCATCCTTTGTCATGATGGGATATTTTTTCATCAAGGTGATCGGATTGTCCATCGACAATAACTGGCACCATCTGGCAACGGGCTGGGGCCTGTGGTACCTGGTGGAGGTCGTTGGGTTCGTCCTTTTCCCGGCCATTCTTTACGCCGTGGGCGTCCGGGAGAAGAATGTGACGATGATCCGGGTTGCAGCGGTCTGGACGGTTCTGGGCATTGTCCTGAACCGGTTCAATATTTCCATGGTGGCCTTTAATTACCACCTGCCGGCGGCGGACCGGTATTTTCCGAGCCTGCCCGAAATCGGCATCTCTATATTTATTGTCACGCTTCTGGTTACGGCTTACCGGATTATTTCGAGCAAAATGCCGATCTTTTACGAACACCCGGATTATAAAACCCATTAACGGGTAAAGGAGGATAAGGTGGAATTTTTTACATTACAGGATTTTATGACACATACCAAAGGCATCACCTACCTGATTATGGGGGGAATCCTGGTATTTATGCCGATTTTCTGGTTTTTTCTCACAGACCGGGAAGATGATTAGATATCAAATTATTTAATATATATGGAGGATAAAAAAAATGCATGATTTTTTGACCGGTACATTCTTCTGGCTCTCCCTGGGTATCTGCCTGGTGGGGATGCTTGTAAGATTTATCATGTATTTCAGGGGCCTGAACTGGCAGCTGGACAGGGTGGCTTATAAAGAGTATCCGGCACTGGGTGCAAAAGGGGCGTGGCGGTCCATCTATAAATGGCTGATCCCTTTTGGCACGTACGGATGGCGAAAACAACCCGTGATGACCCTGGCGTTTTTCGGATTCCATCTGGGAGCGGTTCTGGTGCCGTTGTGCCTGCTGGGCCATAACCTGTTCTTACAGGAAAAAATCGGGATTTCATTTTTTACCATCAGCAATACTTTTGCGAACATTTTAAGCTGGACAGCCGTTATCAGCTTGTCGTTCCTGCTTCTTCGGCGCCTGGTTCTTCCGGAAGTCAGGATCATGACAGACCTGCATGACTATCTAATCCTGCTGATCTCCCTGGCACCGTTTGTGACCGGGCTGATGGCCCGCTACCAGGTCGGGGATTATTCATTCTGGCTGAACATGCACATATTCTGCGGAGAAATACTGCTGATTGCCATTCCGTTTACCAAATTGTCCCATGTCTTCCTGTTTTTTGCATCCCGCGCCCAGATCGGTATGGACTTTGGTATTAAACGGGGCGGACAGAAAGGAACCAAATTTGCCTGGTAGTAAAAAGCTGACGATCAGCCCGGGCGTTTAAGGAGATAAAACCATGCCAGAAGGAAAATACTGCAATAAAAAACCGGTGGAAACACCGGAAGGTGTGAATGAGCTGCTGTCGGATACCAGCGGGAATCAATACTATGAAGAGATGAAATCCCTGGACGTGGACAGTGATCTTCTCTGGAAAACCATACAGAACACGTGCAAAACACGGATCAGAACCTGGCTTGAAATATGTGCCCACTGCGGCATGTGTGCGGATTCATGTTTCTTATACCAGGTCAACGACCGGAACCCCAAACAGGTGCCGGCCTATAAAATCCAGTCCACCCTGAGGGAGATCATACGAAAAAAAGGCAAAGTGTCCAACGAATTCATGCGTCATGCCATGAAAGTGGCCTGGGCCCAGTGCACCTGCTGCAACCGCTGCGGCACCTATTGCCCCCACGGCATTGATACCGGTATCATGTTCGGATACTTAAGGGGGCTGCTCTACCAGCAGGGATTCACCCCCTGGGAGATGAAGATCGGGGCCGGTATGCACCGGGCCTATCTGGCCCAGATGGATGTGACCAACGAGGACTTTGTCGATACCTTTGAATGGATGGTGGAAGAGTACGAAGACGAGTACGCCGGTCTGAAAGTGCCCGTGGATGTGGAGGGTGCCGACATCATGTACACGGTGAATGCCCGGGAAGTCAAACATTACCCCGAAGATCTTGCCGAAGCCGCCATCCTCTTCCATGCGGCCGGTGAAAACTGGACCGTCCCGTCAAAGGGGTGGGAGCAGACCAGCCTGGCCATGTTTGCCGGGGACTGGGCCGCCTGCAAGATGCAGGTGGAATCGGTCTATGAGGCCATGGAACGGCTCAAGCCCAAACGGATGGTGGGAACCGAATGCGGCCATGCCCACCGGGCAACCGTGATTGAAGGCCCCTACTGGGCCGGGCGAAAAGACGGCAAACCCCCGGCAGAATCCATCCACTATGTGGAGTGGCTGGCAGAGGCGTTGAGCACCGGTAAGCTCAAGGTGGATCCGGAAAAGCGGATCAAGGAACTGGTCACCCTGCAGGATTCCTGCAACTATATCCGGAATCACGGACTTAAGGTCGCCACCCGGGAGATAATGAAACACATGGTGGCACCGGGCTATTTTGTGGAGATGTCGCCGAATAAAGAACATAACTACTGCTGCGGCGGCGGCGGCGGATTTAACGGTATCGGGTACTTTAGAAAAGAACGGAACCAGGGCCTGATGAAGAAAAGAGACCAGATTCTGGCCACCGGTGCCAAGCTGGTGTTGGCGCCCTGCCATAACTGCTGGGATGCGATCCGGGACCTGGAAGAGGAGTTTGAAATCGGGATCCGGTGGTCCTTTTTAAAACCGCTGCTGATCAAAATGCTCGTCATCCCCGACCACATGAAGGTGGAAGAAGAATAACCCCCTTTTTCTTCAGACGGTACCGGGATTTTCAAAAGCAGAGTCCACAGGGTATCTGTACTGAAGATACTTCTATTTTCAGTACAGGCGGATTCGTTTATCCGGTCCTGTTGCTTGAATCGGTGCCGGGGATATGAAAACGTCCAGAGGGAGATATGAAAAAGAAAATTCTGGTGGTAGACGACGATTCCAATGTCAGGGACTATCTGGTCTCCCTGCTGACCGACAACGGGTACGAGGTTCATGTCGCCGGTGATGTCAGGGAGGGGGTTGAACAGGCAAAATCGGTCCTGCCGGATCTGATCACCCTGGATATTGAGATGCCCGGTGAATGGGGGCCCCGGTTTTATCAGAAAGTTTCCAAAATCCCCGGTCTGAAAAAGGTGCCCGTGATTATTATCTCCGGTGTCCCCGGCCATCAATACGCCGTGCTCAACGCCTTTGCTGCCGTTCAAAAACCCTTTGACCGGGATCTTCTGCTCCAAACCGTCCGGGACGCCTTAGCATAAAGGAAGCCACCTGATGCGCCTGACCACCAAAAGCAGATACGGCACCCGGTTGATCCTGGATATTGCCGTATATGGAAAAGAGAAACCCGTCCCTTTGAGTGATGTCTCCAGGCGGCAGAACATCTCTCTCAAGTATCTGGAACAGCTCTCCGGAAAATTGAGAAAAGCCGGTATCATAGAGAGCCATCGCGGCCCTTACGGCGGACAGACCCTGGCCAAAAAGACCGATCAGATTACCATTGGCGGGATTGTCCGGATACTGGAGGAAACCACTGCCGTCACCGATTGCGCGGAAAGTGAGAAACAGCTTTGCGGCGTATGCAACCGGGCCGGGGACTGCCTCTCCCGGTGGGTATGGCTGGAAGCCAGCAAGGCCATGTTCGACCGGCTGGATGAAATCACCATTTCCCAGCTCCTCTCCTTTGAAAACGAAGATGTGGTAAAAACGGAAAACCCGCCCGAATAACGGTTTGAAGCGGCCCCGCTTAATATCAACGATTATTAGATGACAGATTTGAACACACTGAACCGGCATCTGTCCCGGCCGCTTGTTATAAAAGGGCAGGTCATTCCCAAGCGGGTGATTCTTGCCCCCATGGCAGGCCTGGGCCACATCGCCCTGCGCCATCTGATATCCGGGTTCGGCGGATTCGGACTTTTGGTTACCGGCATGTGCTCGGCCAAGGCCGTACCCCATGAAAATCCGGATGTTTCACTGGTATTTAAATGGCGGCAGACGGAATTGCCCCATACGGTTTGCCAGATCTTCGGCCCGGATTCCGGCATCATGGCAAAAGCGGCCGAGCGAATTGAAAGAGAAGGGTTTTTCGGTGTGGATCTCAATTTCGGTTGTTCGGTTTCCGCCATCTGTAAAAAAGGGGCCGGAGCAGCGCTGTTAAAAGATCCGGACAAGGCCTTTTCCATTGTGAATGAGGTTCGAAAATCCGTTTCCATACCGGTTTTCGTGAAGTACAGGACCGGCTGGGAAAACAACCCCGGGTTTGCCGTCGATATGGCCAGACGGTTTGAGGATGCCGGAGCAGATGCGTTGACATTCCATCCCCGGGTGGCACCGGACAGGCGGAACCGCCCCCCCAGATGGGATATCATCGGCCGGGTTCAAAAAGCCGTCTCCATACCCGTATTTGGAAACGGCAACCTGTTTACCCGTGAAGATGCGGCAAAAATGCTCAGACAAACCGGATGTATGGGGCTTTCGGTCGGAAGGATGGCCGTGGCACGGCCCTGGCTGTTTGCAGAGTGGAGCAACGGTTTTATCCCGCCAAAAGATATCTACTATACAACCGCCGTTCGGATGACCCGGCTCCTTGAAACGCATTACAATGAGTTTTTCAGTCTCAAATTATTTAAAAAATTCAGTCCGTACTTTTGCGCAAATTTTAAATTTGGCCATGACATACTCAAGAGACTGTCCCGTGCACAGACCATGGAGGAGACCCGCCGCACCCTTGAGACCATTTTCAACGCCGATCCTGAAACACTTTCACGGCCCAACCCGCATCTGTTTTTATGATTCAACCGCCGAATACCACGTCGGGCCATGCCCCTTCCCCTGTTTCAGACCTTTCGAAATTCGAATGCCTGGGATGCGGCACCTGTTGCCGGCAGGACGGGTATGTCCGTCTTAAACCGGATGAAGCAGATAAGATCGCGGCCTTTTTGGATATGGATGTCTATGAATTTATAGAGGCCTACACGATCCTCACACAGGACCGGCAGGCCTTGTCTTTGATCGATAAAAAAGACGGTGAATGCATTTTTCTTGATAACGGCGGGTGCCGGATCCATCCGGCCAAGCCCGGCCAATGCCTTGGATTTCCGCATCAATGGAAATTCAAGGCATTTGAAGCCGTCTGCGCCTGGGCGATCCGCACCCGGAAGAATCACAGTCCCAATATTTCCAGCCCTTCTTCCAGCTCAAAATAAGGTCTGAGGTCATATTTATATCCTGGGACCCCAAAGTAGATGGAAAGGCTCTCGGCAATCGCTTTCAATCCCTCTGCCAGTTTTTCATTTTCCAGTTCATAATAGGTAATGGAATTCATGCCGCCTTTTTTATCGGCAGAAACATAGGGGCCTTTTTTATTTAAAAAATCAGGCAGAACAGGGGCTTTTAAATATCGTTTTGCAATTTCCTTAGTGCTTTCCGGCGGGTAGCTGACATTGGATATAATGACCATGTTTTTCTCCTTTGCAATCAAAACGGAATTGTTAAAAAGATAAAATTATGATCATAAGACCGGCGCATAGTCAAACCTTTTTAATCGGCAGCCCCTGATAGATCCTCATTGTCCCCCCATTATTGAATAAAAAAGTATGGAAAAGATGGATTCACGGCAAATAATCCAATCTATCCTGCCGGGCACGGTTCAGACCGGCCATAGAGATGTTATCGATAATTTAAATGAAAGTAGGAAAAATCATCGTGCATACCTATTTGACTTGATATCCTAAGACTTTTAAGCTTTAGTAAAAGTTTTAATTGATATTATAAAAACACAAATAATGATGCCAAATGGGACCTGTAAATGGTGATATCCGGAGATATCGGTTATATACACCCCATCTTCAACGGAGAGAAATATATGGAAAAAAAACTGGACTGCACCGCACTGCAGTGCCCGGCACCTGTGCTTCAGACAAAAGAACTATTGGAAAAATACGCCCTGACAAAAATAGATGTCCGGGTGGATAATGATGCGGCTGTCGAGAACATCAGCCGGTTTTTAAGTTTTAACGGGTTTGAGATCAGTGTCGATTCAGACGGCCGGATCTCAACCGTGACCGGGCGTCGGTCTGCCGAAGATATCAAAGCGGTGGAATCAAAAGACGACCCTGAAACAGCCGCACCGATTCATGGGGCTCAAAAGATTCTGGTTGTGGTCTCATCTGCCCAGGTCGGAAAAGGGGATGATGAGCTGGGCGGCAAACTGATGGGTAATTTCATCAAAACCCTGAAAGAGATGGGAAGTGACCTGTGGCAGCTTGTCTTTGTTAACCATGGTGTGATCCTGTGCACCCGGGATGCGGAAACCCTTGAAGACCTAAAAATGCTGGAGGACTCCGGTGTCATTATACTGGCCTGCGGTGCCTGCCTAACCCACCTGGGCTTAATGGACAAAAAAGCAGTGGGCCAGACCACCAATATGCTGGATATTGTAACGGCCATGCAATTGGCCGATAAGGTGATCAACATATAGGATTCCCCGGGAACCGGTTTGACTTCATCTGCCCGGCCCTGCCGGATCCGGCGTCATCCCGGCCGGAAACGGCCGGTTAAAGGCACGCCCGGCTGAAAGATCCCCCGATCCGTCCGGCTCCATTCCAGACAAAGTAAAAAAAATGCCGTTTTTATACAAAATCAGGGTTTTCCCTGATTGACAGACCGGTTTTTTCCTGCGATAACCGCTAGTCACAAAACTAGTACTCTGTTTTTTTAAAATGGTATATTCCGATTCAAAGGGCACTATTATGGGATCTTCTTCATTCAGCGGTCTGTCCGGCATCGTTTCTTTTTCTTCTTTTAAAAACCGGGTTGTTTTCATCGGTCTTCTGTTTCTGGTGTTTACGATTCTTTCCGGCCGGGCCGTGGCGGTGTCAGCCGCAGATGATTCCCTGCCAAAGGAATCGCCGGCCGTTGAAACCGTTCAGCAGCCGGCCCCGGAAACAGATACGGATGTCCCGTCAAAACCAATGGAAAAGACGGCTTCCGATTCCTCTGAAAAAAACGGTAAAAAGGAAGACACCCCCATTAAAGATGAAGAGGAGACCCATGAACAACGGACGCCCATGTCTGCCACCGGAGAGGAGGAACCTGAAGAAGATCCCCGGCCCCCGGAGATCTCAGCGGCCAATATCGATATCACCCAATATTCAGGGGCGGCTGTGGCAGACATCCCCATTATCGTTCCCCCGGGCCGGGCCGGGATCCAGCCCCAGATTAAACTGAACTATAACAGCAACCGGAAAAACGGCTGGATCGGCATGGGATGGGACATTGATATGGGCACCATCCAAAGATCCGTCAAACACGGCCTGGACTACACCCAGGACGATTATGAATCCACCCTGGGCGGCCTGTCGGAACTGGCGGCCCGTCCGGACTGGGGCGCCGGTTTATACGGGGCCAAGATCGAATCCAAGTTTAAAAAGTACTATTTTAACCCAAATACAAAGGGCTGGGAAGTCACGGACAGAACCGGCACCCGGTATTACCTGGGATCAACAGATGCCGCCCGGCAGAGCGACCCGTCAGATCCCAACCGGATATTTAAATGGTGCCTGGACAGGGTGGTGGATACCAATAACAATTATATGGTCTTCTCCTATATCAAAGAAGACGGCCAGATCTATCTTTCAAGGATAGACTATACCGGTAATCAGACTGGTACGTTAGCACCTTCAAATTCCGTAATATTTCATACAGAGACCACACGGCCCGATCCGGTTCTTTCTTATCAGCCTCGTTTTAAAACGAGTACGAACAGATGTCTTAAAACAATTGAAGTGCAATCTTCTGATAGTATAGTGAGGGCATATAAATTTACTTATTCTTTGAGCGAGCAGATCTCCCGGTCTCTTTTAACCCGGCTGGAACGATTTGGAACGGATACGGCTATTGAAAACGGAACTGTCGTGTCTGGGACGGCTTTTCCAGGGTATAACTTCAATTGGTTAAAAGGAAATCAACATGCGCAATTCGAAGCGCCTATAGAAAGCTCAAATGGAGATCCTCATCCTGGTGGTAATTATACAGTAACATTCACCGATATAAACGGAGACGGTTTGGCCGACATGGTGGTTGACAACCACCCCCTCCACTGGCAAGATCCAAGGGTTGTGACTACCCGGTTTAGCCTTGGTGATGCCTCAAACAAAGCCCAATCCATTTCTCTACCCTCTCAATCAACAATTGCCTTTGAATATGTGAACTCAACCGAATACGCACAAACCTTCCTGCCGTTCCACATGAATCTGGTGAGCAACATCACCCGGGATGACGGAAACGGTGTCGTTTCATCCACTTCCTATTCCTATGCAGACGGTCTCTATGATCCGTCCTCCCGGGAGTTCAGGGGATTCGGCCGGGTCACCCAGACCCATCCGGACGGGACCACCAGCCAATATCAGTTTCTCCAGGGCGAGTTTGACAAAGGACGGCCGTACCGGACAGAGACCCGGTCCCCGGGTCTGCCCGGAGAACCCGGGGCCTTATTGTCCCTGACCACCACGGACTGGCAGGTGGATTTTTTGGATGCACCGGATAACACCGTGGGGTTTGTCAAGCCGCTAAGAAGCCGCACCGAAATGTATGACTCCCAGACCGTGTTCCGCCAGGAGGATAGTACCTATGATCCTGTCCACGGCCAGGTCCTGACCCGGCAGATCTCCGGGACCGGCGCAGAATCCGTCACCCAGACCTTTACCTATGGCAATTTCGGGGACTGGTGCTGGCGGCCCGTCTCCCGGAGCCTGGCAGGGGATGTCACCGGTCTGGCCAGGCAGACCGAATACGGGTATGAAATCACCACAGGCAACCTGATCACTGAGAAACAGGTGTTGGACGGCATTCATGACCCGGTTGTCACCCTTGCCTATGACGGGTTCGGCAATGAGATTTCCCGGACCGATGCCCGGGGCCACACCACCCATAAAGAGTACGATGCCCAGACCCAAACCTTTGTTGTCGAAACCCGGCTGCCGGAAACCAACGGTATCAGCCACATCAGCCGCACCCTGGATCTGGATTACCGGTTCGGCACCCCTCTGTTGACCGAAGATGAAAACGGGAACCAGACCGCCTATTCCTACGATCTTTTCGGCCGGCCGGTGCAGGTGGACATGCCCGAGGGCAGACAGATCCTGACCCGATACAATGATACGGCCTCACCCCGGTCTGTCGTCTCAAAGGTCAAGGCAGACGCATCCGGCAACTTCATTCAGACCACCACCTTCCTGGACGGGTTCAACCGGACGGTTCAGACCGTTGCCCCCGGGGAGAACGGCCAATACCTGATCACCCGGACCCATTACGATGACATGGGCCGGGCCTATCTGGCCCAGGGTCCGTTTATTGCCGGAACCGATACTTATCCCCAGGCTCCCCCGGTTAACCACCAGTGGCTGCAAACCGTATTTGACGACCGGGGCAGGCCCGTGTCCCAAGACACCCAATCCTCGGAACATGCCGCCATCACCACCACCTATGAGTACACCGGTCTTTCAACCCGGATCACGGATCCGGACGGGGCCGCCCGGACCCAGACCCGGGACTACCTGGACCGGATCACCCGGGTGGTGGAGCACGCCGATGCCGGCGACTTTACCACCACTTATACCTATAACGGGGCAGGGGACCTGACCCAAATCACGGACCATAACGCCAACCCCACCGGGATCACCTATGATCTGCTGGGCCGGAAAACCCGGATGGCCGACCCGGATATGGGTGTCTGGCAATATACCTACGATGCCAACGGCAATCTGCTCACCCGGACCGATGCCAAAAACCAGACCCTCACCCATGCCTATGACGCACTGAACCGGGTAACGCTGAAAACCTTTTCCACAGGTGACCCCGATGTCGTCTATACCTATGACGACCCAAGTGTTTCAAACGGGCGGGGCCTCTTATACCAGGTGTCTGACGGGGAGACCACCACCACGGTCAACGGGTACAATTCATTCGGCGATATCCTGTCTGAAACCAGAACCATTGCCGGCGCCCCCCAATCCTACACCACCCAGTACACCTATGACCTGTCGGGAAAACCGTTGACCACCACCCATCCGGACGGGCTCACCCTTACCCGCACCTTCTTTGCCGGCACCAACCTGCTGGAACAGGTCACAGGGTCGGACGGGACCGTCTATGCCCGGCTCAGCAACTACACGCCCCAGGGAAAGATCGGCCGTATCGCGTATCCCAACGCCACCCATACCGACTACACCTATGACGACCGGTCCGGCCGCCTGACAGCCATCCGGACAACCGGTCCGGCAGGCACCCTCCTGGACCGCACCTATACCTATACCCCGGCCGGGGATATCTCAAGCACTGCCGACGGCGTGGCCGGGGTCACCTACGGGTACGCCTATGACCGGCTCCACCGGCTGATCAGCGAAACCGGCGCAGGTTCGGACCGGGTCTTCTCATACGATGCCCTGGGCAACATCATCACCAAGACCCATGGGCCGGACACCCTGGCATACACCTATGCCGGCCCAGCCCCCCATGCCGTCACCCAGATCGACATCAACGGCAGTTCATATCCCCTTTCCTACGATGCCAACGGCAACATGGTATCCGGCCCGGATCTCACCGACCCGTCCCAGCCGGGCACACGGACCGTCACCTATAACGGCGCCAACATGCCCCGGTCTATTGAACACACCCGGGATGCCGTCACCACCCGGGTCGGTTTCACGTATGACCATGAGGACCGGCGGGTCAAAAAAAGCATTGCCGACGGCCCCGCCACCTTTTACATCGGGGAGCATTTCCAGGTCAAAGCGGAGGCCGGCACGGCGGAATCCACTAATTACATCTTTGCCGGCACCCTCCGCATTGCAAAGATAACCGACGGCACAACCCTCTATTTTCACAAGGACCATCTGGGCAGCTCCTCGGTCCTGACCGATATCTCGGGCCTGCCGGTGGAACAGACCGCCTACCTGCCCTACGGCCATGAACGCAGCCGTACCGGCTCAGACCTTTCCGACTACAAGTTCACGGACCAGGAAAAAGACCGGGAGACCGGGCTTTACAATTACGATGCCAGGCTCTATGATCCGGTTCTGGGGCGGTTTACCATGGCAGACACCCTGCTGCCGGATCTGTACAATCCCCAGGCCTTGAACCGGTATGCCTATGTGCTGAACAATCCGCTTATTTATACGGACCCCACAGGGCATTACCCTGGAACATGGGATGGTTCAAGCAGTACGGGAACAGAGTTGAATAATGGGAATGAAGATGCCCAGGACTTTGCAGACCGGCTTGATAATAGTAGTTACGATGATGATTCAAATGATATAGTTCACATAGAGACTAATGATATAGAAGAAATAACAACACCATCAGTCGATTTAGTTCAGCAGGCCGTTACGACGATAATGGAAGTTAAAAGTACTGTAGATACAATAGATAACATTGTTAATGGCAAAAATCCTGTTACTGCAATCGGTGGGTATGTTGCTACAGAAGCTCTGAAAATTGGTGCAATGTACGCTGGAACTAAAATAACCAAACCAAGCGAACTCAGAGCAATAATTAATCAACGGCAAGCAATAATTGACGAAAAGTATGAAAAAGACTTAGAAGATTGTAAAATATGGGATACTCCAAAAAAAGTAGTCGATTGCATGAATGAAGCTCAAATTCAAAAAAGGAGAAGTGAAAGAAAACGAATTGACCCGATTAAAAGCAAATTGGAAAAATCTTTTTTTAAAGATCTTTTATAAAAAGAAGGGATATTACGAATGAAAGTTAACCTATTTTTATGGATCATAGTTTTAACTCTTGCCATTCCATATAAGGCATTTGCTGAGAGCGGAAAAGAAAACCCCCAAATTTTATTAGAAAAAATTGAAAAAACATACAAAAATATTCACTCCTATTATGATCAAGGGACTGCAATATCAAGTGACGTAGTAATTCATTTTACTACCCGTTTTAGTTCTGACAATGAATTCTATTTACACTTTAGAGAACATGATTTGTATTTTAATGATGTATACGACAATTGGATAAAGCAGGACTCAAAATCCGTAACCGTTTTTAGTGACTGGTTTGATACACCTGATAAAATTATCCGGACAAAGACTCTCAAGGAGGGGTTAGTCAAACTCTCTCCGGGAAATATGGGGTTAATTGGGATTGTCCCCAATCAATTAATAGATGATTTGGGTATCAGGCGCCTCACCCGGTTGGACAACCCGAGAATCATTGGTAGGCAGTTCATTGACAATCAATCCTGTATCTATTTAACCGTAGAGCGAGATATAAAAGACGCCGGAAAATTTATCTTTCATCTCTGGATATTGGAAGATACGTATTTAATAAAAAAAGCAAAACGAATTTCAAAACTGAATAATATTACATACCATTATAAAACGATTAAAATTGAGCCGAAACCGTCAGGGCCGGTAACGGCCGGTTTGGAATCCGACCGCTGAAAACATAGGAACGGATTTTACCGTATTGGTATTTACAGGATTTTTAAGAATTGATAGATATTTTTGTCAGATACTGTTCAACCCAAGTAAACCCGACTTCTTTCAGATAAACAAAAAGGGTCTGAATCATTTGGTATCTGCAATTTTAAAGGCAACCTAATCATAAGGAGATATAGATGGCAATCCTAGGTGTTGATGATCGAATCCTTGTTCCGGACAGTGCCTTAACCACCCGTCCGTTTTCCGCCGTTGTTCAGATTACGGCCTATTTTCCGAACGGGAGCGCTTATACGGGCTCTGGAGCGATGATCGGTCCGGATGATCTGTTAACGGCCGGTCATCTCGTATATTCGGAAGAAGACGGCGGGTGGGCAACCCGGGTCATTGCCACACCGGCGATGGGGGGAACATCTGCTCCGTTTGGATCTGCCGTGGATGAAAATATTATTTCAGTCAACGGGTGGGTGAATTACGAAGATTTCAGATGGGATTATGCCTATGTGGATCTTGACGAAAATATCGGATTCCAGACCGGCTGGTTTGATATTAAGAGCACCGGAGAAACCGGCACCTTCCTGGAAAGCCTGGGGTATCCGGGAGATCATGGCAGCGACCAGATGGTTTACACCAGCGGGACCGTGGATTATGCCGGGTTCAATGTTTTTAAGTTCACGGATGATATGGATTCATACTTTGGCCAAAGCGGTTCCCCTGTGTTTTATACCGATCCTGAAACCGACCAGATATCCATTGCAGGCCTTGTCAGTCACCAAAGCTATTGGCCGACCGACACAAACGGGATTTTGAGGTTAACCGATGCAATGATCGACCAGATAGACGAATGGGCAGAAAATTCAATAGAAAATCCCATTACGGTTTCCTTTAATGAATCTTATTATTTAGAGCAGAACCCGGATGTGGCAAAGGGAGTTGAAGAGGGGTGGCTGTCTAGCGGAGAGTTTCATTATTTCACATTCGGGTGGACAGAGGGCCGGGATCCCTGTGCCGGTTTTGACACCAGCTTTTACCTTTTGAATAACCCGGATGTGGCTGTGGCCGGTATCAACCCGTTCAACCACTATATTGTTTCAGGCCGGTATGAGGGCCGGGCGCCTGATTTTGATCCGGCGTATTACCTGGCGCAAAACCCGGATGTGGCCGAATCCGGTGTTGATCCGGAATATCACTATATCCATTTCGGAAAATACGAAGGACGGCAGCCCGCAGTTGAAGACAGTTATGATGAATCAGACTATCTGATTACAACCGCGGAAATCAACCCCAACGGCCCGCCGGAAAATGAAGACTCACTGCCCCCGGCATATGACGGATATGCAGATGCCCCGCCTTATGTTTTTGACCGGATCATTAATTACTCATTCCACGACGGGGAGATTGTCGGCACCGCAGGGAATGACTATTTCGACCTAAATTACGGGGACAATTCGATTTGGGGAAACGGCGGCTCGGATGTATTTGAATTCAACTCGGCCACGGGAAACGATATTATTTTTGATTTCAATCCGATGAATGATTTTTTGAATCTTAACAGGTGGGTGGAGCTTGGTGCGGTGTCTGCCACCGAATATCCGGACCGGACCGTAATTCATATCCGGGATTATTCCCAGATTACCCTTATGGGTGTCACAAGCGACGACTGGGAATATTTTCGGGATGTTGATCTGGTAACGTTTTTGATTTAATTGCCCCGTTTTCCGGCCGCCCGGTCTGTACGGCAGCGGAATCCTGTTTTTCCGGGTGAGAGCCAATGGGCAAATGGATGGGGAATTTTCTTTTGGTATCGGATTAAGAGACTTGTGCTGTAAATAAAAAAATATAAAAAAGAGGGGTGGTTAAATGGCTGTTTTAGGTATAGATGACAGGGTCGGCATTCCGGATGATCTGGTTGTAACCAACCCTTTTCGATCCGTTGTTTTAATTGAATCACACTTTCCATCCGGACATGTTTTAACGGGAACAGGTGCCATGATCGGGCCGGATGATCTGTTGACGGCAGGCCATTGTGTCTATTTGCCGGAAGAGGGTGGGTGGGCGGATGTGTACGTGAGTCCGGCGCATACACCAAACGGGGTGACCGTCGGGGTCACGGATGACAGCAATATTTTATCCGTGTCCGGATGGGTGAATTACGGTGACTTTGATTACGACTATGCCTATGTGGAGCTGTCACACGATATCGGTTACCAGACGGGCTGGTTTGATATCGACAGCAGGGGATATGTCGGTGCCGTGGTTGAAAGCCTTGGGTATCCCTATGACTTTGGCGGCACACAGATGGTCTACACAAGCGGGACGATTGACGATATCAGTTATAATACATTTGAATTTCATGACGACCTTGATGTGTCCTATGGGCAAAGCGGTTCGCCGGTTATCTTTACGGACGAGTCGGGAATCATGTCGCTTGTGGGAATCGTCAGCCATGAGCAGTATTGGCCGGTGGATATCAACGGGGTGCTCCGGCTGACGGACAGCATGGTGGACCAGATCAATGAGTGGGCCGGTATGGCTGACACCGTCCGGTTTGATGAAAATTACTACCTGGAAAACAACCCGGATATCATGGATGCCGTGTCTGCAGGACAGTTGTCAAGTGGAGAAAGCCATTTTAATATGTACGGCTGGATGGAAGGCCGGGACCCGTGTGAGGGGTTTGACACCAGTTTCTATCTCGCTATGAATCCGGATGTGCGTGCCGCCGGTATCAACCCCCTGGATCATTATTTGCAATCCGGGAAAATAGAAGGCCGTGCCGCAGATTTTGACGCTCTCTATTATTTAGTTTCTGTAGAAAAACGTCAATTTTGCTCAAAGCCAGTTTTAACAAAAAATCATAGCCTCACTATTGCGTTTGGGTTCAAACGCCTTTTATAT
>JANQML010000111.1 GCA_028280105.1 Desulfobacula sp. | reverse complement strand
GAAGCTGTAGTTGCCCTACCGCAAACGATCTGTAACGACACAGATGAAGTAAAATCGGTTCGCCCAGAGGGTGACAATTTGTAATGATTATATTTGCATGGTTTATGAGCCCAACTTTTTGTTTTTAAAGATAATTATGGGTGTTTCACTCAAATTGTCATGAAATATCCGGGCTGATGCCGGTTATCAAACGGAACAATGATTATGATAGATAAAATAAAAGAACAATGGTTCCTGGCCAGTCTCATCCTTTCATTTTTACTGATCACCCTTGACGGAACTGATACCCTTGCCGGTCTGGGAATCTATTTAAAAGATCATCACGCACCTGATGTGATTATTTTTATCATTTTTATCGTATCCGGACTTCTCATCGACTCCGAGCAGGTTAAGACCGGGCTCAAAGACATTCAATCGACCCTGCTGGCATTGTCGGTTATTTTATTTTTTTCTCCGCTTGCAGCCGTTGCCATCAGTCTGATCCCCATGGATACCGGTATTATTATCGGGCTGTTTATCGTATCGGTTATGCCGTCAACGCTGTCGTCCGGAGTGGTCATGACCGGAACCGCCGGTGGAAATATGGCCCATGCCCTCTTTGTTACCATTCTGTCCAATTTTATTGCCATTTTTTCAATTCCGCTGATTCTGAATGTAATGCTGAAATTTTTAAATCAGGAAAAAGATCTGGCATTGGATCAGACATCGATTATCGTTAAGTTGCTGTTTCTGGTGCTTTTACCGCTGGTTACCGGAATGGCCGTACAAGCCGGCTTCTTTAAAACGGGCGGGTTAAAAAAAAACAGGTTGGGACAGATCAATCAGTGCCTGATTGTCGGCATCGTTTTTATCTCGCTGGGGGGAGCCAAGCAAATGCTGATGGGCAGGGGCGTCGATCTGTTTTATATTCTGGCCCTCTCATTTCTCTTTCATTTTATCCTGCTTGCCGTCTCATTTTTACTTGTCAAAATATTTCAGGTCCAGAGAGGACGGCGTGAAAGTATTATTTTCATGGGGTCTCAGAAAACCCTGGCATTGGCACTGATGCTTCAGGTCACGTATTTCCCTGAATTCGGTATGGCGTTGCTGGTTTGCGTGATCCACCATATTGTTCATCTGATGATGGATGGATACCTGTGCACCTGGATGAAACGGACCGCTGATACTCCCGGCTATTCCGTCTGAGGCTTCTTTTCATCAATCGCTTTACATTCAAACGGTGCTTGGTTTAAATTAAGGGCTTAACATTAATATGAAAAGGATATGCACGGATGAACGCTTCCCGGGATGAAAAAACAATGGCGCTTCAGGATCAGGCCAAAAAACTTCAGTCTCAGAAAGATACTCTGCTAAAAGAACTGGATTCCATAGAAGAAAAGTTCGAACGGACCAACCGGTTGTATAAAAAGTATCTCCCCGTGATCATTGATACACTGGCAACCGATGATACCCGGTTCTCAAAAATCTGCCGGGATCTGAGCAAGGCCTTTAAGAAGGAAGAGTCCCAGGGAAAAATCGAATATATCTGTGAACAGTTGAAAACCGCCATGCTCAAAGAGGATATCCATACAGGTGCCGGCAAAAAGAAAAAAGGGCTGTTCTCCTCATTGCTGAAAAACGAATCCGAATCATTCATTGATCTGTACAAGGAGAGTTACCACGAGGTGGTCAGCCATCTTCGGGGAAGCCTGGATAAAAAATTTTCAAAGCGGCTGGATGATATCTCCATCCAGGTGAAGAATGCCCAGAATACCACTGACATCAGCGACATCCGGGAAAATGTATTCGGTCTGGTTTTCAACTATATATCAGATACCAACGAGGACCGGGCAAAAGTTAATGCCTTTGTCCGTGAAGTGGTGGGTAAGATTCTCGACATCGAATCCAGGTTTGCCAGTACCGTGGAACAGACCGACAATATGGTTGAAAACAATGACGGGTTTGAGTCGGTTTTAGGGGTCGAGCTTGCCGGGTTGAAGCAGACTTCGGATGTGGCTAAAAGCCTGGATGAATTGAAAATAAAGGTAACGCAACGGTTGAGCGCCATTGAAAAGGCGCTAGCGGAAAAACAGGCAAAGGATTCGGCAATCAAAGAGACGGCCAAAAAAAATCGGCAGATGCTGAAGACCGGGTTTGAAAAACTCAAGCAGGAACTGGATAAGGCCACACGTTATACCGAAGAACTTGAAGAAAAATTGAATCGGGATCAACTGACCGGTGCTTATAACCGCCGGGCATATGATCAGCGGATTGAGCTGGAAATGGATCGTTTTTTGCGGTATAAGACCGGTTTTTCCCTTATGGTCATTGATGCGGATAAATTCAAAAATATTAATGACAGATATGGGCATGCCATTGGAGACAGATGTCTGCAGGAGATTATCAAACGGTCTATCCCGCTGTTACGCAAAAATGATATGCTGGCCCGGTACGGTGGCGAGGAGTTTGTCGTAATTATGCCTGAAACCGATAGCGAGGGCGCAAAAAACGCGGCAGAAAAAATACGGCAGACAATCGAAAAGATTGAATTTTTATATAAAAAAGAAAAAGTGAAAGTCACGGTCAGTATTGGTATTTCCCAGGCAAAAACCGAAGATACCAATCACCGGCAGGTTTTTGAACGGGCGGATATCGCCGTTTACAAGGCCAAAGAGCAGGGTAGAAACCGGGTTCTGGTAGTCAATTGAATTCCCATTTGAGTCGGCAGGAGAAAGAATGAAAGAAGAGAACGACAATTGCCTTAAGTCTTTATTAAATCATCCCAAAACCGGACATGTGACCTCTGATGTAAATACGGAAACCATTGCCCGGCGATCCTATTCACCAAAGAAAATTAAGATATTCGCATCAGAATACACCGGCATCAAAAATTGTCCGGAATACCGCTTTGTTTGCGATAAGGAGGCCGTAAAACTGTTGCCCGATATCGCGGGCAATCCGGTTCAGAAACTGGTGGACAGCGATGGCACCCAGACAGATGCAGATAAAAAGGCGTATCGAAAACAGCAAAATATCGGGGTTGTCTTTTCCGGCGGACCTGCACCGGGGGGACATAACGTGATTGCCGGGCTCTATGATGAAATGAAACGTTATCATAAGGATTCCGTACTTTACGGGTTTATTTCGGGTCCGGACGGACTGCTGGACAACAAATACATCGAAATCACCCGGAGTCTTGTGGATGCCTACCGGAATATAGGCGGTTTTTCCATGATTAAAACCGGGCGGACCAAAATCGATTCCCATGAAAAAATGGCGCAATCGCTTCAGACCTGCCTGGAACTGGACCTGGATGTCCTGGTGGTGATCGGCGGAGATGATTCCAACACCAATGCCGCGTTTTTGGCCCAGCATTTTAAACAATCCGGTATTAAAGTCATTGGGGTTCCCAAAACCATTGACGGGGATATTCAAGTGCGAACCGAAGATCATGAAACCTTGTGCGCCATATCCTTTGGATTTCATACGGCTGCCAGGGCCTTTTCACAGAATATCAGCAATCTGGCAGCCGACTCCGGTTCCAGTGTCAAGTATTGGCATATCTGCAAGGTGATGGGGCGGGTGGCCAGCCATCTGACGCTGGAATGCGCGTTTCAAACCCATGCCAACCTGGTTCTGATCGGTGAGGAACTGGCCGATTATACCGATTTGAAACGGCTGGATAAGGCAAAGGCAGACAACGCTATTGATTATACGGCATACGGGATGACATTACGGCATCTGTCCCGGATGATCTGTGATGTGATTGTCCGGCGGGCGGCAAACGGTAAAAACTTCGGTGTCATGATTATTCCCGAAGGGATTCTGGAATTTATCAACGAAATCCAGGTCTTTATCATTAAGCTGAACACGATTATCGGCGATTACAATAAGATACATGACAATGACTTTCATTATTCTTTTCCCACACTGGCTGGCAAACTCGAATATTTAAGACGGCTGGCCCGTGTGATGGGGGAGACAGTTGAGTTCCCGATCTGGAATGTTCGGGATGATGAACTCTTCAACCAACTGCCCTCATTTTTTCAGGAGGGATTGCTGGTGGAAAGGGATACCCATGGGAATTTCCAGTTTTCCCAGGTCAAAACCGAGAAGATTATCATGGATATGGTCAAAGAGTATCTTGAGGTACTAAAGGAAAGAGGGGTGTACAAAATCGGAATTGAACGTTCCTTTTACGAAACCACCATGTCCCGGATCATGTTATCGCCTGAAAAGGTCGCCCGTGCCATATTTAAAAATCCGGATGATAGATATCTGTTGATGAAGGAGTCGATTATTTCCATCAAAACGCTGAAACATGCGCTTACTGCAAATCAGCTCATCGGTCCGGATGATACGGTACCGCCCGCGATTCAAAAGATATTCCGGAAATCAGAGCCCCGATTTAAAACCCAAACCCATTTTTACGGGTATGACGGCAGGGGGTCTGATCCCACGCATTTTGACTGCAATTACACCTATAATCTGGGGATGACGGCATTCCATTTGGCTGCCAACGGTGCAACCGGGCAGATGGCGGCGATTCAGCACCTTGAAAAGGCGTTTGATGAATGGGAGCCCATTGGTATTCCCATTGCCAAGCTCATGCGTCTTGAAGAGCGAAAAGGGCGGCTCGAACTGGTCATTGAAAAGAGCCTGGTCGATCTTGACTCAAACGCATTCAAGGTCTTCAGGGCGTTAAGAGAGGCGTGGTCGGGTGCTGATTCCAACCCGGACCGATACCGGCGGCCCGGTCCGGTGCGGTTCACCGGCAGTACGGAGGAAGACCGGCCCATCACCCTGACCCTCAACTCCATCACCTCTCTATGAGGGGTCACCATCATCGTCATAGAGTTTGAAGTCAGGATAGTGCTCCTTTGCACAATCCCGGCAGATGCCGTGACTGAGCCGTGCATCTGAATGTTCGTCCAGATAATCCTCCAGCCGATTCCAATACCCCTGATCATCCCTTATTTTTTTACAATGGGAACAGATGGGGATTAATCCGCTGAGCGTTTTAACATTGGCCAGCGCCTCCCGGAGTTCCCGGATCAATCTCTCTTTTTCCTGTTCTGCCCGGTCCTGCTTTTCTCTAAGCCGGTCGTTTTTCAGGGCAATGGCAACAAGTTCACAAAATCCCTGGGCAATCCGGGCGTCATTCTCCGTGAACGGGTCTGCTTTATTGGCCAGGCTCATGACACCGACCGCACTGGATTCGATGACAAGCGGCGCGACCAGAACATTTTCGAGCCGGATGTGGCCTTTCGGCAGAAGGGAGGCCCATTCACTTTCCGCAAAAGAATTGTTATAGATGACCTCTCCCGTTTGATAGGCTTTTGCTCCTATCCCCCGGACCGGTATGCATAGATTCTTATCAGGGGCGCATGGCAATTCGCTCTCTTTCAGAAACAGGACTTCATCTTCTTTTCGGCTTTCCGACAGCAGGGCGAGATAACCCAGTCGCGATCCGATTGCCTTTGAACAGGTGTCAAATATCTGTCTGGCCGTTGTCTGAAAATCGGTTTGTTCAAGGATGGAGCGGGCAGCCATGAGAAGTGATTCGGTTATGTTTTTTCCGGCCTGTACATCATGTAAGGCCGATTTGAATTGTTCTTTGGTGGCTTGAAGCTCCGTGATGTCTGTAACTGTTAACAGCAGTTCGTCAGCATTTTGGACCGGGTGTGCGCCGGGCTTTTCAATCAGGTGTCTGGCTTCAAGCAGTACATGAAATGGGGCGGGACCTTCGGTTCTCACCCGGGCCTGTATCTGCTTGCCCTGCGGTGATTTGTACAACGCCCTGAACCGTGCCCGGAAAGCGTCTCCGTCTTCCTGAATCAAGAGGTCGGCAAAAGCCTGGCCGTCTTTTTTGATTCCCAGACCGGGCACCATATTTAAAAAGGTGGCGTTACAATGGCTGATCATTCCGACCCTGTCCAGAATGACATATCCCACCGGTGCATTGTTGAACAGGTTGATGTACCGGGCCCGGCTGTCTTCAAGTGCCCTTTGAATCGCCATCAGCTCTTCGTTCTGGAGCTCGATTTCTATTTGATGGATATGAAGCTCTTCAAACAGATCGAATGCCTCTTTTTTGCTCATATCCGGAAATGTTCCCGGGTTTCTTTCCAGAATGGCCTTGGCTTTTTGATGAAGTCTTTTTTTGTAATTTTTTGGTCCCATCAATTTTCCTTAACAATCAACAGATTAAGCCTCGAATATCCGTTCCACCTCATGGATGACCGCCACTTTTTTACCGGGCAGAGAAAAAATCAGCCATCTGGAGCCGATTCTATCTTCGTTTTTTGAATCCTTTGTTTTAATAGAGAGATAGGATCTCTTTTGTTTCAGAAAGTCGCTGATCTGTTTTTTATGCGGACCCGATTCTATCTCCGGCCATATCTCATGGATGGGTGTTCCGGGGCGGGCTTTTTTTTCAGAAGAGGTATCAGGGACTTCTCCCGGGCTCATATGCTCAAGAACCAGTTCATTTTCAGGTGATTGGTTAAAGAGAAATATTCCGGACGGGATATGATCCTCTTTTTCCCGGTGTTGACGGCCGCATTCAACCTCCTGTTTGATTTTTTCAAATTCACTGACATTGACAAAGGTTAAAACGGTTCCGGCAAATGCATCCGGTCCGATATAATAGGGCAGGATCCTTATTTCATAATCGCTGCCGTCATTTAATTTCCGTTTGAAATACGATAGTTTATTGGTCTTCTGAACCTGTTCAATGGATTTGATCAGATCAAAATCAACAATGTTATGAGACAGGTGATTGATGGGCCGGCCCACATCTTTATCCAGAATGTTAAAAATCCGGTTCAGATGGGGGGAATTTTTTCGGATTTCATTGTTATCATCCAGGATCAGTATTTCAATTCCGGCTCCGGTTAAAAGGTTTTCCACGTCGTTGTTCATCTCGGTCAGTTCTATGATCTTATTCTGGTACTCTGCGTTAACGGTGAACAGCTCTTCGTTTGTGGACTGGAGCTCCTGATTGGTGCTTTGGAGCTCTTCATTGCTGGCAAGCAGCTCCTCGTTGGTCGCCTGGAGTTCTTCATTTGAGGTCTCCAGCTCCTCAATGGTTGCCTGGAGGTGCTCATTTGAGAATTGCAGTTCCTGTTCCAGGTCCCTGATTCGCTGCCGGACATCTTTTTCAATATCATAGGCTTCGACGGCAGATTGTTCTTTTATCGGATCCAGTTGAATCTCTTCAAAAAAAACGGCAACCAGTTGTTCGTGGTCCTTTTTATCAGGCAGGGGAATAATACGCAGGTTAATTTTTTTTGAAACGTTTGACTGAACCATTTTTATATTGGAATAGATCAACTCTTCCCGGGACTTGAAGACCCGCTGGATACCGGTTGCAAGGGGAATGGACAGATCCTTTACCGCCATTTTATTCACATTGAATTCGGTTTTTCCCGAAGGGATTTTGAGAAACCCTCTGGCCTCTCCGAAAATATGGAGAATATCCATCCGGGTGTTCACGATAATGGACAACGGCAGAAAATTATTTTCCAGTACACTCAGATACCGGCCCATCATATTGTCGTTTTCCAGATGTTTGAACCGGCTGAATGTCTCTCTGAAAGAGTAGGGTACCGGCTTTTGATAAGGGCTGATTTTCTCCGGCTGTTTGGCCTCCAGATGGGACTTGAATATGGTTTGTTTGCCGGTACTTCGGTATATTTTGTGTTTTTGATGAACGGTTTCAAACCAGGTGGTCATATCCCCGACGGTTTCGGAATTGCCTAAAAACAGAATCCCGCCCGGGTTCAATGAAAAATTGAACATCTCCATCACCTTTTGCTGGAGAATGGGTTGCAGATAGATCAGCAGGTTCCGGCAGCTGATCATATCGATCTTTGTGAACGGCGGATCCTTGACCAGGTTGTGCTGGGCAAATACCACCATTTCCCTTATGTGGCGGGCAATCCGGTAGTTTTCCTCTTTTTTGTAAAAGTATTTACCCAGCATTTTAGGGGTCAGATCGGCGGCAATACTCTCGGGATAGATCCCGTTTCCGGCCAGGATAACGGCATCCCGGTCCAGATCCGTGGCAAAGATTTTTATGTCCCTGGCAACACCTAAATTTTCCATTGCCTCTTTGGCAAGAATGGCTATGGTGTATGCCTCTTCACCGGTTGAGCAGGCCGTTACCCAGAATCGGATCTCCCTGTTTTCGGCCCGTTCTATCAGTTCGGTCATGCTTTTCTCCATGAGTTCTTTCATGGCATCTGCATTTCGAAAAAAACTGGTGACGCCGATGAGCAGTTCTTTGTAAAGGGTCATGACCTCGGCCGGGAATTTTTGAAGGTGGCGCACATAGTCGCTGAGCTGATCGATCTGATTGACCGTCATCCGCCGCTCTATTCTGCGGACAATGGTTGAGGGCTTGTAATAGGTGAAATCCACCTTTGTTTTTTCTCTTAATTCTGCAAAGATCCGGGTCAATCCGTTTTCATCCTGTAAAAGTATCTGGCTGGGTTTTTGTCCGATGACATAGGGATGTCCCACATATGCCATCAATTGACCGGCCATGTCACCGGCCGGGAGAATAAAGTCGGCAACCCCGGTTGAAATGGCTGCCCTGGGCATACCGTTGAACTTACAGCTGGTTTCATCCTGGACCATGACCATGCCGCCTTGCTCTTTAATGGCCCTGACACCCCGGGTACCGTCGCTGCCGGTTCCGGACAATATGACGGCAACAGCCCGTTCCGCCTTATCTTCGGAAAGGGATCGAAGAAAGATGTCTATGGGCAGGTTAATGCCCTGTGCTGTATCTTTTTCCTTTAATACCAGCCGGTCATGGAAAATGGTGAGATTTTTTTTCGGCGGTATCATATAGATATTGTTCGGCTCTACCTTCATTCCGTCAACGGACCGGTGAACCGGAATTCTGGTTTTCTTGGAGAGCAGCTCCACCATAAGGCTTTTGTAGTCCGGTGAAAGATGCTGAATCACAATGA
This sequence comes from Desulfobacula sp., assembly GCA_028280105.1. Lineage (GTDB taxonomy): Bacteria > Desulfobacterota > Desulfobacteria > Desulfobacterales > Desulfobacteraceae > Desulfobacula. The sequence continues at coordinate 14,494 of JANQML010000111.1, read as the reverse complement.
ATGCAAGGTTGCTTTCTTCCGGCATTTTGCTGAAAAAGGCTTCAATGGCTTCCAATCCGCCGGCTGAGGCACCGATACCGACATAATGGACCAGCGTATTCGTGGGTTGGCGTGTTTTCATGGCTTATCCGTATGTTAGGTGTCATCCCGGTATATATTGATCCCGGGAAAATAGGTCTTTGCACAGTTCGGGCAGATACTGTCACCGAGTTCCGCATCCGAATATTCCTGGATATACTGTTCGATCTGATTCCAATATCCTTTGTCATTGCGTATTTTTCTGCAATACGAGCAAAAGGGCAGCAGCCCGCTCAACTGCTTTACCTTTGACAATGCCGTCTTAAGTTCGATAATGAGCCGGTCCCTTTCCCGCTCGGCAACCAAAATGCGAACCATGGCAGTGACCCTGGCCTTGAACTCCCTGTTGGAAACCGGCCTGGCAATATATCCGTCAGCCCCGAGCTCCAGACCGTCGGCTTGATCCTGGGACGAGGTTTTCATACCCGATGTCAGCACGATGAAAATCCCTGCCAGATCCGGATCCGCTTTGATATCCCGGCACAGATCCCTGCCGTTCATATCCGGCAGCATGACATCCAAAAGGATTAAATCCGGTGTTGTTTTTTCTAAGGCCTGCTTGCATTCGTTTCCGTCGGACGCCGTGGCCACCTGATACCCCAGCGACTTTACCAGACGCTCGCTTGCTGCCAATACATCCGGATCATCATCAACAATCAGGATTTGAATATTATCTTTCATGCACCTTTCCCCGTAACCGGCAGGGTGAAAAAAAATGTTGCTCCCTGACCGGGAATACTTTTTACATTAATTTTTCCGTTATGGGCTTCAATGATTTTTCTCGCAATCAACATACCCAGTCCGGTGGTTTTTTCTCCCCCTGTTTTGGGTGTGCTGGTTTTTCCAAACGGTTTGAACAATTTGCTCATCTCCCCGGGTGGGATGCCCGGCCCATGGTCCTGAACCGAAAACAGGACGGAATCTGCGTCAATTGTCAACCGGATGTTAATTTTTGTGCGCTCATGGGAATGCTCGATGGCATTGGAGATCAGGTTGGTGATAACCTGTTCAATTTTAGACGGGTCAATCTGTAACCGGGGGAGGCCGGGGTCAGCTTTTATCGACAGATTCTGCCCTTTTCTGTTTGCCTGAAGCAGGGTTAACCGAAGGCTTTGTTCCAACACGTCGGACAGGTGAACCCATGTGAGTTCCAGGTCGAATTTCCCGGCTTCAATGGCGCTGACGTCCAGAAAATCATCCACCAGCCGCTTCATAAATGAACATGATTTTTGGATGGTGTGTAAAAAGCCGATCTGCTCCTTGTCCAGGCAAGCCGTGGCTTCATCAATGAGAAAATCGGAATAGGATAAAATAAGACCGATGGGTTTTCTCAAATCATGGGCAGCCATTCCCAGGAACTGGTTTTTCTCCTGGTTCAGCATTTCAAGCTGTCCGTTTTTCTTGTGAAGTTCCCGGGTTAAATTATTGAGATCTTCATTCAATGACAGCATCTCTTTTCTTACGATTTCCAGGTCTTCATTGTCCAGCTCCCCCACGGCATAGATCACGGGGCCGGCAAACTTAAACCGGAATTGATAGGTTTGCGGTAACCCGTTATTCCGTTTCAGGTTGAGGGGCCGGACCAACTCTGTATTTTCCTCAATTGATAATAAATCAAAGGTGTTGTGAAAATCTAAAAGGACGGTTTCAAAAGAGGTGCCTGTGATCTGTTTGCCCAGTTCCTGTTTGGCGTACGAATTGGCTGATTGGATAATGCCGTCTCGATCTAAAACAAGAAACAGAATATGGGATTTTTCCAATAATTCTTTATAGATATGGTTTTCCGGCTTTGTTTTGTCATCCATGATCTGTTATCCGGGTTTGGTTTTCAAGTTCATCAAGCGAACTCAGATAGGTCAGATTCTTAAACCTGTCTAAGGACTGAATCTTTCCCCATTTAAAGGCCTGGCCGCCGACAATGATATCCAGATCGGGAAAGTGCGCCCGGATGGCTTCTATCTCTTTTTTAAGCGACGGAAAATTAAAATAGATACTCAAAGAGAGCCCTACAAGATCCGGCTTTTTTTCGTCAATATAAGAAACCACTTGATCCACCGGGATGTTTGCACCTAAAAAATAGGTATCCCAGCCGTTTAGTTCCATGATGTCTGCGACCATTTTTCCGCCCACCTGGTGGTATTCGTTTGCGGCACAGCAGATGACCGCTTTCTTTGACACCGCCTTTTTACGAAAGAGACGCGGATAGACCAGGTTCAGCAGATTTTCCGTGATGGCCGTCACCAAATGCTCTTTGGCTACGGAAATTTGGTTGCGTTCCCATAATTCCCCCACCTGATACAGTGTTTTTTCAAACAATTGCCGATAGAGCAGTTTGATTTCAATTCCCTGGTCGAGTAACTCTTGGACCATTTTTGTGCATCTGGCTCTGTCTCCGTCTAAAATGGCATTGAAATATCGATTATAAAACTCTGAACTGATCATGAAACCCTTCTTTTTTTAAGCGCCATGGACGGTATCTATGGATGGGTCCATGGGGATTTCATCGGTAAGGCCTGAAAACTGGGGGATGTTTATGATCAGCCAGTTGTAGAAGGGATAAATTTGAGCATATGCCCCGGGTGACAGCTCTTCTTTTAATTTATCTGCCCAGATATTGAGATTACAGGCCCAATAGGTGGTTTGAAATCCGTGAGACCGATATGCCCGAAACACCCAGAGCACCGTTTCTACAAAGACGGCCGGAGAATAATCCGTGAACAGGGCGTCCATGAACCGTGCAAAATTTCTATCGTTGTCCCGGGCCATGCTCTGGTTGCCCGTGCCGATCAGATGGTCAATGTCCTTGCGCCCGGCAAGAGTGAGACTGCACATCTCCGCCAGTTTCTCTTTTTTTAGACTGAACTCTTCGGCAAATTGTCTTTCCGGAGGAATCAATTGTCCAGCCGTTTTAAGAAGCATTTCTTTCATTTTGCCCCTTTCTTTTAAGGTTGCAGACAAATCCTCGTTTTCACGGTTCTATACACACCGAATATAGGATCTGTTGCGAAATCTGATGAAAAGCTGACACGGATGAATTCGTAACCTGTACGATGAAAAAACCATACCATATTTATAAGTTAAAAAAAATGATAAAATACTCCCTGATCCACCATACGGTCCCGCCTGCTGGGTTGCCTGCGGTCGTTCCTCCCTGCGGCGTATGGTTGATACGCCCTCAGTCGTAACGCCTTGCCGCCTTTCATCCGGCACCGTACGGTGGCCAGGGAAGCGGTGCAACCCGTGGCCCACATGCGAAACAAAAATTGGATGGTGGATTTAGGCTTGCCTTTCCCAGAGATCAGGGAACGGATTTTCTTGTAAAAAAGGCAAGGACCGTCTTGACATATATAACGCACTGCATCATATTCGTTTTATGACACAATGCGTTATTTAGTCCGTTCAGAAAATTATTCAAAAGAGGAGGCACCCAAATGACAACAAAAAAAGACCATGAGCCCCCCCGGAAAGAATCCAGATTTTACCTTGTCCAGACAGCTAACCGGGTCTGGAAAAAAATTGAGAAAAAGGTCGGGGTAAGTCAAAAAAATCTGCAAAAAAAAATCCAAATAATCAACGAAAAAACCCACCATGTATACAATGGAATCGAAAATGACGTACGGCTGGTTGCAGACGATGTCATTGCACTGGGCAAAGAGAATATGGATAAAATTCCCATGAAAAAGGCCATTGAAGAAAAGGTCATTCTCGGCATTGCGTCCCTTCCTGCCAAACTGAACCTTCCTTCAAAAGGCGACATTGAACACCTGGTTTCCGGTATCGACCGTGTAAACGAAAAACTGGATGCCCTTGGCAGAAAAGCGGATAAGAGATAAACGATTCACAAACAGCCGAACCCAACCGGGAGAGAAAACCATGTTAAACATAAAAAAATATGCCAACGGAAGATTTTTCAATACAGCGGCTAAAAAATACATCAAAAAGGAAGAACTGGCCGAACTGATTAAAAAGGGAGAAGAGATCCAGGTCACCCTGACCAAAACCGGTGAAGATATCACCGAAACCGTGATCCGGCAATTTTCCCAAAAAGAAGCGCCAAAGCAGAAACAGGAGGCCCGGGAAAACAAAAAAAAGAAGCCGGGGAAAACAGAGGGCAAGAAGACCGAAAATCCGTTCCTGAAAACCGATAAACTGGTGAAATGGCTGGGCGGGGTGATTGATACGAAAATCGAAAAAGTAATGGGTATCGTCAACCTGCCCTCCAGGGAACAGGTTGCCAAGCTGGATGAAAACATCAAAGCACTCAATAAAAAAATTGACGACTTAAAGCTAGCCGGGGAAAAAGCATCCCCAAAAAAAAGAGCTGCATCTAAAAAAACGGCAAGCCCGGAAAAAGGTTCCGGAAAATAGACCCATTTTGCTTAGCATATGGGCTATGGGTTGCACCACCTTCCTGGCCTTCAGACGGTGCCGGATGCAAGGCGACAAGGCGTGACGACTGAGGGCGTATCGGCCATACTCCGCAGGGAGGAACCACCGCAGGCAACGCAGCAGGCGGGACCGTATGGTGGATCAGGGCGTTGCAAAAGCCGTGAAGATATTATATTCAAAAGAGCAACCCGTTTTTTCGGAGATTACGACATGCACCGCATTAAAAAATATGCAAACAGAAAGCTCTATGATACCACCGACAAAAGGTATGTCTCCAGGGCACGGCTCTCCGAGTTGATCAAACAGGGAAAGGATATCCACATCATTGACAATGAGACCGGCGAAGATCTCACCGCATCGATCGTGTCCGGACTGATTGCAACCACAAAGGGAAAAGCCGGCGAATCGGTCTCCTCCGGTGTATTGATCCAACTCTTTCGAAAGGGGGGAAATGCCCTGACCGATTATGCAAAAAAATACGTCTCTGTCTGGCAGCGGTCTTTTACCCTGGCTGAGAACGAGGTTGATCACATGGTCAAGCGGCTTGTAAAGAACAAGGAGATCTCCCGGTCCGAAGGAAACCGGTTGAAACAGGAGATTCTCGGCTATACCGAATCAATTAAAAGCTGGATATCCGAAACCGTTGACAACCGGTTAAAAGAATTGATCTCCGCCACCCATCTGGCAACCACCGAGCAGATATCAGAATTGAATGCCCGTCTTCTCATACTTGAAAACAAGATTAAACAATTTGAAGACGCCCAGGCTAAAGAAAAGGAATCGACAAGCGATTCAATCATTGCAAACAGGTACAGGAACAAGGATACCATTCGGCATGAAAGAGACCATTGATTAAAAAAGCATTGGTATTTTCCGGCGGAGGCGCCAGGGGAGCCTTTCAGATCGGGGTCTGGAAGTATCTGAACGAAATAGGCTGGAAGCCGGATATCATCTGCGGCTCTTCCATTGGAGCCATCAACGCGGCCGGCATCGGTTCCGGCCTGGATATGTCAACGTTGATCCGGTTATGGACCACAGCCGAACGCAGACGAATCTACCGGCTCAACCTGATGCCTTTTTTATCCGGTCTGATTTCCGGGCGAACGTTCAGCTCCCTCTTTGATACCCGATCCGCGCAGTCCGTGTTATCTGATTGTCTTGATTTTGATGCACTGAGAACCAATTCGACTCGGATCGTCATCTCTGCGGTCAATGTCCATACCGGCCGGGTGGTCTTTTTTGACAACTCAAAGATCGGACTGCCGCATATCCTGGCATCCTCTGCCATGCCTATTTTGTTTCCCTGGCACAGCATTGACGGTATCCCCCACTGGGACGGCGGTGTTATGGCCAATGTACCGTTACAACCGGCACTGGATTGGGGCGCACAAAAAATCATTGTCGTGACACTTTCACCTGTCGGACAAACCCCCCAGGCATCTCCCAGAACCGTTCGGGAAGCCATGGAACATCTCTTTGAACAATTTCTGACCGGTTCCTACCAGACGGCCCTGAATGTAAAAAAGTACCGGGATCAGCCGTTTTTACAGTTCCCCGCTTCACCTGGCCGGAAAGTGAGATCCGTATCTGAACCGGTTTCACAGCCCGACATCCTCACCCTTTCCCCGTCAAAAATGCTGGGATTTCGATCGTTGCTCAACTTTTCACTCTCCCAGGCCAGGCAGTTGATCGACGAAGGGTATCAAACGGCACAGAGAGAATTAAAGAATTTTATATAACGCCAACGCCTCAAAAAAGAATGCCGGGATCCACCTTTTTTATTCATTATCGGTTGTTAAGCCGGCCTGGCGGTCATTCTCCCCTGGAAAAATAGATGGCCCGGCCGGAATTGAGAATGGCAAGGATGGCGACCCCGACATCGCCGAATATGGCAATCCACATATTGGCAATCCCCACAACACCGAGAACCATAATCAATGCTTTTACACCAAGGGCCAATATAATATTCTGCCAGATGATGCGCCCGGTAAACCGGGATAAATGGACCGCTTCGGCAATCTTGGTGATTTCATCGGTCATCAAAACAACATCCGCCGCTTCAATGGCAATGTCAGACCCCAGCCCGCCCATGGCAATCCCGACGTCCGCACGGCTCAGCACCGGCGCATCGTTAATGCCGTCTCCCACAAAAACCACCTTTTTGCTGCCCGCGGTTTTAATCACCGATTCCAGGTGACCGACTTTTTCATGGGGCAGCAACTGCGAAAAGACCCGGGTGATGCCCAGTTTACCGGCAATGCGCCGGGCAATACCCTCCCGGTCTCCGGTCAGCATGACCACCTGGTCGATACCGGCGTTTTTAAGCGCCTGAATCCCTTTGGCCGCCCCTTTTTTCAGTTCATCCGTAATCGACAGAATACCGCACAGATGCCGGTCGATTGCCACAAACAAAAGCGTCCCGCTTCCGTTGTAATCCGGAACGTCAACACCATATTCCGCCATCATGGCCTCGTTTCCAATAAGTGCATGCGCCCCCTGGTAAAGGCCTTCAACCCCTTTACCGGGAATCTCGGTGATATCCCGGACATCCCCCTGATCAAGGGGGTTGTCATACTTTTGTGAAATGGCCCTGGCAATGGGGTGGTTTGAAAATCCTTCCAAATGGGCACTGATACGCAGAATATCCGCCTCTGTGTACCCGTTCAACGCCTCCACCCGGTTGATCTCAAAATTGCCCATGGTCAGGGTTCCGGTCTTGTCAAAGACAACCGTCCCAACATCCTTGAGGGCTTCTAAAAAATTCCCCCCCTTGATCAGGATACCGGCCCGGGCTGCACCGCCGATACCGCCGAAGTATCCGAGCGGCACGGATATAACCAGGGCACACGGACAGGAAACCACCAGGAAAATGGCGGCACGATAGATCCATTTGGAAAAAGGTTCAGCCAGAAGGAGCGGGGGAAAAACAGCGATCAGAATAGCCGCCATCACCACGATGGGCGTGTATACCTTTGCAAACTTCGTGATGAACTTCTCGGTCTTGGCCTTGTTCTGGTTGGTCTTTTCCACCAGTTCGATAATTTTCGAGACCGTGGAGTTTTCATAATCCTTTTCCACCCGGACCTCGATCACGGCCGACAGATTGATGGACCCGCTGTAAACACCGCTCTCCCTTCCGACGGAGGCAGGCAGGGATTCGCCTGTTATTGCGGATGTATCCAGGCTGGAGTTTCCCGAAATCACGGTTCCGTCCAGTGGAATTTTTTCCCCGGCCTTTACCACGATGGTATCCCCGATCTTCACATTTGACGGATCAACCCGTTTTACACCCGTCGGGGCTTTAATATTGGCAAATACCGGCTGAATATCCAGCAACGCGGATATCGACTTTTTAGAGCGGTTCAAGGCATAGTGCTCGGCCATCTGTCCGACCTGGTAAAAGAGCATTACTGCCACGCCTTCGGAATATTCACCAATGGTAAACGCGACAATGGATGCAATCCCCATCAGAAAATTTTCATCCAGCATTCTGCCCTTTACAACGCCTTTTACCGCATCGGCCAGAACCCCGCGGGCGATGAGGATATAGGCAAGGGCAAAGACGGCAAACTTTGCCTGCCCTTCAAGCCCGGAGAAGAGCCCATAGAAAAAGACGGTAAAAGAGGCGCCCAGCTGCCAGTTCTCCCGTGCATATCGGAGGATTATCCCTCTGATACGCTGTTCCTTTTTCTCCTCGTTACGCCGGTTGGTTTGTGTCGAACTGCAGGCATCATCATCGTCGCAATCGCAGCCGATACCGTCCAGTGCCGTCAGGCCGGGGCCGGCTTGAACATGATTGGCATGAGTCTGATTTTGTTTCAGTTCAGGTGCCTTAACAGCTGGCGTGTCAGGGCAGGTAACGCAACCGCAGTCATTTGATCCTGAATTGCCGTAATATCGGTCGGCCATATCGTTTACACTGTCTCCTTAAGGTGCTCCAGACCCATCTTGTATATTTCCACCACATGCATGTCTTCCAGCGCATAGTATGCATGTTTCCCCTCTCTTCGCACCTTTACCAGCCGGTTTACCCTCAGCACCCTGAGTTGATGGGAAATGGAGGACTGGGTCATGTTGAGCAGCTCTGCGATGTTTCCAACGCACATCTCCCCGTTGAACAACGCGCAGATAATCTTGATCCGGGTGCTGTCTCCAAACACTTTGAAAAAGTCTGCCAGATAAAAGAGCATGTCATCATCGGGCATCTCGTTTTTGACATCCTCCAATACCTTGTGTTCGTCCTGGTCATAGCAGCGGTCGTCGTTCATCTCCCTTTCCTTCTCATCTAAGAACATATGAACAAATGTTCATTCAAAATAATAAATACACCCATCTTCGGTTCCGGGTCAATGCTTTTTTTTAAAAATTTAGAACAGAGCCAAACCGATCGATCCTTCCCTGCATCTTTGATCTAAAATAGCCATTCCTTTTTCACAGCCTCCCCTGTTTCATAACCCGGTGTCACCCTTCATACACCGCAGGGAGGAACGGCCGCAGGCAACCCGGCAAAGGGTACCTTGATGGCGGATCAGGACGGTGCCAAACTACTGTTTTTTTCTGATTTTTTATGATAAAGTTGTAAATTTTATAAGATATTGACGGCTTTAAAATTTTTAATCCTGAAAATGATCGGAAAAATAGAAACATGAGGAGATCTAAGGCATGGGGCAGTTACAGGAATTTGAACTTGCAATAAAGAAAACAGGCGAGGTTCCTCTAACCTATGAAGCGCTTATCCCATCGGAATTTCATCTGTTCCAGGACGTAAGGCGGTACCAGACAAAAACGGCACACCTGGACGTTCAGGTCATCAATATCGACGGCTGCATCACATTGGACCCGGAGATGACACACGTCCCGTTGGCCCGCCTGACATCGGCTGAAAAAAAAGAGTTTATCGAATACCTTAAACTCCGGGTAAAAAGAGGGGATAATATCGGTTCTTTATGGGCCTTTTTCAGACCCGGCAGTAAAAGCGCCAGCAAAGCCCTGGTGGCCTTTGGCGCCAATATTGTTCACAAAGACGCCGCCACGGGTCAGGAACGGGCCAGAAACCTGTTGAAAACCCTGCAGAAAAGCAAAGCAAGCTCATTGTTGCTGCAGCGGTCTCTAAAGGTGCTCTTCTTTTCTTTACTGGCGGCGGCCATCCTTTTCGGGGGGTATAAATACGGTTTTCTTGCCCAGAAACTGCCGTTTAAAAAGGCGTTCTCCGCTTCAGATACCGCTGAAATGAAATTTTATGAGGCCACGTTTCCAAAGGTCCATGAGTGGCTCACAGATGACGGCCGCCCGACTGAAAAAAAGATTGCCCAGGATCTGCTTGAACCCGAATTTATTTCAGACCTGCTTACGTCCACTCAAAAGGATTTTTACAGCCCAAAGGAAAACAAGGACAATAATAGCGGGCAACGGCTGATCCTCTTTGTTTATTTTAATTACAACACAAAGGTAACCCAGATCCTGGAACGACACTCCAGACAGCTTGAAGGCACCGAATTCATGCGGCTGGCAAGGATTTACTCCACTGATTTATCCGGATACTCCAGCAATATCTTCTATTTTAAAGTCGGGGACTTGGACTTAAGGCACTCTGAGATATCGAATTTCATGAAGGAAAATAATATTTCTTACCGGGATTATACCAAGCTGCGGGATGCCAACGCCTTTTCAGAGTTATTGGAAAAAGACGGCATCAACTATAAGATGAAAAATTTTCTTGAAGATGTTTACACGTTTACCCCTTTGAAGCTAAAAGAGTCTGTCAGCGGTGTAAACTGGTATCTTCTGACCCAGGCAACCCAAGGCCGGTCCGTTGATTTTGCAGCGTTTTTTCACCGCAAGGAAGCCACGCTGGTTCCCCGGCGCATCGGAGATGCCCTGCTTCAAGGATCACCGGACAGCAGGATTGCCTGGTATAGTATCACGGAAGATCAGGCAGATGCGTTAAAACTGGGATCAAACTCGTTGGTTTATTTTTCCAAAACCGCGGGCCAGGCGCTGAAGCTGGACATAATTGCAGATAAGATTCAGACACTGGATCTCGAATTATTGCCCGGTCACCCGCCGGTGGGAATTCACCGGGAACTGCTGATGGGAGACTCCAAAGGAAAGTACGGTATCCGGAGTTACGACCCGATTACCAGCCTGGTCCTGTCCAACCTGATCACCAAATCCTCGTTTGAACGGGAGAACAATGTCTCTTTGAAACGGGATCCCATCCAGGTTAACACCACCTTGATCCAACTCTCCAAAGACGACAGCTTTTCCACCCAGTCCATTACCATCACCCCGGGTAAAACCGGCATCGTCAAATTATTTGAAAACCGTCCCAATTTTAAAGCCCGATTTCCGGATGGAGAGATCGCTTTGTTTGAAAGGGTCAATATCAATCTGTTTAACCCGTTTACCTTCATGGTATTGAACGACAGCATTACTTTCAGCTTCAAGCATGAGATCACGGACATGAGAATAATCATGGGGGACAAGCAGCTTCAAATCGTAAAATCCAGTGACGGGAATCACCAGATCCTTCGGATCAATTAACACATTAGGAGCCAGGGAGTTTAATTCCGAACATGAATGCCAGCCCAGACCGTTTGAAACATTTACGCCGTGAAATGGAATCCATTATCCGCCAGTTCACCCTTTTGCCTGAAACCCATAGAGAACGCGCCCGGAACATCATCGAGCAGTGTACAAAAAGCCTTGAAGCGGCCCCTTCCCTAGATACACCGGTCTATGTCCATATCACGGGCACGGACAAATCATTCAAAACAAGCTACCTGCTGGATCTCTTTGACAATGACGAACTCAGACAGCTCTTCTCGGTCAAAATAAGAACCACGTCGGAAAATACGGCCGTCCCCTGCCTGGTGGAACCCTCCGAACAGGTTGACGCGCTTGGGGTCAGCCAGGTGAGCATCAGCACCGGGGAGATCATACAGGACCACCTGACCCCTGAAGAATTCAATTCCCTTTATGACCTGTCCGGCGGGGCAGAGCCCGATGATTACCTGATCCGCATAGAGATTCCCGCCCACGCCACCGCCATGGACTTACCGGTCATCGAGTACCCGGGAATCAAGGAGGGCGCCGATTCCACGGACCGCCAGATTGTCCTCCACCGTAAATTTCAGGAAAACATGATGGCCTGCCTGGTCAAATTTCCGGGAATCCTGGTGGCCTGTTTTCAGCACAAGGTGTTCATACCCAAAGGCCACCCCATGGACGCCATCCTGAAAAAATACGGAGACGCCCTGAAAACCAATTTTGCCCACCACAAGCTTCCCCTGGTGCTCTCGCTCCAGGGCGAATCAGCCGTGGCCAGTTACTGCGGCAATACCAATGTGGAACAGGATATCCAAAGCGATTTTAAAAGCTTCACCGATTTCGACGCTGTTGTCCAGCTCATCAATCCCTGCAATTCGGAATACCCGGTCCATTTTATTCCGCCCGGCCCCTTTGTGGACGGCTGGATTCAGCGGCTGTCAAAGTACCGGAACCTGGATGAGATAATAGAACACATCCGCCATGACGGCGGGATCTCATGGTCACGGCAACTGCTTAAAAACCTGTGCACCACCTCCTATATCCGGGAGGCCCTGGACAATATTTTTCTTAAGCCCTGGATAACCGAAGCCACCGGACTGCTGGCCCGCGCCATCGATACCTACCATGAAATAGCCGGCCATGATGAAGTCGCGGAAATCCGGGAACGCATGCGCCGGACCATTGTGGATGATGCCTACCAGTCCCTCAGACAGATCTTTGAAGACGAATTAAGCTATACCCATGAAAACATCATTATCGATCACCCTGAATTTTGGATATCGGTTTTTTCAAACTATCTGGATCAGTTTTTTCAGGAGGAAAAACGGAGCAAAGCCATTGCAGGGGCCATGTGGGACCGTCTGTTTCAGCGGATTGACCCTGAGAAAAAAGGGTTTTTGGGAACCCAGGAAACGGATGTTCCCTACATTATCATGAACATGGCCGAGCTGTACGTTCCCAATGCACTAATGAGGGGAGACCATGTTCTCATGGAAAGAGAGATGAAGGAGAAAAACAATGTTGTTTGATTTTTTAAAACGAAAGAAAAAACCGGTTGATGAGTTTCAGCTGGCCCTTGAGGATGATGATAAACTCTACTATGAAACCATTGCCGGCCGGACCCCCAGGGACCCGAACAACATTGAAGAGTATATCCTGTTTATCGACTTCGGTTCTTACCGGACCTCGGTACTGTGCTGGCCCTGCCGATACGGGCGGGACAGGATCACCGACTCTTGGCAATATGTGGTTCACTTTGACGGTGACAACCAGGGGGGATTTCCATCGGCATTCATCAACCCGCCTTCCGGAGATGAACGGGATTTTGCCTTTGTCTCAAAGGTCAATGAAGACAGTATCAGCTCCAGCCAGGTGGTAAAAAGCGCCAAATACGCATTTGCCAGCAAATTTGCCGCATACCGGGGAGACGTCCCCCAATTCAAACTCTATATAAAAAAAATCCTGGAACAGAGCTTTAAATATATCACCGAACCCAAGGAAGACCGTCCCTGGAACGGACCGGCCATCCCCACCATCACGGAAGTCCGTGTAACCGTACCCGATCTTTTCATTGAGAACCTGCGGGCCGGTTACCGGGAAAACATCTTTTCCGTCTGCATGAACCTTTCCAGCCACCGGAAGTGGAAGAGCCTGTTCCCATCCAATCTCCAGCATCTTCGAAGAACCTTTGTCAACATCTCGTCAGATGAGAGCGGTGCATGCGAACTCTATTTTCTGAACCTGATCAAACTGATCCCCTTTTGGGAACTCTCCGGCAGCAAAGACAGGGCCCCCCGGATTGATGAAGTCAATTTTCTCTTTTCCCAGAACCGGCCCGGCCATACCGGAAAAGATCATCTGGACTGTGTCATCTGCCACATTGATATCGGCGGGCTGACCACGGATGTCAGCATTCTTCTGACCCACACCTACCATGATCCCATACTGGGTATTACCACGACCTTAAAGCGTAAAGAGTCCTTTTCGGAAAAAAAGGCCGGTGAATATTTTGCCGATTGCTATGCCCAGACAAAGGGAGGGGATGACGAGGAGAACTGGTGGGAGTCCGAGCGGTTTATCAACAAGGATTTCTCCCGGTTCCTCGGGCTTTTATCAGGAAAACAGGCGGTTTTGCTCAAAGAGTGGCGGGATGAAAAAGAGCTGGACGGCTTCTACTTCCTGGTTTCGGGCAGACCCACCAAATCCCCCCTGGTGAAAAAAGCCATCAGCCGGCACGTTCTCAAAGAATTCAACAAAGAGGAATTGATTCTGCTTCCCGAGCACTGCCTGTTCATGGCCGACTATTACCATGTGGGAAAAAATGAAGAAGGGGAACGGTATGCAAAGAAAATCGATCACTTTGAAAAACTGATTACCCTCCTGGGTAATGTCTATACCCTGTACGACGGATACGACATTGATTTTGAGAATCACAAATATTTCATCTCCCTGGATATGGATAACCGGAATACCAACCAGATGGAGGTTGTACCGGGAAAGGTGTATAACATGGAAACCTTTGAAAACTACAAAAAGGCGGCATCGAAAAACAATGTCAATCACCTGGCCTTTACCCGGATCCAGGGAGGAGAACATACCACCCGGTTTCTCACGGTAAAAACCATTGCCCGCCAGACCGCCTACCCTGCGATCAAAGTGGCAAAAGCCAATGAGTACGATGATCAGGCCTGGATCATGCCGTCCCTGATCATTACCAACCTGGAACAGAACGAACAGGCCTTTGACCTGGCCTGGGCCACATTGAGCTGACCCCAAGAAGCCCTGACGGTGAGTTTACCTCAACGTTGCATAAAAATTTTATCATAAAAGATGAAATCACTTGATGATACAACAAAAACTTTGAATTTAAAGACGCTTTCAAGACTTCATCATAAGTGGGTTCCGCCATTTCATCTTTTTTTACAAATTCTTACCCTTCGGGAAAAGCGTGAAGATCCCATCTTCTTCGTTCCCAAGG
>JANQML010000353.1 GCA_028280105.1 Desulfobacula sp. | reverse complement strand
GTAATGATTCTGGATGGCATATGCCATTCCAGCCGCTATTTTAAGCTATCATACTGCTTGGAGGCTACTTTTTAGACTTATGCATTCAAACATAATACTATTTTTTCTTGAATTCGAATAATTTGTATTATGTCCCAGGGTTTCGCAGCCGGAAATAAAGAGAACAGCAGTGACAAAGCACGGAATCAGAATCAAAGAGCGGCCTTATAAATGGCAACCACATCCATATCAGTGGGTTTACGCGGATTGGTCGCGCCGCAGGCGTCTTTCTGGGCATTGGCGGTCATCACGTCAATGTCTTCTGCTTTGACTTCCTTGCCGTAACGCTTGCCAAGCTCAATCAGCCCGGCAGGGATACCGATATCTGTGGAAAGTTTCTGGATTGCGCTCAGGGCCAGTTCGGCCGCATCCCGGGGTGACTTTCCGCTGGTCTCCTCGCCCATCAGTTCGGCAATCTTGACAAACCGGTCCATTTTGGCGATCAGGTTGAAACGGCTGACGTGGGGAAGGAGGATGGCATTGCACTCCCCATGGGGAAGGTCGTAAAAGCCGCCCAACTGATGGGCCATGGCATGCACGTGGCCGAGGCTGGCATTGTTGAACGCCATGCCGGCCAGGTACTGGGCAAAACACATGCCCTCGCGGGCTTCGATATCCTCGCCGTTGGCCACTGCCGGACGCAGATGTTTGGCAATCAGTTCAATGGCTTTTTCCGCTGCGGAATCGGTCATGGGATTGGCAATGGTGGAGACGTAGCCCTCCACTGCATGGGTCAGGGCATCCATACCTGTGGCCGCTGTCAGCGCAGGGGGCATGCCGACCATGAGCATGGGATCGTCAATGGCCACACCCGGGGTCACCCGCCAGTCCACAATGGCCATTTTTACCTTTCTTTTGGTATCAGTGATAATGCAGAACCGGGTCATTTCGGATGCGGTGCCGGCTGTGGTGTTGACGGCCACGTAAGGCGGCAGGGGATTGGTGGACTGGTCCACCCCTTCATAATCGTGGATGGCCCCGCCGTTGGCCACCACAAGCCCGATGCCTTTACCGCAGTCATGGGCACTGCCACCTCCCAGGGTGATCAGGGAGTCGCAGTTGTTTGATTTGTAGGATTCAACACCGGCATGGACATTGTCATCCGTGGGGTTGGGCACGGTGTCGTCATAGACAACGCTTTCCATACCCGCTGCCGTCAGGCGTTCCGTGACCTGGGCGGTAATACCGGCGGCCGTGATGCCTTTGTCTGCAACGATCAGGGGTTTTTCTCCGCCCAGGGCCTTTATTTTGGCGGGAATCTCTTTGCTGGCGCCAATGCCGATAAGGGTTACGCTGGGAATAAAATAACCATAGACTTGTTCTTGTACTGCCATAAATCACCATCCTTTGCTTTGTGCATTTAGGGTGAACACCCCCGGCAACGGAATTTGCCGGGAACTTGTTTCTGCAGATGGCTCCTGTCGCCATCCTTTCACCTTAAAGAGCAAAGGGTGTGCCAGGTAATTTTATCCTTTTGTTTCAAATAGTTATGAAGTTATGCCGTGAAAGTGAGGGAGTTGTTTTGTCCCTGTGCGGGTCCGGACATAGCCAGCCCTGTGTGTTGGGTCGGCTATATTTCATATAGTAAGCGATTGATATTTATATAGATATGGTGGGCGAATACAGATATGGGACATAATGACCCGTCGATTTTCCCAAACGGGACTTTTTGCCCCCGGGCATTATTCTGTTCCGTAGCTGGAAAGTTTCCGGTAAAGGGTCTTTCTGCTGATGCCCAGCACCTCGGCTGTTTTCCGGCGGTTGCCCTCAAAGTAGTCAAGCATCTTTATGATGTGGCGGCGCTCCACCGAGATAAGGGAAAGGGGAGGGGCTTCTTCCCGGATACCTTCCACCAGCTCACGGGGAAGGCACCGTTCCGAGACAAGGTTGTTTTCCGACAGGATGATGGCGCGCTCTATTACATTGCGCAGTTCCCTGACATTGCCCGGCCACTGGTACTGGAAAATCGCGTCCATGGCATTGTTGGTCACCCGGAGGGGCTTTTTGTCCGGACTTAAGGTCGCCAGGAAATAATCCACCAGCAGGGGCAGGTCTTCCCTGCGCTCCCGCAGGGGGGGAATCTCTATGGTAAACGCGTTGATCCGATGGAAAAAGGCCTCATTGAACCGGCCGGCCGCCACCTCCTCGGCCAGACGGCGGTTGGTGGCAAAGATAAAGCGGACCGAGACGTTTCTTTCGTCTTTTTCCCCGATCCGCCTGTAAGACTTTGTTTCAAGGGCCCGCAGCAGGGAGGCCTGGACCGCCATGGGCAGTTCCCCGATTTCATCCAGGAACAAGGTGCTTTCATGGGCAAAGGCCATCAGGCCGTCCCGGCTCTGTGTGGCACCGGTAAAGGCGCCTCTGACATGGCCGAACAGCTCGCTTCTGGCCAGCTCCTTCTGCAGGGAGGCGCAGTTTTTGGCGATCATGGGCCTGGCGGCATAGGCGGACCGCTGGTGGATCATCCGGGCCACCACATCCTTGCCCACCCCTGATTCTCCGGTGATCAGTACCGGGATTCTGGCCGGGGCCACCTTGTGTGCAAGAAATGCCACCTCCTTGACAGCCGCGGACTTGCCGATAAAGGTGACCGATGTACCCGAGTTGTCCGCACTGTGCCGGAGCGCGGCGTTCTCCCGGGCCAGGACCACCCGCTGGTGGGCCCGTTCAACGATCAGTTCCAACCGGTCCAGGTTAAAGGGCTTGCGGATAAAATCATAGGCCCCCAGCTTCATGGCCTCCACGGCCGTGTCAATGTCGCCGTGCCCGGTGATCATGATCACTTCGCAGTCAGGTGCGGATTCCCGGATCTTGATCAAGAGGTCAAGCCCTTCCACATCGGGAAGGCGAAGATCCAGCAGCAGCACGTCAAACCAGTACTCCCGGACCATTTTAAATCCTCTCCTGCCATCTTCCGCCGTATGGACCCTGCGGCCCTCGCCGGCCAGTTCTTTTTCCAGGAGGCGGCGGATGGGCTCTTCATCGTCAATAACCAGAATATTGTAATGTTTGTCAGACATCAGTGCACCATCTCCGGAAGGGTGACTGTAAATGCGGCGCCGTTGCCGGGGCGGCTCCGGACCGAAATATCCCCGTTGTGGCTTTTGACAATGGCGTAACAGGTGGACAGCCCGATGCCCACCCCCGTGCCCACGGGTTTGGTGGTGAAAAAAGGCTCGAAAAGCTTATCCTGGTCCTCCAGGGGAATACCGCAGCCGCTGTCCCGGATTTCAAGCCGGGCCGTATCATCTTCTCCTGCTGCCGTTGAAATCCGGATGGTTCCCTTGCCTTCCACCGCATCAAATGCATTGGTCAGCAGGTTGATCATCACCTGCTTGAGCTGGGACTCGTCCCCCCGGATCAGGGGCAGGGAAGCGGCCAGTTCCGTTCGGATTACGACCTCTGGTTGCCTTTTAAAGTGGTGTTTGAGGATGAAAAGGGTGTCGCTCACGCAGGCATTGAGGTCCACCGGGCTGAGGCTGGCCGCCTTGGGCCTGCTGAAAGTTAAAAGGGTCTGGACAATATCCCGGCAGCGGCCGCACTCGTTGATAATGGTGGCGGTATACTCGGCAAACTCCTGCTCAAGCGCCGGGTCGATCCGTCCCCTGATCTTCCCGAGCCGCCGCTTCAGGCCCTGGGCAAACCCGTCTATGGCTGTCAACGGATTGTTGATCTCATGGGCCACCCCGGCGGCAAGGGTGCCCACCGTGGCCATCTTCTCTGCCTGGCGGAACTGGACCTGGTACTCTTTTTCAAGGGTCACGTCCCGTTTGAACACCAGGACCTGACGCTCACCGGCCGGATCTGTTTTCAGGGGAGAGGCAATGATCTCATACTGCCGGTACCTGCCGTTGACCTTGTAGATGACAAGATCCTTGACCA
>JANQML010000073.1 GCA_028280105.1 Desulfobacula sp. | reverse complement strand
ATCTGTAACGACACAGATGAAGTAAAATCGGTTCGCCCAAAGGGTGACAATTTGTAATGTTTATATTTGCATGGTTTATGAGCCCAATTTTTTGTTTTTAAAGATAATTATGGGTGTTTCACTCAAATTGTCATGAAATATCCGGGCTAAACCAGGTTCAGGTTCCAGTTCCAAAGCCCGGGACGTTTTTTTAATGCAACCGATTTGGGAACGGTTTCGTGGATGCGTATGAACAGGGTGTATCCGGCTTTAATCAACTCATTTCTTTTTTCCGTCAGATCGAGTTTCCAATTGGGAAAAATGTAATAATTGTCATTGAATTTCGATACCCAGGCGGTTTCTCCTTTGGGGCTGGAAAACGGTGTTCCTATTTTTATTTCCGACGATACGATTCTTGAAATACCCAGGGGCCAGTTACCGGAAAGCACGACGGCCAGGGGCAGGGGACTGTTCAACGGCAGTGTGGTGAACGTCTCCCGGTCCAGTTCCGGGCTGACAATTGCCCCTGAAAAACCGAGTTCTTTTAAACTTTCAATGGTAACCGAGTTGGTGATGTTGCAAAACGGCCCGGCCCATATGTGAAGCCGTTCTGGCTGATCAAACAATGATATCTGCCAGGGGGTGTTCACAACAAACCGGGTGACCCCTTTTTTAACGGCCCGTTCAATGGCCTGTCTGCAGATTTGTTCCTCTTCAGGAAACAATAAGGGGTCGATCCATAGCCAATCATGTTTGGAATATCCCGCAGAATACCGCCGGGCGGAAAGCCAGGTCGCTTTCTCTGCAAATTTATCCCTGCTCTTTCCGTGCCCTCTGAAAAGGTCCATATAATGGATCTGCTCTTTTGGTTTTCTTTTTTTAAAAACAGTGTTCAATTTCCGCTGATCGTTCTCCCCTGTTTTTTCTGAAACCGAGGATCGAATAAAGGCTTTTTTGACGGACTGAATGGATATTTTTTCAACGGCTTCCAATTCTTTTTCAAGGGATTTGATCTCATCGGTCAAAATACTGTCCCTCCGGTCGATCAAATAGGCCGGCGTCCCTTTTTTTATCTTTCTGCGCGCCTTTTTACCCAGATAGAATTTCCCCTTTTTGGGGACGGCCCGGGTGACCCTTTGGATATCGTGAAAGGTGTCGCCTTCATAGCCGATTCGCAGCAGATCCCCCGGCATCAGGGCTTCCCTTGTAATAAAATAAGGTTCATTCGGATTCACAATCCGGCCGGTAAAGAGGCCGGACCCGGTTTCGCCTTTATGGTCCAGCGGGTTCATGATCCGCTGGGATAAAAGATTGTAGTGGGAAAACGGTCTTCCCATGGCATAATCAAGAAAGGAGAGAGCTGTTTTTTTCTGTTTGGGGTCATCTCTCAGCAGCT
Organism: Desulfobacula sp.; assembly: GCA_028280105.1. Classification (GTDB taxonomy): domain Bacteria; phylum Desulfobacterota; class Desulfobacteria; order Desulfobacterales; family Desulfobacteraceae; genus Desulfobacula. The sequence continues at coordinate 22,250 of JANQML010000073.1, read as the reverse complement.
TATATGCCTTTACCGTATAATAGACGTAATGCGGACTCTTTTTTCTGCCTTCGATTTTCCAGGTGGTGACCCCGGGAATATCCTTTAATACTTTTACCAGCACATCAGATGAAAAATCCATACAGGAAAAATGTCTTTTTTTCTGCCCTTTTTGCTCATAGATCCTTCTGCAGGGTTGAACACACCGGCCCCGGAGTGAACTTTTTCCCCCAAACCAGGAACTCCAGTAACAGCGTCCGGAAATCGAATAACAGAGCGCGCCGTGAATAAAAACTTCAAGCTGCATCTCATCGGCCAGCGTGCGGGCCACCGATTTTATTTCATCAATGGTATACTCCCGGGGCAGTACGATTTTTTTAAAACCGAGTTGCCGGGCCGTTTCCATACCTGCCGGACCGGTGCAGTTGGCAAGTGTGGACAGATGGCATTCCCCATTAAATCCGGCCTGCCGGGCCAGCCGTATCAGAGCCGGATCCTGGAAAATCATACTCTTGATCGGTGCGTACCGGGTTGCCTTGCAGAAGATCTTAAATGCTTTTTCCAGCTCGGATTCTTTGACAGCCGAATTCACGGCAAGATAGACGTCTACATCATGGGCTTTTGCCAGAAGCGTCAGGCGCGCCAGTTCCTCTGTACTGAAATTGGCGGCCTCCATACGGGCGGAAAAGATTTTAAGGCCGCAGTATATGGCATCGGCACCTGCTGCAATTGCAGCAAGAAACGAGTTTTTATCTCCGGCCGGGGCGAGAATTTTGGGACTTGTCAATGAAATAAGACCTTTTTAAAAAATTAATAATGACTCACTATGGCAACTTTGATAGGCTTTGTCAAAATTTGGAATCCCCTGATTCGTGTGGTATCAAGGGGGAGTGTTATAGATACGGTTTTGGCGCACGACACAACCATGGCGATAAAATAACAGGTAACTATTTAGAAACAATACCATTTCAGTTAAGGATGACAGATGTTTACAAAATATAATTCCAACGGATTTAAAACACCGGTTAAAGGGATTGATATGAAAACCCTGGTATATGGTGAAAAGAGCCTCTTAACCCGGTTTCACTTGAAAAAGGACAGCCAATTGCCCCTTCATTCCCACCCCCATGAACAGACCGGGTTTCTAATTTCCGGAAAAATAAAATTATTTATCGGAGATACTGAATACCTGGCTGAACCGGGAGATTCGTGGTGTATCCGGGGAGAGGTGGAACACCGGGCTGAAATACTGGAAGATTCCGTGGCAATTGAAGTCTTTTCACCGGTGAGGACGGATTACATTCCGGAATAGCACCAAAAGAAAATTAGAAAACAACAGAACCCATTTGTACAAGTAAGAAAATGAATGCGGGTTCTCCCGGTATCATTTCCTTCGTTGTTTTTGAATTTAAAACAGATTATAGTTAATGCCGTTCATATCTTATAACCGTAATTAATAAAGATTAAAGGATATATCATGGAATTTAAAACCGTAAAGATTGAAAATCCGGATCAGCTCAATTTTATTTTAGGGCATTCCCATTTTATAAAGACTGTTGAAGATATCCACGAGGCAATTGTCTCCACTGTTCCCAATCCCAAATTCGGGGTGGCCTTTTGCGAGGCCTCTGATGTCTGTTTGATCCGCTATAGCGGCACGGATGAAGAGATGGTCGAACTGGCCAAAAAAAATGCCGTGGCCCTGTCTGCCGGCCATACCTTTATTATTTTTATGAAAGATATGTTTCCCATCAATATCCTTAACACCATTCAAGCCGTACCTGAGGTAGTCAACATCCACTGCGCCACTGCCAATCCGGTGGAGGTTATTCTTGCCGAGACCGATCTTGGCCGGGGTATTTTAGGTGTGATTGACGGTTTTGCCTCCAAAGGGACGGAGACAGAAAAAGATATTGAAAAACGAAAGGGATTCTTGCGGACGATCGGTTATAAATTTTAAACATACCGGCTCCGGGAACCGGGGTGATGCTCCCGCGGCCTGTCTTTCTTAAGATTGTAAGTACTTGTTGATCAAGTAAATATATGGTATGACATTTCTTTCAAAGAGACGGTAAAGTCAATATTTGGAAGCAATAAAAATGTAAGGATGCCAGAAATGAATCAGTTGCAACAACTCACCGATCGAATTATCAGCCGTGTAAACGCCAATTTAAGTGAATTTAATTTTGATACGGAAATGTTTGTAAAAAATGCCTTGGATCATGAAAAAATGATCAAGTTTTACGCATTTTACGGCATTACCGCCCATCACCCCATCTATTTTAATTTTAAAAATTCCAACATTGGCGGGTCCTATTTTTTAGGCAAATGCCATGTGGGACGATCGGCCATCTATAAGAGCGATATCAGAGGGGATGAGTTGAAAAGAAAAGGGGATAATATCCGTTGTGCCAAAGACATTCCCCTAGTTGAAGATGAAATGATCGTTATCCGGGACAGTCTGCTCTACAAAACCCTGGTTCATTCCAATTCCCACAATCCGGAATGCCCGGAGGAGTTCGGTATCCGTAACACGGTTTCCGCCCACTATGCCAATATTCACGGCTCGACGCTTGAGGGGTGTTTTCTGGGGCCTTTTGCCACGGTTGATCTGATGAATCTGCATTCCTGTGTGGTGGGCGAATTCTCCTATGTTCAGACCGGAGAGCTGTTTCACCGGAAAATTGATCCGGGAACCGTCTGGTTGAGAGATGGTAATTTTGAATTCAGATATACATTTGACAATCAGATTCTCGATGATTTTGTCGGTGTGAATGACGCATTTCAGCCCCGCGGTAAGATTTACGATTTTGTAAATGAGAGGGAAAAACGGTATGAGCGGCTTTTTGATGTGATGAACATCGAACCGATTGACGCTCCGGAAAGTTCAGCTGTTAACCGGTATGCCGTTGTTGACGGAAATGTCTCCATCGGCAAAAATGTATTGATCTCCCAGCGGGCCTATCTGGATAATGCCGTCATGGGGGACGGATCCAATGCCCAGGAAAATTCGTACATTATCAACTCAACACTTGAGGGGCTTAATATCACCGCCCATGGCGGAAAAATTATTAATTCCACCGTGGGAAAAGGGACCTTTGTCGGGTTTAACAGTTTTTTAAATGGTAAAAAAGAGGCTCCGGTTCAGATTGGAGAAGGGTGTGTCGTGATGCCGCATACCATTATTGATTCGGACAGCCCTTTACAAATCCCGGGAAATCATCTCATCTGGGGCTTTATCGGTTCAAAGGAAGATATTGAAAACAATACCATCTCCCTGGATGATCTGGCCGAGGTCAGGGATTCGGTCCAGGTTGGAAAAATGAAATTTTCCGGAAAAGGGGCTGTTTTTATCGATTCGTTTAAAAAGAGAGTCAATGCGATTCTCCTGGCCAATGGTGCCTTGTTTGAGGAGAACAGTAAAAGGGGCCATGCCCAGGATGGTCAAAATATCTCCTTTAATTTTATCCAGCCGTATCGAACCGGAGAGCGGGCGGGCCTCTATCCGTCGATCCGGATTGAACCGTAATATAGACCCGTTGAAACAGGTTTCCGGTATCGTAAAAACCGACCAACCGGGCGCTAAAACGTGTAACAATGAACCTGCCTGTTCTCAATAAATCAATCCAAAGGCTGGGGGTCTGTGCACCGTCAGCCCGGTTTGACCGTTCCCGGTTTGACCGCGGGGTTAAACGGCTTGAGTCTCTTGGATTCAGTCTTGAGATCCCGGAACGGATATTTGCCGAAAAACGGTATCTGGCAGGAGACGACCTTGACCGTGCCCGGATGATTAACCGGCTCTATGCCGACCCGGAGATCGATGCCGTCATCTGTGCCCGGGGCGGGTTCGGAGCCATGCGCATTCTCCCGTATCTGGATTGGGATCTGATCAAAGACAATCCCAAACCGCTGATCGGATTTTCCGATATCACGGCCGTGCTCCTTGCGGTTATCGGCCGGACACAGGGGCGGGTTATCCACGGCCCCACCGTATCATCGCTTGCAGATGCTGACGCGAAAACAATCGAATCCTTTATTGAGTTCACCGCATTCACCACCGGTCCGAAAGCCGTTTTTGCCGGAGACTGCCTCATCCAGGGAGATGGCCGGACAGAATACAAAGGAGAATTTAAAGGGGGGAATATTTCCACCATCTCCCATCTGATCGGAACCCCATTTGTTCCAAATTTTGATCAGGCCATTCTTTTTTTGGAAGATGTGAACGAACCGGCCTATAAAATTGACCGAATGCTCACCCAGATGAAGATGGCGGGAATGTTTGACCGGATCAAAGGGGTGGTTACCGGCTCTTTTGAATCCTGCGCCAACAGTGAGTATATTGATGAGATTCTGACAGAAGTGTTTTCTGACTGTCAGGTACCCGTTCTCACCGGTGTCGAAAGCGGACACGGCCCGGTTAACCTGTCGATACCCATGGGGCTTCCTGCCGTGATTCACGCCTCATCCTTGAAGGTCTGTTTTCATGCCTGATACCGAACAGATGTTTCGCATTGACCGGAAGATTGAACAGGCGATTTCCGGCAATGTATTCCCAGGGGCCGTACTGCTCTGTGCACTGGACAAAAAAATCGTCCTGCACCGGGCATTTGGCAGGGCCAATATAATTGACAACACCCTGATGCAAAAAAACTCGATTTTTGATCTGGCTTCATTGACCAAGCCCTTTGTCACTGCATTGGGCATCTCTTTGCTGGCCGGGCAGAAAAAAATAGGCTTGGATCAAGAACTTGGAACCCTTCTGTATCGGTTCCGCGGAACCGACAAATCGGAAATAACCATTGATATGCTTTTGCGACACACATCCGGGTTACCGGCATACAAAGAATATTTCAAAACGCTTGTCACAGCCGAATCTGATCCTAAAAAACGGCTGCGGACCCTGCTTGCAGCGGAACCGTTGGTCCATGCGCCCGGAACGGTTCAGGTGTATTCGGATCCAGGGTATATGATTTTAGGCTGGATCATTGAAACGGTTTCCGGACTCTCCCTGGATCAATACATTCACCACCACCTTTACGCCAAACTGGGAATTGAAAATCTCTTTTATATTCCGACTGAATCAAGGGAACTCATCCTTTCCAAATACGGCCCCTTGATTGCAGCGACCCAAGACTGCCCGTGGCGGAAAACGCTGCTACGGGGTGAAGTGGACGATGACAATACCTGGGCTGTGGGGGGAGTTGACGGGCACGCCGGGTTGTTTGGGGATGCATTCTCTCTGTTCATCCTTTGTTGTGAAATCCTGGATGCATTAACCGGAAAGCAGACCCGTTTGATTCCTGCCGAGATCATCACCCGGATGGCACGGCATAAAAACGGCCATGACATGGTGGCGGGGTTTGACACGCCGGCCAAGCAGAATTCATCTGCCGGTATCTATTTTTCGCCTTCATCTGTGGGCCATCTGGGGTTTACCGGCACCTCTTTCTGGATTGACCCGGAAGTCTCTTTGATCGTTATCTTTTTAACCAATCGGGTTCACCCTTCACGGGCAAACGATAGAATTAAAAAATTCCGTCCGACATTGCATAATCTGATTCGGGAAGAGTTAATAAAAAGATAATCCATGTCCGACAGTTTTGTGATTGTAAAACTCGTATAAACGTGTTAGCAAATAATGTTTGATATGATCTTTTAATATAAAAATTACAATTTGCCACGAATATTCTTGAAAGAGGGAAAATGAACTTTATAACTGATTCTTTGCTTGGCGCGTTTTCTAATGATCTGGCCATTGATCTGGGAACTGCAAACACACTGGTTTATGTAAAAGGAAAAGGCATTGTACTCTCCGAGCCGTCCGTCGTTGCCGTAAGAACGGATAAACGGTCTAAAAGCAAAGTCCTTGCCGTGGGTGTTGAAGCCAAAAGAATGCTGGGGCGGACACCGGGCAATATTGTTGCCATTCGACCCATGAGAGATGGTGTGATTGCCGATTTTGAAGTTACGGAAGCCATGCTCAAGCATTTTATCCGTAAAGTTCATAACAATAGAAAAACGCTTGTCAGGCCCCGGATCGTTATTGCCGTTCCTTCAGGAATTACCCAGGTTGAAAAAAGAGCGGTCAGGGAATCGGCAGAGTCGGCCGGTGCCAGGGAGGTTTTTTTGATTGAAGAGCCAATGGCTGCGGCCATTGGGGCGGGTTTACCCATTACCGAACCCACCTGTAATATGGTTGTGGATATCGGCGGCGGTACCACGGAAGTGGCTGTCATCTCACTGGCCGGTGTGGTTTATACCCGTTCTTTGCGGGTGGCCGGTGATAAGATGGACGCCTCTATCAGTCAACATATCAAACGTAAATATAATCTTTTGATCGGCGAAAGAACCTCGGAAATTATCAAAACAACCATTGGTAATGCCTATCCGGATCTGGATAATCTTGAAACCATCGAGGTAAAGGGAAGGGATCTGGTCTCCGGTATCCCTAAAATTCTGGCCATCGACTCTGAAGAGGTTCGGGTCGCTATATCGGAACAGATTGATGCGATTGTTGAAACCGTTCGCATCGCACTTGAGCAGACCCCGCCGGAGCTGGCTGCCGATATTGTCGATTCCGGAATCGTACTCACCGGTGGCGGCGCCCTTCTTAAAAACCTGGATAAACTGCTCAAAGAAAAAAGCGGGCTGCCCATTGTTGTTACGGACGACCCTCTGTCCACCGTGGCTTTAGGCTGTGGGAAATCCTTAGACACCATAGACATATTGAAGGAAGTTGTGATCAGCTGACACAATGTTTTCAAGAAATCTGCTTATTTTTACCGGTGTGGCTCTGTTTATCGCCATTAATTTGGTTCTGATAACCTCAAGTACCAGAAACGTCCTGCCGACCAGCGGACTTGAACGAATGACCATCACATTTGTCTCTCCCATTCAAAAAACAGTCACCGGATTTATCCGTTTTACCCGGGATATTTGGCAAACTTACTTTATGGCTGTTCTGGCGGTTGAGGAAAATGCCGCTCTCAGGCAGAAACTGGGTAAAACCATTGAAATACAAACACACAATAACGAGCTGGTGCTTGAAAATACCCGGCTTAGAAAATTCGTCAATTTTACCGGACAGGTTCCGGATACCTATGTCGCGGCCCGGATTATTGCCCGCGATCCATCGCCTTGGTTTAAGACGGTTATGATCGATAAAGGGGCGGATGATAATCTGGTGAAGGGAAGTCCGGTCCTCGTCTCTGAAGGTATTGTCGGCCAGATCATCAAAGTGGCGGACGATTTTTCAAGGGTCTTATTGATTACCGACCGAAATTCGGCTGTTGATGCGCTGGTTCAGAACACACGGGTAAGAGGAATCGTTAAAGGAAACAACCAGGATAATTGTTCATTTGTGTATGCATTGAGAAAAGATGAGGTCAAAGAAGGTGAAATGATTGTATCATCCGGGCTGGATCAGGTCTTTCCAAAGGGATTGAAAATCGGTCGTATTCTTAATGTAACAAAGGTTCACTCTCAATTATTCCAGGATATTACCATTGAGACCAGTGTCGATTTTGATAAGATCGAGGAAGTCCTTGTCCTGATCAATGGTCAAAAGGAGTGAGGCTTCCGTATGAAACGGTTTGAACCATGAATGCCCTGTTTTTCATTCTGCTCACCCTCTTTTTGATGATTTTGCAAACGGTTATTCTCCCCTCTTTCTCTTTTTTTATGCAGTGCTTTGATCTGCTGATTATTGTTGTCCTTTTTATGTGCCTGGTTTCATCTCATTATTCCACAATTTTCGGCATTGCCGTCATCGGCATTATCATGGACAGTATTTCCGGCGTTCCTTTTTTTTATCATCTGTTCTCTTATGTATGGGTCTACATCATTGTTTATCTGGTCCGTCAGTTTTTATTTCAAAAAAGTATCTTGTTTATATTGATAATGAGTATTGTTTCCGTAGGAATTCAGCATCTGTTGCTATTATTCTCCATCTTTGTCCGTACATCGGGCCAGGACGTGCTGGCATTTGATTTTTCACTTTTGATCCGGCAGCTTTTCTGGGGGTTTATTGTTATTCCTCCGAGTATCTGGTTCGTCAGCGGTTTCCGAAACTACTGGCTGAAAACCGGACTGCAGATTCAACGCCGATGGCGTAAAGCACACGAAAGGTGATTCAAAGCAAACCTTGACTACGTTTAACAAAAATCCGGACAGGGACTGGATGAAGCAGCGGTTGATCGGGGCCAGTGTCTGTATTCTGTTTGTTTTCGCCCTTCTTTTTTTCAGGCTGGTTTATCTTCAGATTATTAAAGGAGACGAATTCCGGCTGAAGTCTGAAAAAAATGCTGTCCGCCTGAAAAGTATCAAACCCTCCCGGGGACTGATATTCGATCGAAACAAAAATCTATTGGTTGACAACCGGCCCTCGTTTAATTTGAAAATCGTGATAGAAGATGCCGGTGATGTGGGTGAAACGGTAGGAAAACTATCCCAGTTGATCGGTGCGGATGCTGACGAATTCATGGCAACCATTAAAAAAGCCGGACGGCGGGCGTTTTATAAGCCCGTGACTTTAAAAACCGGTATGTCAAGGGATCAGCTGGCCATTGTTGAGGCCCATAAATTTGATCTGCCCGGTATCCAGATAGATGTTGAACCGAACCGGCATTATATATATCCAAAGACCGCCGCCCATCTGCTGGGATATCTTGGACAGGTGAATTCCGACGAACTGAACAGCGGGAATTACCCCAATGTCAGATCCGGTGATTCCATTGGCCGATATGGTATCGAAAAAAGTTTTGAAAATTATCTGCATGGCAAACGGGGAGGGCGGCAGATCGAGGTGGATGCCAACGGCCGAATCATTAAGGTACTGAAAACAGTGGAGCCGGTGGCCGGGTTTGATTTGAACCTGACCCTGGATTTACCCCTCCAGATGCTGGCGGAAAAGCTGCTGGAAGGCCACGTTGGCGCTGTGGTTGCCCTAGATCCGAATAACGGCGATGTGCTGGTGATGGCCTCCAACCCGAGTTTCGACCAGAATGATTTTATCGGTGGGATTTCAAGCAAAAAATGGAAGGCGCTGATTGAGCATCCGGGTAAACCGATGAACAACAAGGCCATACAGGGGGAATATCCGCCGGCCTCCACGTATAAAATGATCACTTCTTTTGCCGCGTTGGAAGAAAAACATGTTGATATTCATACCACCTCTTATTGCCCCGGGTTTTTCAAGTATGGAAACCGGGTTTATCGATGCTGGCAAAAGCACGGCCATGGCGAAGTGGAAATTATTCAGGCCCTGGCCCAGTCATGTGATGTTTATTATTATCAGGCCGGTGATAAAACCGGGGTGGACACCATTGCCCAATACGCACTTGGAAGCGGACTGGGAAAAAAAACCGGGATCATGCTTGATAATGAGCGAAGAGGATTGATACCGACATCGTCATGGAAAAAAAGACGGTTTAACGAGGCCTGGCAAGGCGGTGAAACCCTGTCCATTGCCATCGGTCAGGGGTATAACCTGGCCACTCCATTGCAGATGGCCGTGTTTACGGCGGCTTTGGGCAATGGCGGAACCCTTTATCGACCTCGGGTCGTCACGCATATCCAGGATGCAGACGGCAATGTTGTTAAAACGTTTGAGCCGGAAATTACCGGGGGCCTGCCGGCAAGCAAGGAGACCCTTGACATCGTCAGAAAGGGGATGTTGGAGGTGGTTCACGGAGAGCGGGGAAGTGCCAGGCGAATACGGTTAAAAGGAATGGAAATTTCCGGCAAGACCGGTACGGCTCAAGTCTTCACCGTTAAAAATCGCGATAAAATTGATACGGATAATTTGGAGTACTCTCTAAGGCCCCATGCCTGGTTCGTCTGTTATGCCCCGTCTGTTGACCCGGTGATTGCCATCTCCGTGATCATTGAGCACGGAAACAGCGGATCAGCCGCTGCCGCTCCCGTAGCCGGCAAGCTGGTGGAAAAATATATGGAACCGTATTTAAATAAAGAGACCGAGGCGCAATAGGCATGTTTGACAGGCGGTTAATCGAAAATTTTGATTGGGGGTTTTTAACGATAATCGTTTTGATTGCCAGTGTGGGGCTGGTGATTCTGTACAGTGCACTGACTGCCGGTAATGATGCCGGCACCGTCCATATGCTGTTTAAAAAACAGGTGATCTGGATGGGGATCGGATTCTGCATCATGCTCGCCTGTGTCGTCATCGATTATTCAGAATTGGACAAGCTGAATCTGCTCTTTTATCTGCTCTGTGTGGGACTGCTGGTCAGTGTGATCATTTTTGGAGAGCTGGGAGGCGGCTCCAGGCGGTGGCTGGTCATTGGGTTTATCCGGGTTCAGCCTTCGGAATTGATGAAAATCGCATTGATTATCTCTTTGGCGTCGGTCTATTCAACCTGTCTCTCCCAGACCGGGCTTAATTTCCGGAAGTTGATCAAGCCGGCCGTTTTATGCAGCATCCCGTTTTTTCTAATCGTCATTCAACCGGATTTGGGTACTGGACTGCTTCTTTTGCTTATTGCCGGCACCATTACACTGTTTGTAAAAGTGGAGCGGCGGGTCTTTCTTTCGCTTTCAGGGCTTGGTCTTTTAATTGTCCCCATGGTCTGGTTTGTTTTAAAAGAGTATCAAAAATCGCGGATTCTGACTTTTTTGAATCCAGACCGTGACCCGCTGGGCGCCGGATACCATATTATACAATCCAAAATCGCCATCGGCTCAGGAATGTTAACGGGAAAAGGATTTTTAAAAGGAACCCAGAATGCACTCTCCTTTCTGCCTGAGCAGCATACAGACTTTATCGTTTCCGTGCTTGCCGAAGAATGGGGGCTTGTCGGATGCTCCATTTTATTAATTCTTTATTTTATCCTATTGTTCTGGGGATTGAATATTGCTTACAATTGCAGAAATTTATTCGGATCAATTCTCGCATTTGGCATTACCGCAATGATTTTCTGGCAGATTTTTATCAATGTGGGTATGGTGATGGGGCTGATGCCCGTTGTGGGGGTTCCGTTGCCGCTGGTTTCCTATGGCGGATCTTCTGTTGTGACAAACATGGTGGGGTTTGGAATTTTACTGAATATCAGTATGCGAAAATTTGTCTCCGGTTAGATTTTTTACCTTTTTTTCTGCCGTGACAACAGATTATGGAATCATGTTTAACCCGGCACAAACGGGAGGGTGACACCCCCTGTTATATTTTGTAAAAAAACATATTTTTTTTGAGAAAAAGACCGTTAAAAACCGGTTAAAAAGATATTGTCAAGAACCGTTAAATAATTTCCATTCAATATTGACAAACGGGCATCTGAATGGTACTCAACTTCTGGATTTCATTTGAACATTGGCTGTTTTTGCGTAAAAACAGCCGCAGTATATAAGTAGTTGAATTTTTATAATTTTTTACTGGCGGAGGGGATTTTATGATAACTGTGATTCCTGATTTGTCTGCGGCAATTCAGATGATCAATTTCCTGGTTCTCCTTTTCGTGCTCAATCTGGTTTTGTACAAGCCAATCCGTAACGTTCTTCTCGAAAGAAAAGCAAAAATCGAAGGTATGCAAAAAGGGGCTCAAAAAGCCGCGACCGATCTTGCTGCCGGAGAAGATGCATATAAGAACGGTTTGAAGGAAGCCAGAGCAGAAGGCCTGAAGCATAAAGAGGCTTTCATTGAAGCGGCATCAAAAGAAGAAAAAGAGATTATCGACGGAATTAACAAAAAGGCTCAGGCCAATCTTGCTGAAATCAAAAAGCAGGTGGCAACTGAGACGGATCAAGCCCGGAAAGCGCTGGAAGCAGAGGTTGACGCCTATGCCAAAGCTATTGGTGAAAAGATACTGGGGAGGGCTTGCTAATGGAAAAAAATAAACCGAAAAGACAATTGCTGCGGGGTGTCTGCTTTGCTGCAATTATAGTCCTGGTTCACACCGGAGTTGTGTGGGCGGCGGCAGCCGACGGTAAGGCGAACAACGCCTGGATACCCATTGATAACTGGAAGCTGTTAAACTTCAGTCTTCTTGCGCTTGTCATTTTTCTCATCGGACGAAAATTGCTTCCGCCCCTGCTCAGATCCCGGGCACAGGGCATTGCAGATGAAATTAAGGCGCTTGAACAAAAGAAAGCAGATGCCGAAAAAACGCTTGCCGAATATCAGGCCAAGTTTAAAAATCTTGACCAGGAGTCCCGGCAGATCGTTGAAGATTACACAAGGCAGGGTGAAGAGGCCAAGGCGCGAATTATTGCCGAAGCCAAAGCCCAGGCTGATAAACTTGAAGCGTCTGCCAAAAGAAATATTGAGCAGGAGTTCAAAACAGCAAAAATGGCCCTTCAGCAGGAAATTGTTGAAAAAGCAATCGAAAAGGCTGAAGACGTGGTTAAGGCTGCCATCTCATCCGATGATCAGGATAAACTTGTTGATGAATATTTGAAAAAGGTGGTGGCATAATGAAAAATTTAGCAGTTTCAAGGCGTTATGCCAAGGCATTAATTCTTATCGGCCAAGAAGACGGTCAAGCGGAACAATACAATGCTGAACTGAAAGACATAGTCAACCTTTTTAATACACAGGAAGGCTTTGAGTCTGCGTTGATAAACCCGTTGTATAACAAGAACGACAGAAAAAAAGTATTGGAAGCTGTTTTGGCGTCCACGGACCTGTCTGAGATCATGAAATCCTTCATGATTCTTTTGTTTGATAAAGGGCGGATCGGTTTTTTACGAGAGATTGCCTCTTACTATAAGGAACTGGCAGACGAACTGAACGGTATCGTTAAAGCCAGTGTCGTCTCTGCGACTGAACTAAGCGCAGATGCCTTGAATAAAATTAAAGAAGCTTTATCTCAAAAAACCGGAAAAACGATTGTTCTGAATGTTGAACAGGATCCAGGCCTCATCGGTGGTGTGGTTACAAAAATCGGCGATCTTGTTCTCGATGGCAGTGTAAAAACTCAGCTGATTAATATGAGAGAAACATTAAAAAAAGGTGAGAATGTCTAATGGAAATTAAAGCAGAAGAAATAAGCCAGATTATAAAAGACCAGATCAAAGGATTTGACGCAGAGGTCGACCTGAGCGAAACCGGCGTGGTCCTTTCAGCCGGTGACGGTATCGCCCGTGTTTACGGACTTGAAAAAGTCAAGGCCATGGAGCTGGTCGAATTTCCCGGCGGTATCCTGGGACTTGCATTAAACCTTGAGTCAGACAATGTCGGTGTCGCTATTCTGGGTGATGATAAGGTGATCAAGGAAGGAGATGTGGTCAAAAGAACCGACCGTATCGCTTCCGTACCCGTCGGAGAAGCCCTTTTGGGCCGTGTCGTGACCACAACCGGAGACCCGGTTGACGGAAAAGGGGATATCAACTCCGATACATATATGAATATGGAATTGGTTGCTCCCGGTGTTATCGCAAGGAAATCGGTTCATGAACCCTGTTACACCGGTGCAAAAGCAGTAGACGGAATGACGCCGGTCGGTCGTGGTCAGCGTGAGCTGATCATCGGTGACCGTCAGATTGGCAAAACAGCCGTTGCCGTCGATGCGATTATTGCGCAAAAAGAAACCGATATGAAATGTATCTATGTGGCCTGCGGTCAGAAAAAATCAACCGTTGCACAGGTTGTTGCAGCCCTTGAAGAACACGGGGCCATGGAATATACAACGGTGGTTGTCGCATCTGCATCTGAATCGGCCGCCATGCAGTATCTGGCGCCTTATGCCGGGTGTGCCATGGGCGAATACTTTAGAGATAAAGGGGAACATGCCCTGATTATCTATGATGACCTTTCAAAACAGGCGGCTGCATATCGTCAGGTATCCCTGCTTCTCAGGCGCCCGCCTGGACGTGAGGCCTTCCCCGGTGATATCTTCTATAACCATTCCCGTCTGCTCGAACGATCTGCAAAACTCAGTGATGAAATGGGTGCCGGATCTTTGACCGCGCTTCCGATTATTGAAACCCAGGAAGGTGACGTATCCGCATTTATTCCGACAAACGTTATTTCCATTACCGACGGACAGATTTTCCTGGACAAGAACCTGTTCTTTTCCGGCATCAGGCCCGCTATCGACGTCGGTCTTTCCGTATCCAGGGTTGGTGGTGCCGCTCAATGCAAAGCGATGAAACAGGTTGCCGGTACCCTGCGTTTGGATCTGGCACAGTTCCGTGAACTGGAAGCCTTTGCAGCCTTTGGTTCCGACCTTGATGAAGCCACCCAGAAACAGTTGACCCGTGGTGAAAGACTGGTTGAGTTACTCAAACAACCGCAGTTTAAACCGCTGCCCATGCATAAAATGGTGACCGCCCTTTATGCCGGCACCAAGGGATATATTGATAAATACCCCAGAGATGCAGTTGCCAAATATGAAGAGGGGTTGTATCCGTTTGTTGAAAACCGTTTTCCTGAAATTTTTTCCGGACTCCAAAAAGAGCAGGAAATTACCGGTGAAATCGAAAGTAAGCTTAAACAGTGCCTGGAAGCCTATGACGAGGAAATCAAGGATACCATCTGATATTTTTAGGTAATCACTTGAAATTATTCATAACTTAATTAGGTATAAAGGTCAAACGCTATGGCAACTTTAAAAGAAGTCCAATCCAAAATAGTCAGTGTAAAAAAGACTAGACAGATTACCTCTGCCATGAAAATGGTTGCCACTTCAAGATTGCGCGGTGCTCAAAATGCCATGGAAGCATTTAAGCCTTATGCAGGCAAATTTGCCGAAGTTTTGGGCAGTGTCGCCGGAAAATCCGGCGAGGGTGCAAGCCCGCTGCTTGTACCCCGCGAAGAGGTCAAAAAAGTGGTGCTGCTCCTGTGTACATCCGACAGGGGGCTTTGTGGCGGTTTTAATACAAATTTAATTACAAAAGCTGAAAAATTTATTCAATCAGAACTTGAAGGCAAAGATGTATCCCTTATCTGCTTCGGCAAAAGAGGCCGGGATTTTTTCATCAAACAGCCGCACCCGATCGAAGAGGAATTTATTGGGGTTGTGGGAGGAAAAATCGATTTCTCGGTCGCATCGACTTCAGGACAAAAAATGATAAACGGTTTCCTTAACGAGGCTGTTGATGAAGTATATCTGATTTACTCCGAGTTCATCACTATGGCACGGCAGGAGGCAACGGTAAGGCAAATTCTTCCCATCCCTTCCCTGGACGATGTGATTGAAGAAAAAGAAGATGATGCAGATGTCGGGTTTCTTCCGGAGCATATCTGTGAACCGTCATCTGATGCGTTGCTTGGTGAAATGCTGCCAAAGAATGTGTTTATTCAGATATATGATGCCCTGCTTCAGACATCAACCAGCGAACATGCGGCTCGAATGAGAGCGATGGAAAACGCCACCAAGGCATGCGAAGATATGGTCGGTGAACTTCAAACCATATTCAATAAGACCAGACAAGCTGGTATTACAGCTGATCTGATGGATATTGTGAGTGGTGCAGAGGCGCTTAAAGGATAATTCGAAAAGATATACTTAAATAAAAACAGCTTTAGAGGAGATAAAAATGGCTGAAAATATAGGTAAAATAGCACAGGTTCTGGGTGCTGTTGTCGATGTTGAATTTGAACCTGGAAACCTTCCTTCGGTTCTGACGGCACTAACCGTAACCAATCCGACAATCGGCGATATGGAAGATAATCTGGTTATCGAAGTGGCCCAGCATCTGGGTGATAATATCGTTCGCTGCATCGGAATGGATGTAACCGATGGGCTTCAAAGAGGAATGCTGGTAAAAGATACGGGTGCCCCCATCATGATGCCGGTGGGTGAGGCCTCTTTGGGACGGGTTTTGAACGTTGTCGGCCGCCCTGTTGACGGTTTGGGGGAAATCTCTCAGGAAAAAGTGCTTCCCATCCATAGGCATGCCCCCACCTTTACGGAACAGGACACTACGGTAAGGGTTCTTGAAACCGGTGTAAAGGTTATTGATCTGCTTGTTCCTTTCCCCCGGGGGGGTAAAATGGGGATGTTCGGTGGTGCCGGTGTCGGTAAAACCGTTATCATGATGGAGATGGTAAACAATATCGCCATGCAGCACGGTGGTATTTCCGTATTCGGCGGTGTCGGTGAAAGGACCCGTGAAGGTAATGACCTCTACCATGAAATGAAAGATTCAGGCGTCCTTCCCAAATGTGCATTGGTTTACGGACAGATGACCGAGCCTCCCGGTGCCCGTGCAAGGGTTGCGCTTTCCGCACTGACCTGCGCGGAATACTTTCGTGATGAAGAAGGACAGGACGTGCTCTTGTTTGTCGATAATATCTTCCGTTTTACCCAGGCCGGTGCAGAGGTGTCTGCAACACTTGGTCGTATGCCTTCTGCGGTTGGGTATCAGCCGACGCTGGCGGTTGATATGGGTGAACTTCAGGAGCGTATTACGTCAACTGACAAAGGGTCCATCACGGCGGTACAATGTGTTTACGTACCTGCCGATGACTTGACCGACCCGGCGCCTGCGACCACCTTCGGTCATTTGGACGGTACCGTTGTACTGTCACGTCAGATTTCCGAGTTGGGTATTTATCCGGCGGTGGATCCACTCGATTCCACGTCCCGAATTCTTGATGCGGCTTATATTGGTGAAGAACATTATGAAGTGGCCCGTGTGGTGCAGCAGACGCTTCAAAAATATAAAGAACTTCAGGATATTATTGCCATTCTGGGTATGGACGAGCTGTCTGATGAAGATAAGGTGACGGTACAAAGAGCCCGTAAGCTTCAAAAGTTCCTGTCACAGCCCTTCCATGTTGCAGAGACGTTTACCGGAACGCCGGGTAAATTTGTAAAAGTTGAAGATACGGTAAGATCATTTAAGGAAATCATAGAAGGCAAACATGATGATCTTCCGGAAAATGCGTTTTACATGGTGGGTTCGATTGAAGAAGCCATTGAAAAGGCACAATCCGCTTAATTATCCGGAGGGATATCATGACCGAGAAATTATTTCTTGAAGTGGTTACACCAGAGAAGACAGTGGTCCATGAAGATGTTGAAATGGTTGTTGCACCCGGTTCTGAAGGTGAATTCGGCGTATTGAAAGGACATACGACTTTCCTGACATCTCTGAATATGGGCGCTCTGCGGTATAAAGATTCGGGCGGAGACGAACGATATCTTTTTGTAAACGGAGGATTTGCAGAGGTGCTTCCGAAAAAGGTAACTATTTTGGCAGAATCTGCTGAACGGCGAAAAAATATCGACCTTGACCGGGCTGAAGAGGCCAAGCAACGGGCTGAAAGACGACTGTCGGACCGATCGGAAACAGTTGATGTTGCGCGTGCTGAAGCCGCTTTAAAAAGGGCGATTCACAGGATTTCAATCAAACGGGCGCAATGATTTTATGTCTGTTTGATTTGAATAAAAATAGTTAGAAAAGAATGGAGGGGGGCTCAAAATAAAGAGTCCCCCTTTCCGCTTTCATACATGGCGATGTGAATAGATTTTAAAAGGGAATGGTATGAAAAATTATAAACATTTGGCGGTCATTATTCTTGCAGCCGGCAAGGGAACCCGGATGAAATCCGACCTGGCGAAAGTGCTTCACAAAGTGGCTGATAAAAGCATGGTTATTCATGTCGTTGAAGCGGCCATTCCCTTTACCGGGGCCAACAATATTCATGTTGTTGTCGGTCATCAGGCGGATAGGGTGAAGGCGGACATTGATAAATATCATTCCCCCATATATGCCTATCAGGCCGATCTGCTTGGCACCGGAGATGCGGTTAAAACTGCCTTGCCCGGTTTGAAACCAAGCATAGAAACCGTCTTGGTGCTTTGTGGGGATGTTCCCCTGATTCGTTCGGAAACATTGGAAAATCTAATAGAGGGACACCTGAAAAATCAGGCGGGCATAACTGTTTTAGCTGCTGAAGTTGAAGACCCCACCGGGTACGGCCGCGTTATTCATGATGAAAAAGAACAGGTGTTGAGCATCAGGGAAGAGGCGGATATAAATGAACAGGAGCGTCGAATTAAAACGGTCAATACCGGGATATATTGTTTTAATCGAAACTTGCTTGAAGTAGCCATAGAAAAGATTCAACCCGAAAATAATCAGAGAGAATATTATCTGACGGATGTGATCGAAATTGCCCAAAAAATGCACCGGAAAATTATATCAGTTACCATGGATAATCCGGACGAGGTGATGGGTGTAAACACACTCCAAGAGTTGGAAAAAGCAAACGCTTTGATCCAAAAGCAACGAAAATGAAATGCCTTGACTTTAATAAATATTTTAAACTATACTGCTAACCAAATAAACGTTATGAAATTATGAAACCAGGTAATGAAAGTATCATAAAAAAGTTTGGTGATGTCGAAGAAAAAATCGATTTTTTGATTGACACTTTAACAACGTTTCAGTTGGAGAATGAAACGTTAAAATTAAAAATAAAAGATCTTGAAGCAAAGCTTGAAGAAAGAATTGAAGCGACAGACAAGTTTTCAGAACAAGAGATCTTGATTCAATCGAAAATAAACGGGTTGTTGGGAAAGTTGGACGAATTTTCCGGCAGTCCGCCAAGCGACAGCTAATCAGACCCGGGGCTTGATAGTTCCGGAAAAGGGAAGTCTTTGGATGAAATTATTGTAATCGACCTGTTCGGTGAGGAGTTTAGGTTCAAGCCTGATAATCAGGTGAACAATCCGGAACAAATTGCATTGTTTTTAAAGAAATACATTGCTGAAGCAGAAGAGTTGTTCCAACACAAAATTTCCGGCAAAAATAAGATAGCCGTCCTGCTATTGGCAGCCATGAATATCTCAAAAGATTTTCATGAACTCAAAATGCAGTATTCCGAACTCGAACAGGTGGTAAAAGATAAACTTTTATCCATGGATAAAAAATTAGATACGGAAACAAATTTAGGGTGATTCAGGTGTTGCATTCTTACCCCTGCAATGTGCGTGATTGTATTAAACAGTCTTTGTCCTAACGCATAGTAAATAGGGGGTCCACGCTGTTACCGGTGTGCTATGTTCCCCAATTGGATGGAAAAGCCTAAAGGTATTATTGGATACCCCGCATTTTGAACCTTTGTTCAAAGCCTTAACAAGCAACACGGCAGTTTGCGGGGGTAATTGTAACATCTGAAAAACCTTTTTTTCCGATCCCGCCATATGAGCGGATTCCCGCTTTGAATACCTCATACCCTGAAAAACAATAAAAAATACCAATCGATTTTGAATTGGTTTACATATAATTTTAGGAGAACAGTATAATGGAATATACGGTTGTACT
This sequence comes from Desulfobacula sp., assembly GCA_028280105.1. GTDB lineage: Bacteria > Desulfobacterota > Desulfobacteria > Desulfobacterales > Desulfobacteraceae > Desulfobacula. The sequence goes on along the minus strand of JANQML010000073.1, from coordinate 3,038 downwards.
CTCATCACTTACTGTTATGTCTATTGGGTTGGGAGTCGCTTTTGTACTCGTAAAGAAAAAAGCCGTTCAAAATACCCTTGATCTTGAAAAAGAGAAAAAACGTATCATACAGGATGCGAAAAATAAAGCGGCAACACTGTTAAAGGAAGCTCAGCTGGAAGCCAAATCAAGGCTTCTTGAAATGAAGAGTGTCTTTGACACTGAAACCGAAGAGACCCGTTCGGAATTGAAAAGTGAAGATAAAAGGCTGCTTAAAAAGCGTGAAAAACTTGATAAGCAAGAGGATCAACTCTCTAAAAGAGAACAGGGCATACAAAAAAAAGAATCTGATGTGCAAAAAAGTCTGGATAGTGCCCAAACAAAACAGGACCGCTATGAAGCGTTATTGGAAGAAACAAAAAAAGAACTTGAAAAAGTTTCCGGTCTGACCCTTGAAGAGGCAAAAGAACTTTTGCTGAATGCCATGAAAGAAGATGCCCGGCATGAGGGGGCCAAGCTTGTTAAGAAAATTACATCCGAAGCAAGGGAGAATGCAGACAAAGAAGCCAAAAAAATTATCTCAACGGCTATACAGCGGTATGCCGGAGAGTATGTGGCGGAGCGCACGGTTTCGGTGGTACATTTACCCGGAGATGAAATGAAGGGGCGGATCATCGGACGTGAAGGCCGTAATATTCGTGCGCTTGAAGCGGCAACCGGTATTGATCTTATCATAGATGATACGCCTGAAGCTGTTATCCTGTCCGGATTCAATCCGGTAAGAAGGGAGGTGGCCCGCCTTTCTCTTGAAAAATTGATATCAGACGGGCGCATCCATCCGGCACGAATCGAAGACGTGGTTGAACGTGCCACGGAAGAGGTCGATCGGGTAATTAAAGAAGCCGGTGAGCAGGCTGCTTTTGACTTGGGTGTCCATGGTATTGACCCCGAATTGATTAAAGTTCTTGGAAAGCTTAAATTCAGAACCAGTTATGCCCAGAATGTGTTACAGCATTCTGTAGAGGTCGCTTTTTTATCCGGAACCATTGCTGCGGAACTCGGGTTGAATATTAAGCTGGCCAAACGCATGGGACTTTTGCATGATATCGGAAAGGCCATTGACTATGAAGTCGATGGGGCACATGCCATTATCGGTGCCAAACTTGCCAAAAAATATGGTGAAATTGACCCGGTTGTCAATGCGATTGCTTCTCACCACGAAGATCAGATGCCGGAAGCGGTTTATGATTTCATTGTTCAATCCGCTGATGCCCTGTCAGGGGCACGGCCGGGGGCAAGGAAAGAAAGCCTTGAAAATTATATTAAGCGGCTGGAAGACCTTGAAAACATAGCCAATGCATTTGATGGGGTCGTAAATACATATGCGATACAGGCTGGACGTGAAATCCGTGTTATTACGGAAAGTGAGAAGATAAACGATGAAAATGCGGTTCTCCTTTCCCGTGATATTGCCCGCCAGATTGAAGAGAATCTAACCTTTCCCGGACAGGTAAAAGTGGTTGTGATCCGGGAAACCCGTGCTGTCGAATATACAAAAAAATAAAGGTTCTAAGCTGATATGAGTGTTATATCCATACTTAAAGAAAGAGGTTTTATTGAAGACCAGACCCATACGGATGAATTGGTAAAATACCTGGATGACAACAGAGCAACCTGCTATATCGGTTTTGATCCCACCGCATCCAGTCTTCATGTCGGTCACCTGGTATGTATCATGGCGCTGGCACATATGCAAAAAGAGGGGCACCGGCCAATCGCATTGGTTGGTGGCGGAACAGGCTTAATTGGAGATCCGTCGGGAAAAACCGAACTTCGTAAGGTCTTGACACTTGATCAAATCGAAGAAAACAAGAGCGGGATTCGCAACCAGTTATCAAGATTCATTGAGTTTGATGACGCAAATGCGCTTATGGTGGATAATGCCGATTGGTTAACCCGACTTGAGTATATCCCTTTTTTAAGAGATGTGGGGCGGTTTTTTTCCGTCAACCGCATGATCAAAGCTGAAAGCTATAAGGCAAGAATGGACTCTGACGACGGTTTAACTTTTATCGAGTTTAACTATATGCTTTTGCAGGCCTATGATTTCATGCAACTGGCGAAAAATTATGATTGCATGATTCAGATGGGCGGGTCTGATCAGTGGGGTAATATTGTGGCAGGCATTGACCTGGTTCGCAGGACGCTTAAAAGGCAAGCATTTGGAATTACGTTCCCATTGATTACAACGGCGGGTGGTATAAAAATGGGCAAAACCCATAAAGGCGCTGTCTGGCTGGATCCGAAGCTGTTTTCGCCGTATGAATATTACCAGTTTTGGGTAAATGCGGATGATGCGGATGTGAAACGATTCCTGTTGTTGTTTACTTTTTTACCGGTGCAAGAGATTGAGGCCGTAGCAACATTAAAAGGGGCAGACCTGAATAAAGCCAAGTCGGTCCTTGCATTTGAGGCGACATCTATCTGTCACGGACGATCAGAGGCTGAAAAATCATTGCAAGCGGCTGTGTCCATGTTTGGGGCTCATGAAATACCACCTGATCTGTTGCCAACAAGTTCAATTCCAAGAAAACTTAACATGAATGCTCAGGAGCAATCCGTTCCGTCCACATCGTATCCCAGAGCGGATATTATCGATTCCGCCATTGCAGCGGATCTGTTTACCATGACAGGACTTTGCCAGTCAAAATCAGATGCCCGCCGCCTTATCAAACAGGGTGGGGCATATATTGACGGAAACAGGGTGACTGCTTTTGATCAGTATCTTACTGAAACCTGTGTTAAGGAGAATGAAATTTTACTTCGTGCGGGCAAGAAAAAATATCACAAAATTATTTTGATTTAATTAAAAAATGAATTGACAAAGCCTTTTGGGGCGTGTATATTACCCTGGTTTTGTTGCTCACGAAATATCCGGGCAGCAAGGTGAGTGAAAGTTTTTTTTGATCTTTGAAAATTGGTCAGTGAGAAAAGAAGAGCGGGTCAAGAACAAGACCTTAAAGAGTTTAAAAAAGGATTATAACTGGAGAGTTTGATCC
>JANQML010000053.1 GCA_028280105.1 Desulfobacula sp. | reverse complement strand
CGGCCCTACCTGCTGCGTTGTTTGCGGTGGTTCCTCCCTGCAGAGTATGGCTGATACGCCCTCAGTCGTCACGCCTTGTCGCCTTGCATCCGGCACCGTCTGATGGCCAGGGAGGCGGTGCAGCCCATGGCCCATATGTTAAACAAAAATTTGATGGTGGATTTGAGCCTCTCGTGTTTTTACGCGAAACCCCATTCCATCATCAAAAAAACGAATATCAGAAATTACATATCGCCGTAGCAAAACAGAGTGCTGACAAGGGAAGACCCATTCTGCCTGAAAGATGACGCATATTATTTGCCGTGTTTCAGGTTTGACCCGATTTTTTATTTATAAGACTTTACCTTCGCCTGGTGACATAATATTATCTAAAAAATTGGGGAACGGTTTTCACATATTTTAAAGGATTGAAAGATCTTGGAGAGTTCAACATAACATGGCGGGTCACCGAATATTTATTATCCTTGAAAGCCCGAAAGAACGAATGGAATATGTCCGGTTTTTTGAAGAACTGGGGTTTTTGGTTGATGCCGCTCCGGACGGTTCAAATATCCTGCCTGCAATTATTGAAAAGAAAACCGCTCTGGTGATTGCCGATTTAGCAACACCCGGTTTTTCCGCAGCGGATCTTCTTAAATCAATCACCCGGAAAAATATTTTGTGCCAGACGGTTTTGTTATCTGAAGAACCGGTCATGGACCATGCGTTGAACCTGATGGCGCTGGGGGCCATGGATTACCTGGTAAAACCGGTGCAGCTCGAGCAGCTGGAGTTATGTGCCAAACGGGCCGTAACCATGATCCTTCGGAAACAAAAGATAAAAAAGCTGGATCGGAAAAAGAATAAAACCGTTGAGATCGTTACAAAAGATCCCGGAATGACGAAACTGCTCGATTTGGCAAAACGGGTGGCAGATTCAAGTGCTTCGGTCCTGATTCAGGGCGAGAGCGGAACCGGGAAAGAGTTGTTTGCCAAATATATCCACGAAAAATCAGGCCGGTCCGACCATCCTTTTATTGCCGTCAATTGCGCTGCATTACCTGAAAATCTTCTGGAAAGTGAACTTTTTGGTCATGAAAAAGGGGCGTTTACCGGTGCGATCGCAAGAAAAATCGGCAAGTTTGAGTTGGCTGACCAGGGCACGCTTTTCTTAGATGAAATTACGGAGATGCAGTTTCATTTACAGGCCAAACTGCTGAGAGTGCTTCAGGAGAAAATGGTGGACCGGGTAGGGGGTGTTGAACCGGTTGAGGTTGACGTCAGGGTGGTTGCAACAACCAACAGGGATGCCAAGAAGGCGGTTGAAAAAGGGCTTTTCAGAGAAGACCTTTATTACCGGCTGAACACGATTCCCCTTGTGATCCCGCCGTTAAGGGGACGCGGCTCGGATCTGGAACTGCTCTGTGATTATTTTGTAAAAAAATATTGTAAAATTGACGGCCGGAATGTCAAAGGAATGACAAAGCAGGCGGTTTCGTTATTAAACCGTCATCCGTTTTCAGGAAACGTCAGAGAACTTGAGAATATCGTTCATCGCGCCGTTCTGCTCGCCAATTCAGAGTTTATCGATCCGAATGACCTGATGATCGACAAGGCGGATCTGCAAGGTGAACCTGCGGAAACATTTGATCCGAAAGGCAGCAGCCCTGAACCCAGCTCCCTCAGGGAGATGGAAGAGAAGATGATCTTCAAAACCCTTGATCAGACCGAAGGCAATCGAACCCATGCTGCAAAAATTCTGGGGATCAGTGTCCGGACCCTGCGAAACAAACTCAACGAATATAAAGAAAGAGGCTGAGCCGTTTTCGGCATATAACTTGCATTTCTCCCAACTATAACGATTCTATAATCCAATAATTAAGTTGGTAAATTGAGGGGAAAAATGTCAGGTTTGAAAATTTCCGGTCACGCCGCTAAAGTGGCTTCCAAGGCGCTGGACCGCACGACAGAAAGAGACCGTTTTATTGTCTCTGGTATTGATGATATGGATGCGACTGGATATCCTCCCGCAGATCTCGATTTCAATCAGATGCTTAAAAAAGCTATGGCAGACACGGAACCGAACGATACGGATACGATCTTCAACACTCGTTTTCCTGTTGATCGAGCGAAAATAACTGGCGGATATGGTACAGAAGATATCGATTCCGCAGATATTCACCGTTTGGATTCTGTGAAAATCGACCGGGGGATGGTTGATCTGACTGAGAATAATATTAAATACCGGACAACAACGGAATTGTTGCTCCGGAAAATGAAAAGACTCCGGTATGCGATCAATGAAGGAGGAAAGTGATTTATGGATTTATTAAATGCAACCAAGATCAGCGGAACCGGTCTGGCCGCTCACCGGCATAAGCTGAACGTAATCGCCGAAAACCTGGCCAATGTGGATACCACCCGTACGGAAGAAGGCGGACCCTATAAAAGAAAGATGGTCGTGTTTAAGGGCGATGATATTGACTCGTTCAAAAGCGTGCTGGAAAAAAACCGGTTAAAAAGACAATCCTATGGGATTGAGTTGTCGCCCATTGAAATGAATACGGATATTAAGCCGGATAAAGGCACCGGGGTCAAGGTCGACCAGGTGATCGAATCCCAGGAAAATTTCAGGCTTGAATACAACCCGTCCCATCCGGATGCAGACCTGGATACCGGGTATGTACAGATGCCCAATGTGGATCATCTGACTGAAATTGCCGATATGCTGGTGGCCAAGAGAAGCTATGAAGCGAGCACGACGGCATTATCCGTAACAAAAGATCTGGTTTTAAAAGCGCTTGAGATAGGCAAATAATATGGTGACAAATTAAAAAACAGGAGAAGATCATGGATGGTATTAATGGCATAAACAGAATCTCTGTCGATACGGAAACCATACCGGAGAGAATCGGGCGGAAAAATCCCGAATTTGCCAATCGGATCAAGGCAGCGGTTGAAGATGTAAACAGCAACCAGCACAGGGCGGATGATGCAATTGAAAAGGTGATTAAGGGCGAGATGGGTATCCACGAGGGGATGCTGACCATCGGAAAGGCCAGCACCTCGCTTAAGATTCTTGCCCAGACCAGGAATAAAGTGATGGCAGCTTACAATGAAATCCGGCGTATGCAGATATAACATCGTTAAGAAATGGAGTGATTTAGGGGTATGAATCCTGTTGTCGAACGAATAATTACCACATTCAAAGAGATGCCGCTGCCCAGAAAAATCGCACTTGGGCTGTTGGCCTTGATCACGGTTGCTGGGTTTACCACCCTGTTTATCTGGACGAACAAAACCCCGTTCAAAACCGCTTATTCCGGTTTGACAAAAGAAGATGCGGCACTGGTGGTGGAAAAGCTCAAGGAGACCAATACGCCGTACCGGTTGACCGGAGACGGCACAACCATTATTGTGCCCGAATCCCTGGTTTACGAGGTCAGGCTGACCATGGCCGGAGAAGGGATTCCCAAAGGCGGGGGGGTCGGATATGAAATTTTCGATAAAACGGAATTCGGAACCACTGAGTTTGTTCAGAAAATAAATAAAAAACGAGCACTCCAGGGAGAGCTTTCCAGGACCATATCCGCCTTTGACGAGGTCAAGTCGGCACGGGTCATGATTGTCATGCCCAAAGAATCGGTCTTTGTGGAAGAGGTGAAAAAGCCGTCCGCTTCCATCCTTCTTGAACTCAACTCGGATCTTGAAAGGGAAAAAGTCGCATCCATTGCGCACCTTGTTGCAAGTTCCATACAGGATCTGACACCTGAACTGGTCACCATCGTGGATACGGCGGGCCGCATTTTATTCGAAGGCAAGTCTGAAGAAGAAGAGGCGAGAATTAATGCAAAAAACCTTGCCGATGCCCAGTATCAGTATAAGGTCCGGTTTGAGGAGAACCTGACCAAGCGGATTCAGACCATGCTTGAGCGGATTGTGGGAAAAGACAAGGCGATCGTTCGTGTCACATCTGAGATGGATTTTTCAAAAGATGATATGAATGAAGAGATATATGATCCGTTTGAACGGGGCGGGGAATTTGTTCGCAGTCGGAAAAACAGGGCTGAAAAAATTGTTGCATTGACTGAAGAGATACCCATCCCCTCCACGGTGAATCCCATTGTGGGAGAAGATGAACTGGCCGGAGAGCAGGGTGAGGAGCGGGTCAATAAAAGCGATGACACGTTTAACTATGAAATCAGCCGGCGGATGCGGGCGGTTGAAAAGCCCATGGCGGTATTGAACCGGTTATCCGTGGCTGCTGTGGTGGATGGAAGATACGAATACAGAACCGATGAGAGCGGAAACAGAACCCGGGTCTATATCCCCCGGTCGGACGAGGAGATGAGGCAGTTTGAGGATATTGTGATCAAGGCCATGGGATACAATGAGGAACGCTCGGATCAGGTCTCCATGGAGTGTTTTCCCTTTGCATCCATTGAAGACATGGATCAGGAACCCCAAATTGTCGGCTGGCGGGCCTATCAGAAAGAGTATGGCCGGTTGATTGCCAATCTGCTGCTGGTCATTGCGCTCTTCCTGCTGGTGATCCGGCCCATCATCAAGACGGTTAGAGATATCCGTGTGACCGTGGAACAGGAAGCCTTGCCGTCGCCGGAAGATCTGGAGATGCTTGAAGATGAGGATAAAGAACTTAAATTTATAGAGATGGATGGAAATCAGCAAAAGGAATACCTGGAGCTGATGACACCGGAACAGAAAGCCGAGTTTGTCAAACAGATGAGCCCGGCGGAGAGAGCCTCTTACCTTGAAAATATGTCTGTTAATGAAAAGGCTGCCTATTATGCCCGAAAAGACCTGAATAAAACCGTTAATATCCTGAAGGGCTGGATTAGCGAAAACGAGGAGGAAGCCGATGAATGATGTGTTGGATCCGGGTAATATTCCGGGACCGAGGAAAGCGGCCATATTTTTGATGGCAATGGGTGAAGAGTATGCCACTGAGGTCTTTGAAAGAATGAATGAAATGGAGATCAGTGAGGTGGCATTTGAAATGTCCATGATCGACCATATTACTCCTGAAATGCTCAAGGCTGTCTCCCTGGATTTTGTCGATATGTTTGAAGGTGAGTCCAAGATGATTGTTGAAAGTGATCGGTTCATTAAAAACATTGTCCGAAAAACATTGGATGAAAAGGATGCCAAAGCGGTTCTGGAAGACCTTGAAAAGAAGAAACAGGACAAGCCCTTTATCTGGAGCCGGAATGTGAATGTGGGAACCCTGGCCGGTTATGTGGAGGGGGAGCATCCCCAGACCATTGCCATGATTCTGGCTCACATGCCGTCTGAAATATCCTCTGAGATCCTCATGACACTGCCTGAAGAACTGAAGGGAGATATCGCCATGAGAATTGCAAGACTGGGACAGATCTCCGAAGATGTAGTCCGGGATGTTGACCGGGCCCTTAAAATAGAGCTTTCCGGCGCGGTTGGCCCGGGAGGTAAAGCCGGCGGGCTGCAGGTGCTGGTGGATATCATCAACGGAGTGGATAAGTCGACCGAGGATGCCGTCATGGAGTTTGTCGAAGAGGATAACCCGGAGATGGCCAATGACATCAGGAACCTGATGTTCGTATTTGAGGATCTGACCGGTATTGACGATACGGCCATGAGAGAGATTCTTAAAAAGGTTGAGGGTCAGCAACTGACATTTGCCCTTAAGACGGCAACCGATGAGATGAAAGAAAAGATTTTTTCCAATCTCTCCCAGAGAGCCGGAGAGATGCTTAAAGATGATCTTGAGGCCATGGGGCCGGTGCGTCTGGCTGAGGTTGAAGAGGCCCAGCAGGCGGTTGTCCGGGCGGCCAAGGAACTTGAGGCTGACGGCACCATAACATTGGGTAAAGGAAAAGACGATGTCCTTGTCTAAACCGGAATCAGATGAATTCAAACCGCTGGCCGTTAATTCCCTGGAGAGTTTTGACGATGAACTCTCCCACGAGACAGAAGGCAGGGAACCGGATTTCGGCCGGTTCAAGTTATTGATAGACGCTCCCGCATTCGGGGGTGAGGAGGTGCCGGGTTTTGAAGCGCTCTATAACGCATCTGAAAAAAAAGAAGAAGTCACATTTAATCCTTTGATTAAAAAAAAAGAACCGCTGCCGGAACCGATTATAGAGCATTCGGAACAGCCGGATCAGGATGCAGAAGCTGAAGATGAAATCGAACCGGCTGAAACAGCCGAACAGGCCGGATACCGGGAAGGATTTGAAAAGGGGGTTAAAGAGGGAACGGAAAAAGGATTTGAACAGGGCCGTGCCCAAGGGATTAAGCGTGGAGAAGAAAAAGGACTGGCACAGGGGATAGAGGACGGAATCGAACAGGGGAAAACCCAGGGCTTTGAACAGGGGTTTAAAGAGGGAGAAGAGAAAGGAACCCTGGAAGCCCAAAAGGCCGCAACCCAAATTTTAAATTCACTGGAAGAGACCCTGGCCGCAGCCGACCGGACACTAACCGCTTTGGTGGATACCTATGAGGAACGGATCATTGACCTGATCTGCCGGATTGCCCAAAAGGCCGTGATGGCTAAAGTTGAAATGGATGAAGAGATCGTCAAACCCATGGTGCTGGATGCATTGAAACATCTGGTTCAACCCGAGGAAGTGGTGTTAAACGTATCATCTGAAGATTACGAATATATTGAAATGATAAAAGATCAGTTTTTTGAACGGATCGAATCATTGAATTCGGTTTCCGTCCAGTCCGACCCGTCCGTAAAACAGGGGGGATGCCGGATTGAAACAAATACGGGTGCTGTTTCCACAGATATTGAAACACGGCTGCAGGCCATTTTTGATGCGGTTAAACATGCCGGAAAGGTTTAAAAGCGTTGGAACACCTGTCAAAAATTGATTTTAGCAAATATGTTTCAGCCATTGACAACGCTGCATTGATCCATCCCCAGGGGCGGGTTTCCCAGGTGGTGGGAATGATTGCCGAAGGCGACAGCCTCGGTCTGGGGATCGGCAGTCTGTGCAGTATCATGAATGATCAGGGGCGGGAAATAAAGGCTGAAGTCGTCGGGTTTAAAGGTGAAAAAGCCCTGTTCATGCCCTATGGGGATATCCGGGGGATCAGCCTGGGCAGCCGGATCATTCCCCTTGCATCCTCACCGGTGGTCGGGGTTTCCGACCAGATGCTGGGCAGGGTGTTCGACGGGATGGGAGAGGTGATTGACGGCAAGGGGCCCATCAAATATACCCATGAATACAATTTATATAACAAGCCTGTGGGCCCCATGGAAAGGGAACCGATCAAAGACCCTCTGGATGTGGGGGTGGCCGCCATCAACAGCATGATAACCCTGGGTAAGGGGCAGCGCGTCAGTATCATGGCAGGCTCAGGTGTGGGCAAAAGCGTGCTGATGGGTATGATGACCAAACATACCAATGCCGATGTTATCGTCATCGGACTCATTGGGGAACGGGGCAGGGAGGTAAAGGATTTTATCAATGAAACCCTGGGCGAAGAAGGGCTTAAAAAATCGGTTGTTGTCGCCGCCACCTCGGATTCACCGCCGCTTGTCAGGATCAGGGGAGTCTATCTTGCCACCACCATTGCAGAGTTCTTCAGGGATCAGGGAAAAGATGTGCTGCTGATGGTGGATTCCATTACCCGCTTTGCCATGTCTTCCCGGGATGTCGGTCTGGCTGCGGGTGAGCCCCCCACCTCGCGGGGGTACACCCCCTCTTTTTTCGTCCAGGTTCCGGTCCTTTTGGAACGGGCCGGCAATGTGGAAAACAAGGGGTCGATTACAGGGATTTACACGGTCCTGGTGGAAGGGGACGATATGAATGATCCGGTGGGAGATACGGTTCGATCCATTGTTGACGGCCATATTGTCCTGTCCAGGGATATTGCCAGTCGGGGCCATTACCCGGCCATCGATATTCTGGCCAGTGTTTCAAGGGTGATGCGGGATGTCAGCCAGAAAGAACATATGGTGCTCCGGGATAAAGCCGTCAATGTCATGTCTGCCTATCGCAGTGCCGAAGATATGATCACCATTGGTGCATACGTAGACGGATCTGATCCGGACGTGGACGAAGCCAAGAAGCTGATGCCCGGAATTATACAGTTTTTAAGGCAGGATATGCATCGGAAGAGGGACATGGAAAAGAGTGTGGCAGGGTTGCGGTCGGCACTTGGAATAAAGGTTAGAAAATAGTCCATTGGGAACCAATATGCTGTGAAAAAATTTAAGTTTAAACTGCACCCCCTGCTGAAATACAGAGCGTACCAGGAAAAGGTGGCGCGGCAAAAGACAGCCAGGGCCCATCTGGATGTTGAAAATTGCCGGCAGCAGATTGTTGAGTTGGAACAGACCTGGGATCAGCAGGCCGACTCCATGGAGGATATGGTTACAAAAGGGGTGCCGGCATCACAGTTTCGTCAATATCATCAATACCTGACGGTGATTGAAACCGGCATTGAACAGGAAAAAGTAAAAAAAGCTCAACTGGAAACCGTGTTGCAGAAAAAACTGCTGGAACTCAAAAAAAAGAGTGTGAAAAAACGGACCATGGAATTGTATGAAGAAAAATTAAGAGATGCGTACACCCGGGAGATGCTTCAGATGGAACAAAAAGAACTGGACGAGATCTCGATTCTGAAGACGGCAAGGAAAATCAGAACGCTTGAGGCCCGGAAAAAAGAAGAGATAAAAATGCCATGAAAAGAACATATAAAATAATGGCCGTGCTGTTGATGGGGTGGTGCCTGAGTATCATTAATGATGGATTTTTCTCCGCCTCTCTTCCGCCCGTTCCAGTGCCGGGCCTGACAGATACTGTTTTTGCATCAGATGATGACGAAGCCGCACAGGAAGAGGCAGACAATCCCTGCCCGGAATGCCCGGAATGCCCGGATCCCGCCAAAGTCGTATTACGGGGGCTTGAAGAAAAAAGAACCCAGGTGGAAAGAGAGCATAAAGCCATGCTGGAAGAGAAAAAACAACTGGAAATGTTTGAGCAACAGCTTGACGAGAAGATGGAAAACCTGCAGGCATTAAAAAAGCAGATTGAAGAGGATATGGCGCTTCTGGACAGAAAAAAAACACAACGGCAGCTGGACGAAGAAGCCGCCTATGAAGCGACCATTGGACGCCTGGTAAAGGTCTACGCAGGCATGAAGCCCAAAGATGCCGCAGCCATCGTAAACACCTTAAACCTTGAGGTTGCCCAGGAAATTTTTTTAAGGATGCGGGAAGCGTCTGCCTCCCAGATCCTGTCATTTGTCGACAGTGAAAAAGCGGCAAAAATCAGTGAACGCCTGGCCTTTAAAAAACAATAATCCCAATACTTCAATACAGGGAAACCCTCCTGTTTTTGTTTATTAATCCTTAAATGCAATAGCTTGGTTTTAGATATGGGGACCCTTTTATCCGGTTTTCCCACGGCATGTTGTTTTTTTTTACGCATCAAACAAGTCTTCCTGAAGCGGATACCTACCCTTGATGGGACATGGATAATATTCTGAGAGAATTATCCTCAACGTTGCATAAAAATTTTATCATAAAAGATGAAATCACTTGACGATACAACAAAAGCTTTGAATTTAAAGACGCTTTCAAGACTTCATCATAAG
>JANQML010000051.1 GCA_028280105.1 Desulfobacula sp. | reverse complement strand
CATATCCAGCCGGAGACAGTCCTGCACTTCGGCACTGCTTTAGGTTTGGACATCTGGTCAGATTGTAAGGTTTATAATTTCAGCTTGCGTCCCAAATTAAATCAATTTGGATAAGTTTTTTATGTATTCGGCCCAAATCTCCAAAAACAGAATTTTGTACGTCAGACTTTTAAGTTTTGGTCGGTTTACATCACAGATCCAACCCGGCGCCAGCCTCAAACTAACATTTTTAACCAATCGGCACCGAATATTATTCGGCTTTAACCTTTTGTTGAAGTTGATAAATTGACTTTTTCGAATCCAAATATTAAAAATTCATACAATGATTTCATTGGGGATTTTTGTATGAAAGGTTCCATTTATACCAGCCAAAAATGTTTCGAATGCGGTAAAAGTCTAAAATACGTAGAGGGTCGTGGGATTCTTACTTGCCCTGACCATCCTGAATTAGTTTGGAATAGCAATTGTATGGTGCGTTTTGGTACAGAACACACCAAAAGATTTAAAACTGTTATTGAGGCTGAACGACATCTAACATATTTACGAGTGCAAACCGACAATGGGCAGTTTGATCAAAGAGAATGGGCAAAGGACCAACCCCTTTCATTCTATTCTTTACGTAAAAAGTTCCTTGCCCACAAAAAGCGAAAAAAGATCAGCACAAAACAAATAAGGCATATCGCCAGAGTTCTAAAAACAGCCGGAGAAAAATGGGACACTTTTCAAATAAAAGATATCGCCGAATCTGAAATTGAAGACTTTTTCGATAACCTTTCCGTTGTAAACAAAACCAAGAAAAACTATCTAACGGTATTACATAATTTCTGGCGATGGATTGTACGGAGAGAAAAGCGAAGATCCGGTCTTGAAATGCCTGAGTTTCCGGAAATAAATTTCAAACTTTCCTGGCGTAACATTGTATCTATGGAAGATCAGGCAGACATTTTAGATGAAATTAAACGCCTTACTTATCACATCAATCCAAGGATCTGGCTTGGCATTAAACTGCTATCAATGTATCCCAAGGTTCGGCCGGGAGAAATGCTCAATGTAAAAGAAGGCCATATAAACCTAAACGAAAAATGGATTCTTTTCCCAGAACCCAAAGAAGGGATTCCCAAATTTATACACCTGTTGGATGAACACGTTAAGCTAATACGAGAAATCCGTGGTCCTAAAGGTATACCGGACATGTATTTTTTTAGACATGTAAAGACAAAATCAGGCGTTAAAGCGGGTACTCGGTTCGGTCAAAAACAATTCAGATTATGGTGGAATCGAGCCTGTAAAAATTTAGGGATAGAAAACGTTGATTTATATGGCGGCACAAAACATTCAACTGTTACAGCCCTTGGGAAAGAATTAACCCCGGAACAAATTCAACGCGGAGCAACCGGACATGTTTCCGATGCATTTAAACGGTATATGCTGCCGGATATAAATGAAGCTTTAACCGCAACAAAAGCAGTCCAGAAGATTCAAAAACGACCTCAAAAAAGTTTGATAAAACTATCAAACCGTCAAACCTAATCCAACAATATACATATATTTAACCATATAAATATATTGACAACCATCCACTTTAATTTTACATTTGTTTCATGGCTAATAAAACTGATTTCGAATGGGATGAGAACAAAGACAAAGCTAACCAGAAAAAGCATGGTGTATCGTTTGCTTTTGCACAGCTAGCTTTTTTGGACAGCAACCGTATCATTCTTGAAGATCTTGACCATAGCATTGATGAGAAAAGGTTCTATTGCTTGGGCCAGGTTTCAGAAGGGATATTGACGGTAAGGTTCACCTATCGTTCCAATAGAATTAGAATATTTGGCGCCGGATATTGGCGGAAAGGTAAAAAAATCTATGAAAAAGAAAATAAAATACACCGATGAGCCAATGGGCAATGTAAAAATTGTGCCTGACTTTCTTCCATCACCAGAAGAATTGGCACTCAAAGACGAAACAGTTAAAGTAACGATTGCTTTAAGTAAGGTCAGTGTCGATTTTTTCAAAAAAGAAGCTAAAAAGCACAATACCCAATATCAAAAAATGATACGCCGTCTTTTGGATGAATATGCCATGCATCAGACTTAAATGAAAAAGGTATATAAGGCTTCGATAACCGCCCAAAAGTACAAAAGCGACCTGATAAAGTATTGATAAAGCTATCAGGCCGCCTTAAATAGTCTAACTATCTGAATTTACTTGTTTAAAATGGGGTGAGTGACGGGATTTGAACCCGCGGCAACCAGGGCCACAACCTAGTGCTCTACCAACTGAGCTACACCCACCGCAAAAAAAAACGGTACATAAGTATCAAAACTAAATTGATTTATCAACCCTTTTTATTTGCAAAAACATTAAAGCAAATATTTTAGATTGACCTTGATCCGGTGTTTGACTATTATTTCGGGTCACATATATCGGGTTACATATATTGAACCAGAGGAGTAAAATGAACACACTCTTAGTATTTATTGTCCGGCTCATTCTAGGCCTGGTTTTCGGCATCTTTTTAACCCGGCTCTTCAAACCGGAATGGGAAGTCTTCCACGGAGCCTTAATCGGTGTGGGCCTTGTGGGACTCGCATATGGCTTGGCCATGTTCAGAAACAGGAACTAACCTAATCATTTTTACCCGGAGAAAGGATTCAATTGGAAAAAAATATCATCTTGGGAACGGCGGGCCATATTGATCACGGTAAAACCAGTCTTGTCAAAGCATTAACCGGAATAGAAACCGACCGGCTGAAAGAGGAAAAAGAACGGGGCATAACCATTGAACTGGGCTTTGCCTCCCTCGACCTTCCCAACGGCCAGCAGATCGGTATCGTGGATATGCCCGGCCACGAAAAATTTGTAAAGAACATGGTGGCCGGCTCTTCCGGTATTGATGTGGTAGTAATGGTTATCGCTGCTGATGAAGGGGTGATGCCTCAAACCCGGGAGCATATGGAAATTTGTGAACTCATGGGAATTCGTCACGGCATGGTGGCCATGACAAAGACCGACATGGTGGATGAAGATCTGCTTGAGCTGGCCATGGATGATACAAAGGATTTTATCACCAATACGTTTCTCGAAGATTTCCCGATTGTCCCGGTCTCCTCTGCCACAGGCCAGGGACTGGATAGATTTATTGCCACATTGGAAGAGATCTGCTCCAAGCTGCCGCCCAGGAAATTTTCCTCCATTTTCCGGCTGCCCGTGGACCGGGTATTTTCCATGAAAGGCTTTGGGACGGTGATCACCGGCACCCTCACATCGGGAACCATTGATGTGGGAGAGGAGATCATGGTCTACCCCCGGAGGATTACATCAAAGGTCCGGGGTATCCAGGTCCATTCATCCGGTGTGGACAATGCCGGGGCAGGAACACGGACGGCGATCAATTTCCAGGGGCTGGATAAAGCATCTGTCAACCGGGGAGATATCCTGTCCACACCCGGAACATTGATCGAAAGTTACATGGTGGACACGCAGTTTCTCTATTTAAAGAGCAACACAAAACCCCTTAAAAACCGGACCCGGATCCGGTTTCATTCCGGCACCAGCGAAATACTGGGGTATCTGATCCTGCTGGATAAAAAAGAGGTGTTACCCGGAGAAGAGGCCTTAGCCCAGTTTCGCCTGGAAACGCCTGTATGCCTGATTAAAGACGACCGGTTTGTGATCCGCAGTTACTCCCCTGTAAAAACCATTGGCGGCGGAAATATTCTCAATCCGGCATCCCAGAAGCACAAGCTATTTGACCCGGCCGTCATCCAGGGACTTGAAAACCTGCTGCTTGAAGACAATGAACAGACGCTTCTCTTCTTTTTAGCCCTGAAAGGATACCGGGGATTATCTTACAGCCATATGCGGGTCATGACCAATATCCCGGATAAAAAATTAGGCCAGACCCTTCAAAGGCTTCTGGCAAAACAGGAGATCATTCTCACGGACAAGGAAAAACAGCACTATGTCAGCGGCGGCTTCTTCAACCGATTCAAGGAGAAGATACTTGAAAAGATAGGCGCCTATCATGAAGAAAATCCATTAAAAGAAGGGATGCCGACCCAGGAGCTGAAATCCAAATTCCAATATATTGATGATGCCCGTTTTTTTAATGTGCTGTTTACCAAACTGGCAAAAGAGAATCTGATTGTACAGGATAAAAACATTGTCAAACTCACGACCCACAAGGTGGCACTCCAGGTGGACCAGCATGAAATCAAAGAAAAAATCCTCAGCATTTATAACGCGTCCGGCCTCACCCCCCCATTTTTCAGAACCATCTGCCAGGACCTTGACATCGATAAAAAGAATGCAACCGATGTCCTTCACATGATGCTCAACGAGGACCTGATCGTAAAAACCAAAGATGATCTCTATTTCAGTAAACAGGCCATCGCTGAACTGGAGAATGATCTGATTGCATTTTTAAAGAAAAATGAAAGCATCACCACTCCGGAATTCAAAGAGATGACCGGTATCTCAAGAAAATATATTATCCCTTTGATCGAGTACTTTGATTCCGTCAACCGGACCATTCGGGTGGGGGATACACGCCGGCTCAGACGAACGGATTAGACAGCCCGGATCTTTAGGGTGCCTCTAATATTGAGGTGGCCTTTAGTCGATCAAATCGACACATTCCCGGACAATATGATTCAGCCGGGTCTGCCCCTTTAAATTCAAGGTAAACCGGTTGTTTGTGATCGTGCCGTATCCATTGTCCCGGACCCTGGTGATGACCGGTCCGAAAAGGTTTAAAAAAGAGACGCCAAACCGGTTCTTAAAAGCAAGGGTATCAATTCCCTCTTTTGTTCGAAGCCCGGTCATAACGGTTTCCGTCATCTGCTGACTTGACGACAGGACTTCTGTTTCTGCCACGGCATCTTTTCCGCTAAAAAGGGATTCAATGTAAAGGGATATATCCGAATGATTCCAGGACCGGTTTCTGCCGTCAAAGGAATGGGCGGACGGGCCGAGTCCCAAATACGCTTTGTGCCGCCAATAGGCGGAATTGTGACGGGAGCGGTTCTCTTTTCCCTTTGCAAAATTCGATATTTCATAATGCTCATACCCGGCCCGGGTTAAAAAGGCAACGGTATGTTCAAACAGTTGAATCTGGTCTGATCCGCAAGGTGCCGGTGCCCGGCCTGCTGCGATCCGGTCATGGAGTACCGTAAACGGTTCAACGGTCAGCATATAGCATGAGATATGGGCGGGTGAAAAAGAGACGGCCCGGTTCAGGTCTGACTGCCACATTGATGTTGATTCATTCGGCACCCCGTACATCAAGTCGATACCGACATTTTCAAACCCGGCCCGCCTGCTGTTTACAATGGCATCCACAGCTTGTTGTCTCGTATGAATCCGGCTCAGCCCAATGAGTTTTTCATCGTCAAAGGATTGTATCCCGAGACTTAAACGGTTAATCCCCAAAGAATAAAAATCCGTCAACTTTTCAAGATTAACGGTGCCGGGATTGGCTTCAAGGGTGATTTCCTTTTGATGGGCAAGATGAAATTTTTTATGTATCCCGTTCAAAACGGCATGAATCTGGCCGGGAGATAAAACAGAAGGGGTGCCGCCGCCAAAATAAACCGTATCAATACGAAGCGGTTGAGATAAAGGAAACCGGTCAATCTCTTTTAACAGCGCCTGAATAAAATCCGGGATCAATGCCCGGTCAGTGCTTGAATAAAAATCGCAGTAATCGCATTTTCGGATACAAAACGGAATATGGATATAGAGGGCGTGCGGATCAGACAAACCGGCTCATCAGTTCATTAATTACCGTATCCACGTTTTGTGCTGAGACATTGTACTGGGCACACGCCTGTTTGACCCGTTCCAGATGGGGGCTGTCCGGCATATCCTCAGGTCCTTTGAAAAAACCCATCCGCCGGCCGACCTGGTAGAGGACCTGGTCTTCCGGGGTCAATTCAAAAAAGCTGTCGATAATACCGATCAAGCGGTTTTTATCTTCAGGAAATTTGCCGTTAATGGTCTCAAACAGGTTCAGAATATGATCGCTTTTTATGGTGGATGTAATGCCGTCCAGACTTTCGATAAACAGGCGGATCTCCTTTGCCATCATGACATCGGTGGGTTTCTCAAAGGTTCCCCGTCTTGCCTCCACAGCCAGAGCCGTACCATTGGTAACGGCCAGGGTCCGGAGTCTGATAAAATCCGGGTTGATGCTGTTCAGGGCAGACGC
Source organism: Desulfobacula sp. (assembly GCA_028280105.1). Classification (GTDB taxonomy): domain Bacteria; phylum Desulfobacterota; class Desulfobacteria; order Desulfobacterales; family Desulfobacteraceae; genus Desulfobacula. Next base: position 6,073 of record JANQML010000051.1, on the reverse strand, counting down.
CGTTTCCAGGGCGTGTTCAACAGAATAATCGATTCCGCCCAGACCGGGCATTACATATTCGGATAACTCCATACCGGCTTGTTTGACTTTAAGGCCGGCTTTTATCTGTGTGGCTTTGTCCACCCCTTTTTTGATCCGTTTCAAGACCGTATCCGATCCCGTTTCCATACCGATGTGAATCCGGTTGAGTCCGCTGTCGGCCATCTGCTTCAGATCCGCTGCCTTGATTCGGACAATGGTGTGACTTCGGGCATAGGAGGTGATCCTGTCAACATCCGGAAAGCATGCCCGGATATGTTGGAGAATATGGATCAGATCCGACGGTTTCATGATCAACGAGTTGGCATCCTGCAGAAAAACAGACCTCATTCCCGATGCATACCAGTTCATGGCCGCATTAAACGCCACCCTGTCCTTTTCATCAAAGCTGTTATAAAGCGCTGAAATAACGTCCTTATCTGCAAATCCCCCTGGTTTGACGATCTGAGCGATGCGATCGGTATAGACTTTAATCAGGTCAATATCCCGGATGATGTTTTCAACCGGACGGACGGAAAATTTTTTTTGCTTATAAATTCGACAAAATGTGCAATGATTCCAGGGACAATTTCTGGTGAGCCGGATTAAAAGGCTATACGCTTCACTGGGGGGACGGATGGGCCCCTGCTCAAAACCGATGTATGGATTTTCTTTTTTATGTGTCATGATAGCAGGTAAAACTGTTTTTGATATCTATTTTGGCCGGTACCAATGGGGCTGTGATTCCCAATACCCGAATTTAATTTAATCCTTCTTAAGTAACAAATTGTTACTTTAATGAATGAACTCATCCATGGTTGTGTCGTATTCCAATAATTTACCCCTTGAAGCGGTTAAAGTCAATTCCTGGTTGAAAATACCCCTGCTTTTCCGGCAGCAAAGCCCACATACGGAACCGGATTGCAGGGGAAAAAACAAAGCTGCAAAAATGCGACCATCCCCGATTCCCCCCTTTCCTGAAAACCGGAAACCGGTCTTTGCGGCCACAGGGAGTCAGCACATTGTCGAACTAAAACAGATTTAAAACAACATCTTAACAAAAACAAGCTTATTCCCGAACAAACTGGCATATGCATTGCTTTAAATGCTATATGGAAACTCTCGTCCGGTTATTTGAAAAGAGATGCCCTTTTAAAACACAGACACATTTGCTAAAATGCGACTCCTCCACAAAAGAATGTGAGAGAGCTGCAGGAGAGAATCGAATCATCACGGCTTTGGAAAAAAACAGACAGGTAACTGAGTTAAAATGATCAACTCGAATATGTTTGGCCCGCTTACCGGGGAAACCACAAAAGTCATCCTTGACTGCATTTCAGACGGTGTATTCACCATTGATTACAATTGGGAGATCACCTCTTTCAACCGTGCGGCAGAGGAGATCACCGGTATCTGTAAAAATGATGCCGTGGGCAGACATTGCTGGGAGGTTTTCCGGTCCAACATGTGTGAGCAGGAATGTGCTTTGAAAAAGACAATGGAAGAGGGCAAACCCTTTATCAGCACATCGGCCTACATTATCAATTCAGACCAAAAAAAAATACCCATTACCGCGTCCACCTCTTTATTGATCGATAAAAACGGGGATGTCATCGGCGGGGTTGAAACATTCAGGGATCATTCCCTGGTTGAAGAATTAAGAAAAGAACTAAACACCCGGATCGAAGTCGAAGATATTGTCAGTGCCTCTGATGCCATGAAGAGTATTTTTAATATCCTTCCCCAGATATCCGAATCTGATTCCTCCGTGCTCATAGAAGGGGAGACCGGAACGGGAAAAGAACTGATGGCCAGAGCCATACACAATATCAGCCACAGAAAGGCAAACCCCTTTATCGCCATCAATTGCGGTGCCCTTCCCGATACCCTGCTTGAGTCTGAATTGTTCGGATACAAAAAAGGGGCTTTTACCCATGCCGCCACAGACAAACCCGGCCAGTTTGCTCTAGCCGATGGCGGGACCATCTTTTTAGATGAAATCGGCGATACCAGCCCGGCGTTCCAGGTCAGCCTGCTTCGGGTGCTTCAGGAACACGAATTCACGCCGCTTGGCGGTCTGAAAAAAGAAAAAACCAATGTCAGAATTATTGCTGCAACCAATAAAAATCTATCCGATCTGGTACAGCAGAATAAGTTCAGGCAGGATCTGTTTTACAGAATCAACGTCATCCGGTTAACCCTGCCGCCTTTGCGGCAGCGCATGGAAGATGTGCCCTTGCTTGTGGACCGATTCATCCATAAGCTGAACATATTAAAGGGAAAGCAGATCCAGGGAATCCACAGGGATGTCCTTCAGGCTCTGATGTCCTATGAATTTGAAGGCAATATCAGAGAACTTGAAAACATCATTGAACATGCCTTTGTTCTCTGCACCGAGGGATATATCAAACTGATGCACCTGCCGGGTTTTTTCTCCGCCGGCTCCGGCAGCAGTGCAAACGGCAACATCGATCCGGTGAAGCAGGCCCATGTAAAACAGATCATGGACGCCCTTGCCCGAAATAATTTTAACCGGGTGGCAGCAGCCAAAGACCTGGGCATTCACAAAAGCACCCTTTTCAGGCGGATCAACCGGCTTGGAATAAAATTGTAATATTCCGTCCCCACCATCCCTGGGTTCCCATCGGATCGCACCATTGCGACCACCTTTTCGCAAAAGGTCGCCATAATGCGACAGTCGCCCCATACCTCAATCTCACCCCCCTCCTAAAGACTTGTAATTAAAATGAATTTTAAAACAGCTCGATTCAAACTCCATTGGCATACATTCTGCTAACTCCAAAGAAACCGGTTCAAACAGAGCGTTTATCCGGAAAAAGACCCGGTCCTTGTACCGGAACCAAACCGGCGGGGGCCCGTTAAAAAAGGAGATGAATAATGGAAAAAGTAGCCGTTATCGGTTGCGGATCGTATATGGATCAAGGATATGGGTGCCCCGGCGAATGGCGTTGCCTGAAAGCGGCATCACAGGGCGACGGCACCTTTGACTCCCCCTCACAGGTGATCGCATTCGTCAAGTGCCAATGCCCCGGCAGGACAGTCGTTCCCAGTATCGGTATGGCCATGAAATTGTCCCGGGTCAAACCGGATAAAATCTATTTAAGTTCCTGCCTGGCCGGTGCCGTGCCGGCCTGCCCCTATACCGGGGCAAAAGACCTGGCAAATATCATTGAAGAAAAGACCGGCATACCCGTTGTTCAGGGAACGCATGATTATCATTGAAGGGCCTTCTGTCCATTCCCATTTGGCCCGGTTGTTGTGCTGCTCTTTTATGCAATGAACTCGTATTTTGTACCATTCAATCTTACCGGATCTTGCCCATTTCCGTAAAGATTGGAAAATCCCTGAAATTGACCTCATCGTTGCAAAAAGCGTGAAGGTTCCAGCTTCAAGGCGCCAAGGTTGCCGCTGTAGTACTCTACCGCAAAACCTTGGGAACGAAGAAGATGGGAGCTTCGCGCTTTTCCCGAAGGGTAAGAATTTGTAAAAAAAGATGAAATGGCGGAACCCACTTATGATGAAGTCTTGAAAGCGTCTTTAAATTTAAAGCGTTTGTTGTATAGTCAAGTAATTTCATCTTTTATGATAAAATTTTTATGCAACGTTGAGGTTTATTCCCCCCAATGCCGGGGATGATCTAATCCATCCGAACATCTGACCTGTCCGTGGACGCTCCCAATCATACCGGGAACCAGTTCCAGGACCATCCAGGCCGCAGCATGTTCATCCGGGATGGGGTAGGGGGCGCTGAACCCAAGGACGCCGGCCGGCCTAAAACCGGACCTTGGGTAGTATTCCGGATGTCCCAGTACAAAGACCAGCTGGGTTCCGGATGCTTTCAACCGCTTTAGCCCTTCTTTTATCAGGCGTCCGCCACCCCCTTTTTTCTGGAATTCGGGCCGTATGGCCAGCGGTGCAAGCAACTGGATCTTTACCGAATCGGTATGCCCCGACAGGGTGGCTTTGGTAAAGAGAATGTGTCCGATCAACCGGTTCTTTTCAACGGCAACAAGGGAGAGGCTGGGATCTGCCGTCCGGTCGTCAAACAGGTCTGCCACAAGTTCGGCAATCTCAGGTCCTTCTTTTTTGCCAAAGGCCAGGGTGTGGATATTGAATATATCGGATTTGTCTGATTCTTTTGATTCTCTTATTTTCAATGGTTTTCTCCTTTATAAGTATGGCGGATCGGGAAACGCCAACCTGCCCGCACGTTTTGGCAATGATCACCCTGCTGATCCTTTTGCCCTGCCCGGTCGATCCGAATCTGATCTTTGGTGGGTAAGGTAAAGTATGAACCCATGGACAAGTCAAGCGGTTTTTTTAATTGCAGGGAAAATTCCGGGCTTTTGAGTCTGGTGGGCGGTTTTAACCTTTCTTCGGACATCCGGAACCGCCATAGGAAAGAGAGAGGCCAGGGATGGTGTCATTGCAACTGTCCAGATAGGAATTATATTTTCAATTATAAGTTGCAGCATAACATCAACAAAGAGGTAGACCATGATATTTAAAAGATTAAAACCTTTGCTGATTCTTGCCGGCTTTATCATCCTGTCCGGTTGTGCAAGTGTGATTTCAAACCCTGTGGTTCAACAGGTAAACCAGCAGGCAAGCGTTCAGGCAGTAAAGGAGCGGCCGGATACCTTTACCGGAAATATGGTTCTGTGGTCCGGTCAGATTATCCGGACGGAAAACCTTAAAGAGGGGACACGGATCGAAGTCGTTCATAAACCGGCGGATTCTAACAGTAGACCCAAAAAATCAGACGAGACAGAGGGCCGGTTTCTGGCACTGACCGATCAATATCTGGATCCGGCCATCTATGAAAGGGGACGGGAAGTAACCATCGCCGGAAAATTAGACGGAATGCGTTCCCTGCCCCTCGGAGAAATCGAGTATAATTATCCCCTTATTATGTTGGAAGAAATCCACTTGTGGCCGCACCGGCAACAAGAAATCTATATAAGAGATGATTTCTGGAGATATACGCATCGGCATTATTACCGCCGTGGTTTTTGCTGCTGGTAATCTCTCCTTCCCAATCTCGGATTCCGGCCATGCAGATCTGTCGATTTGCCTTTGAAGTCTGGGTATGATTTTTTTATCGGTAACGCATCATTCAATTTGACGGATTTCCTTTTCTTTTTGTTTGTCGGCATAACTCAATAAAAAAAGAGGAATTCGTCAATTTTTTTTAATTGCAGATGCCGTATCAAGTTTATTGAAGGGTTTAAGGATTACATAGGATCTCTCCCTCTTTTTTTTGTAAAACGCCAAGGCATCATCCCGGGGTTCGGTCATGATCTCATCCATCTTTTCGGCCAGGAGGCGGCCTGGGTCGGTATTTCGGATAAATCAGAAATTGTTTTACCTTCAGGATGAACTAGACACAACGGGCAGCCCGGGGCATGGAAAGGGACCCAAAGCCTCTTCAAGATGAGCCGCTACAGCCAGTGCCACATCTTCCCGCCAGGGTTTGGCAATAATCTGCACCCCGATGGGCAGGCCGTCATGAGAGGTGCCTCCTCTTATCACGGCTGCCGGCCATCCGGTGAGGTTATAGGCCGAGGTATAGCTGAATGCCTGCAGATCTTTGCCCAACGTTCCGTGGGGCTGGGCCGGATACGCATTGACCGGGCAGATGATGAGATCATGATGGTTGAAAAAAGAGAGCATGGTGCTGCGAAACCGGTACCATCTGACGATCAATGCATCCAGCTCTGACGCTTCTAAAGGCGGGGCCATGCCCAGCCAGGGGATGGTATGTTCTCGGGTACCGGCTTCCTTAAGCAGCCGTTCTATGGATGCACCGCCGTCTGCCGCCCAGAGCTCCTGTGCGATGTCGTGGGCCTGTTCAATCCCGGCGGGTTTAACCGCTTCTATCTGCATTCCGTCATTTTCAAGTATGGCTGCGGCGTTGCGAATCACTTTGATGGTGTCTGAATCGGGTGAAACAATTCCGTTGTCCGTATGAAAGGTGAACCGGAGGGACTTCAGGTCAACGGTTTCAGGATTTCCCATGGGCATGGGAACGATA
>JANQML010000400.1 GCA_028280105.1 Desulfobacula sp. | reverse complement strand
TGAAGGCCGGTGAGGCGGTGCAACCCATGACCCGCATGCGAAACAGAAATTGGATGGTGGATTTGGGTTTACCAGGCGGTTAAGAAAAGCACCTCAGTATTAACAGCACAAATTTGAAATCCGTTTATATCAAAAAGAATCATGAAGATCCCGCTTTTTGTGAGCAGGATCTCCATTCCGGTTTAAAGGGCCGGCCAGGTCTGGCTTCAAGGAGAGGCAGAAGCGAAAGGAATCATCTGACCAGGTAGGGAATCCTTACCTCAAGGGCGTCATGCGGGCACTCCAATTCACAGGGCAGACAATACCAGCAGGTCTGGTTTTTTTCAAAGGCCCTTCCGCAGGAAAAGCAGCGAGATGCCTGCTCAACGGCCGTCTTTTCATCCAGCCCGTCTTTCAAACCCTCTTTGGGTGTCCTCTGGACATCGCTGCCGATTCTTTGATCTGCGGTGTAGGCTTTTACAGCACCATCCTGGGTATAGAAACCGCGCCCCCAGTCCATGGGTTCCCCGTTCAAATAGCGGTTTACCGACTCCATCGTCTCAAATGCACAGGATATCTGATGTAAAGGGCTGTTTTTTGGGTTGTCCGGGTTCTCGCAGCAAAAGAGATGATCATATAAAAAATGGGTCTGTGAATTGAAATCCGGTTTGCTGTTCTCTTTTTCTGTGCGGTCGTTAATAAAGCGAACGTCATCCAGTTGTGACACAACCACCGCGTCAAATGAGTGAGGATCCAGCCCGGTCTGATGAATGGCATCCCTGCTGAAACAGACACCGGCCCGCTGAAGAGAAACTGCAATAGGTTTCAACAGATCGTCTTGAACCTCTTTATCGGGCAACTTTTCAAATATCTGCACCCTGTGGCCGGATTGAACCGCCTTTACCGCAACGGCAAGTCCGGGGATACCAGCGCCGATAATGGCTATTTTTTTATTGGTTTTCTTTGCCGGCGCCTCTATTTCATTCAGGTGATCCTTATATTTTTTCACCAGATAGCGTTTGAGTTCCAGGATGTGCACGGCACCTTCTTCTTTTCTTCCGGCTTTTTTTCTTCTGGCGCATGCCTTTTCACAAGGCGCACTGCAGGAGTCGGCGATAAGCATGGCCAGCGGACCAAAGGGCCTTAAATGTTCCAGGGCCTGTTCCTCTCTGCCGGATGCGATAAGCCTTATATACCCCTGGCAATTCATATTAACGGGGCAGACCTGCCGGCAGGGGGCTATTGAAAGACGCAGGTTATCCATAATACAGCGGTCCACACAAATACCGCATGCAACGCATTTACTGCGGTCAACCCGTATACTGTTATCATCAATTCTCATGGATTTCCTCCTTGTCATCCATACCGATTACCGGTGCTGTAGAGGTGACAACTTTTTGATGTCGGCCGTCCATATGCACCAGCACATGTTTTAACCAGCGTTCATCATCGGTTTCTGGGAAATCCGAACGAAAGTGGGCATCTCCCCACCTGCTCTCTTCTCTGGTCATTGCTGCTGCTGCGGAACAGTCTGCACACCGGATGATGTGTTCCGCCTCATAGAGTCTGGCAAGATCGTGTCCATCGGTTATTTTAATGTCATTTTCCAGCTCTTCTTTGAAAACATCTGACCATTCAAACCACCGGTTCAGTTTATATTCATTCTTGGGGGAAGGCAGATAATCACCGATAAGCCTTCTGACCTTGTATTCAAACTCCTTGATATCAATATTTTTATCTGAGGTTTCCAGGCGGGCATCTCTTTTTGCCTCAAATGCGTTTATGGCGTCTTCATCCAGGGCAACGTCGTCACACGATTGTACATAGGCCAGTGCATTCTCAGCAGCCACCTCCCCAAAAACAAAGGCGCCGCTCAGGTGCTGTTTGGGCACGCAGGCCACATCACCGGCCGCATAGAGGCCGGGCACACCGGTCCAGGCCCTCTCATCCACCCTGATCCCGGACATGCCGTGACCGCCGCACAACTGGACTTCGGTCGGCCAGAGCTCAATATCATGCTCCCTGAAATCGATATGCCTGTTTTTAAAAAAACGCTCCTGGACCGGACGTTCACAGGTGAACAGGATATTTTCAATCTCCTGTATGGTCTCTTCGGGCAGGTGTTTCAACCGGATGCGCAAAGGTCCGCGCCCTTCATTGGCCGCCCTGTTCATCTCACTGACACCGGTGACGGCACCTTCCATGATGACATTCTCAAAACAGTCCATCACCCTTCCGCCCCGTGTGACGGTAATGGCCAGCAGAGGCATGGAGGCATCTTTTATCAGGTTGGCCACTGAGCAGTACTCCATACCGGTTAATTTGGCGCCTGCGTCAAGGCCCGTGATATAACCGTCCCCGGAGTTGCCGGGATAGTCAAAGGTGCCGTAAAGATAACCGCTGTTGGGCAGATTAAACCGGGCCTGTCCGCCTGAGCAGAGAAGCACGGATTTGGCCTTGCAGACAATCAGTTCTCCGGTACGGGTGTTCAGGCCGACACTGCCTGCAATACGGTCATTGTCTTTTAAAATGCCGATGCTCATGACACGGTTTACAATGTTGATACCTGCGTCAACCACCTTTCCGGCTAAAATGAGTTTCAGATCAGGCTCATCCATGGCGGTCTGAAATCGCCCCTTTACATGGTACTGCAGTGTGCGGTAGTTGCCGTCCTTCCCTTTAATAAAGCGGATGCCCCATCTCTCCAGTTTCTTTAAAAGCGCGTATGAACGTTCCGCCATCACATAGCTGGGTTTGGCGTCAACCACCCCTTTACAGCTGATATTGATCGCTTCCAGATAGAGATCAGGATCGGTAAGGTTGGGCAGGCAGACAATATTAAGGGCATCCATGCCGCGGGCAATGGAACCGCTGTATTTAAAATCTCCCTTTTCCCAGATAGAGATCTCTGTCTGCGGTGAAAGTTCGTTTGCTCTTATCGCGGCCATGCATCCTGCACTGCCTCCCCCAATGATGAGGATATCTGTTTCCATTCGTCTGATGTTCATTATCGGTTCCCTTTCTGTATCATTGAAAAAATAAGAGTAAATCTGCTTCAGGCACCTATGGGACATGCGAATTCGCATTTTCTGCAGTATTTAATGATCCTGGCTGCACCCTTTTCGCCATCGATAATCTGCGGTTCAGCCTCTTTAATATTGTTTTGCATCTCCTGATCACATGTTGCCACATTGTAAAACCCTGTCCGGCCGGGAAGCTCGATCATCCCCTCATAGTCGGCAGGATCATAGATTTTCCGGTTCATGGCCGACTGTGGGCATGCTGTTCTGCACGGTTTATGGCAGCCTGCACACGGGAAAAAATCCAAAGGTCCTGTCACCGGCATATCCCTGTTGACCGTTAAGGCGCGAAGCCTGACCCTCGGCCCGAACCTGGATGTGATCAACAGATTGTTCTCCCCGATGCACCCCAGCCCGGCCAGGACAGCGACATCCTTTAAATAGAGTCCTCCCTGCCCCACCTGGTATGGCAGGTGGCCGGTTTTATATCTGAATTCATTTTCAATCCAGGTGCAAAGACGGTCTATGACTGACATCAATACTCTGTTCCCGGGCGGATTCACCCGTCCAACCCACCAGTCCAGTTCAGGCTTTTCTTCGGGATGAGACACGGCTATCACCAGAACACTTTTAGCATCCTCTGGCCAGGATACCTCACCATGTTTCAGGTTAAGCTTGGGATTCATGCGGTACGAAGCCTTTCCGGAATCGTCTCTTTTGTAAGGCATTTTGGGTGCAAACCTGACTGAGGGACTCTTTTTCAGATCTGAAACCAAGGCCCATCCGGCCAAATCAGCACCCCATGCCAGGGCCTTTTCAATGATGCGCTTTGAAACCTGTGTAACCATCAGCCTTAGATTTTTCCCTTTTTCTTAAAGGCAATCCGCCAGATCATGAAAATGGTGATCAGCATAAACGGCAGGGCTGTGGGGCGGGTGAACAGCACGGAAATGGTATGGTAAAGCTCCAGTGTCTGCCGGATAGAGTGCTCCAGCATGGGGCCTAGCAGAAATCCCATGAAAAAGGAAACCAGGGAAAACGACAATTTTCTCATGATGTACCCGACCCCCATGAACAGGAACATGAGCCCCACCTCGAACAGGGATGACGCCGGCAGATAGACGCCTATCACGCAAAGAACAATGACGGCAGGCAAAATGATCCCTTTGGGCGCTTTAAGCACCTGGACCCAGATCGGGCTGCCCCATCGGCCAATGAGCGCGTGAACCGCATTGGCCATGAGCATCGACGCAAACAGGGCATAGATCATGGTGCCGCTTTTTTGCATCATAAACGGTCCCGGCGTTATACCGTGAATCATAAATGCGCCGATCAGCAGGGCTGCCGCCAGGTTGCCGGGGATACCCAGGGCAATGGTCGGTATCAGGTTCGCACCACAAACCGCACTGTTGGCCGCTTCGGAAGCTGCAATACCTTCCAGATGCCCTTTGCCGAATTTTTCAGGGGTTTTAGAGGCCCGTTTTGCTCCTGCATACCCTAAAAAGCCTGCCAGGGTGACACCCAGACCCGGGAGCATGCCCACAAATGTTCCAATATAGGCGGAACGTGCCAGTGTTTTCAGACAGGCGCGGAATTCGCTGAACTTCAGCGCCTGTTTTGTTTTATCATATTTGGGGAAACTGACGTGCTCTGATGTCGGATAACGCCATATATCCACCATCTGACTGGCCACCGAGCCCAGGGCCAGCACCCCGATGGTGACGGCATTCAGGGATATGCCGTCGTAAAGATCGATGACACCGAATGTCATCCGGGGTGTTCCGTTTTCCGGATCAAGCCCCAATGTGGCACAAAACATCCCCAGTGTCGTAACGATAAGTCCTTTTGTCAGGGACTGACCTGAAAGAGAAGCGATCATGGTAAATGCCAGGATGATCAGGGCTGTTATCTCTGCAGGCCCGAACTGCAGTGCAATAATTGCCATGGGTGCTGCAAGAAGAATCAGGCAGACATCACTTAATGTGTCACCAAATACAGATGAATATAAGGCCATACGCAAAGACTTTATGGGATAGCCCCTTTGCGCCAGGGGATACCCGTCCCGGGTAGTGGCCACGGCCTCGGAACTGCCCGGTGTATTAATCAGGATCGCCGGAATGGCTCCGCCGGATGTCCCGCCTTTTGTGATGGCCACGAGAAACGCAATTGCGGTTACCGGTTCAAAATAAAAGGTGATCGGTATCATGATCGTTAAGCCGGTAATACTGCTGAGCCCGGGCAGTGCCCCAAAGACAATGCCCAGAACGATACCCAGCATAATAAAGGCCATATTATACAGGGTGAATGCTGCACTAAAGCCTGCTATCAACTGTTCAGCCATGTCAACTCCTATCGAAGCGGAATATCTGATTGTTTAGGGCAAAGGCACTTCCAACGCATACCAGAAGAACAATTTCATGGCCCAGGGAAAACCCAGCGCAACCAGGGGCAATACAATACCCCGGTTATGGGATATGTACATGGAAACGGCTATCATCAAAGATGATGCAATGACAAAACCGGTGTGCTTTAACAACAGCATATAGATGCCGGCTCCGGCCGCCAAGACCAGGCAGTTGACCCCCTCTTTCACCCCGAACCCCAGCACTTCGTTCTCTTCGCTTTCCTCCGGAACAAGGTTATCCGGTCTTCTCAGTTTCAAAAGGTTGGTGATCAACAGGATTGCGGAGAGAATCAGCAGGCTTGTGGCGGTAATATAGGGGAAAAGACGGGGTGACAATGCTGCCCTGACATCATCTTGTACTACCGTATAGGCGGGTATTAACCAAAGGATGGCGAATAGACTGAATAAAATCAGAACGCACCCGGTGATAATATTGACCCTGGCCATCTCAATGGTCGAAGCGTTTTTCCCTTTCACTTTTCCCCCTTTTAAATCTCAAAGCGTCTCTCCATAATAAAGAAGGCTTTCCTTGAAATTTTTATACGGTTACCGTTAACTGCTGACCATTTCAGTCAAACATATTTCCTTTAGCTGTTAACTAAAAAGAACAGCTTATTCAACTAGGGTTGAAAACATACCGCCCATGTTTTCAAGCATCTTTGTCAGCTCTTTTGAACCCACATTGATAACCGGTGCTTTAAGCCGCTCTTCAACAATGATTTTGAAATTTTTATCTGTTGAGGCGACAAGAATCGCATTTTCAAGCTTCAACGCAATGGCATCAGGCACATTAACGTGGGTCATAAAGAAGACTTCGCTGGGCATTGCAACACCATACCCCAGTTCCTTCAGGGTCGGCTTGTCCTTTGCACCGGCCAGCCGGGTTTCATTAAAAGAGGCCAGGACCTCAAGTTTTTCCAGATACTGGTTATGAAAACCGCCGCTGTATGAGATATCTATCTTTTTCCCGAAGATCAACTGCATCACTTCCCCGCCGCCGGTGGTGGAAACCAGAGACCAGTCAACACCGGTTTTTTCAATCAGATTCTTGAGAATGGCCTTATCCAAAGGAGACTGATATGCGCATTTGACGGTGCCTGGATTCTTTTTGGAATACTCAATGAGTTCCGGCAGGGTGTTATAGGGTTTTTCTTTCAGGGTAATCAAGGCGTTCTGATACTGGGCAATGGCTGCAAGGTATTTAAAATCCTTAATTGAAAATTCCACATCCTGAACCAGTGGGTTCCAGACAGGGATTTCCGAAGCCCCCATGAAAATCGTATAGCCGTCCGGGGCTGCATTCTTCAAAAAGGTGGCCCCTACCGTTCCGCCGCCACCGGTTCTGTTTACCACCACAACAGGCTGTCCCAGTTCCTTCCTGAGCGCTTTTGCCAACACCCGGCCCATGGTATCTGTCGAGCCCCCGGCCTTGTACGGGATGATCAGGGTCACCGGTTTTGAAGGAAACGCGTCTGCCATGGCCAGTGCAGGCACCATAAGAAAACCTGCCAAAAAAATTAAAGATAGATAAAATAAATTCCTTTTTGCCGCTTTCATCATTCCTGATCTCCTTTATAAAGATGCCTTCATTTTTTTGGTCGGCTTATGAACCCTATCATAAGTTCCCAATCTATCTGATCCTGTAAAAACATCAACAAGCCCTTTTTGAAAAACCATGCAATACCTGTGGAGAAATTTGTTGGGTTGTTAAGTTGTACCAATAACCCAACAATCTTAAATTGTCAATCACAAATTTAATGGATCAATCTGCCATCTTATTTAAAGATGGCAGATCCCATAGTTGCTGTTAAGTTGTTCTGAAAATGTCATGGAGGCTGTGGACCTTTGAAAATGCATTTTGTTTGAGGTCTCGGAGGAAGCGCCGTATATCTCGGCCCTGACATTTTTAATAGAGACCGGGGGAGGCGGTTCACCTCATTGAAATTTTGGCGTATTGTACATGGCAAGAAAATTAAAGCTGCTTTAAAAAAGCCAAAAACGGTCTTGACACGGGATCTGTTTCAAATATAAATAACCTCCGGCTACTGTGCGATGTCTCTGTTGAGTATGGAGACAAGGATACTGTCATTTTCAATTAATTGTAACCGCACATATAAAAGGAATCCGTCTTGATCTTTACCCTTAACGCATCACGTATTGTCAAGTGGTCTGTCCCCAAGTGAAAAACCAGATAACAAGGCTAATTGAGTCGACGCAAAAAGCCACACGGCTGAATTAGCAAAGTTCACGGCAACTGCGCCGTCGTAAACCACAATGCTGGCAAAAGGAATTGTATACCATGAGCGACCCGTTCGAAATAAAGAAGTTTTCATCTAATCATGTGAATGATATTTTTTCAGCAATCGGAGAGGATCCCGATTGGGTATTCCTTATTGATGGTGAATCAAAAAGAGATAATTATGCCAACAGTCTTAAAAACAGCGATACATATGTCTGTTATTCGGGAGATTTCTTTTGCGGTTACGTCAGGGCAATCATTGACGAGGGTATGGCATTTTACATCAGCGAATTATATGTGAAACCAGAGTATAGAAATAAAAAAATAGGGCATAAATTAATTGAAGAAGTAAAAATAAGGAATTCCTCCCTCACAGTCTATGTGCTGTCAGACGAAGACAGATATTATGAAAAAAAAGGATACAAAAAAATCGGATCTGTTTTTGAACTATAAAAAAAAAGCCGGATAAACAAGCGGTTTGCGAGAAAAATTTGAATAATCTTTTATTTCGATATGATATCTTCGGCCCGTGTCTCCAGTTTTTCCGGAGCAGGATAAGAGCCGGTTGAGCCGGTTATTTGGAACCGTTATGTATTGTATTTTTTGAAGATATGCTGCTAAATCAGTTCAGTGTTTCTCTGCTTAACGTTTTTCCCCATTGCTCAAGTGCTACAATAATAGCCTTTAAAGGCTCGGCTTTCTCAGTGAGACTATATTCAACTTTTGGTGGAACTTCTCTATAGACTTCCCGATGAACCAATCCATCGCTTTCTAACTCTCTGAGCTGTTTTGTCATCATCCTTTGGGTGACGCTCGGCATAAATTTTCGTAGTTCACCAAAACGTTTTTTCCCATCCATCAAATGGTACAAAATAACACCTTTCCACTTTCCGCCAATCAAACCAAGAGCCTTTTCAACGGGACAATCCGGAGGCCTGTTATATCGCATCGTCATATCCTCACGCTTCTATTAGTATATAAAAAGAAACTATAGCACATTATAGTTCCTACTTTACATAAATATACTTATTGCTATAATTGTCAAGACCCCATGTCAATTTTGGTAAAATCATAACGTATTAAAAATAAGGAGCAATTCATGAAAGCATTGATTGTAACTGCTGGTTATTCAATATTTGAGGCAAAGGGCCAATTAAATGGGTTTCTGGCATATTTGACTGAAAAGAACCTTTCTGAAAAAGGACATGACATCAAAATATCAAATGTTACTGTTATTAGGGATTTGATTCTCAGCCATTATCATCGATTGAATTTCATCCAATTCCAGGGATAAGATTCCGCCACAGATTTGATTCTTTCCATCTCATT
>JANQML010000366.1 GCA_028280105.1 Desulfobacula sp. | reverse complement strand
GAAAAATCTACCTGAATGAAAATGTAAAGGAGCACATTCTTTCCAACATCTCCAGCCCGGGCGAGGCGACCCGGAAAAGCCCCGTCGACCGGTTGACCGACCGCGAGCTCCAGGTGTTCAAACTGATCGGAAAAGGGTACTCGTCCCGGGATATTGCCAATCGTCTCTTTTTGAGCATCAAAACCATTGGTACCTACCGTGAACGCATCAAAAACAAGCTCAACCTGAAACATGCCAATGAACTGGTCCGCTGTGCGGTCCATTTTGAAAAGACCGGCCAGATCAGCACCCAGACAGGCTGATCCGGACGTTCCATGGCCTTTTCCCCGTCCGCACACCGTTTAAATTCGGGACAGATCCGGGACAGATCCGGATCGGGCGGTCCCACGCCTTTTGATTCAGCCTGCCGCTAAAAGATAACCTTGAACCCTGCAGGTTTGTAGGTCGGATAACTCACGGATCGTAAGCGTTTATCCTATCATTTATAGGCCTTTTACCTACCTCTAAAATCCGGTTTCAGCCGATTGTCTAAACCGGCCGCCTTTACTACACCAGTTGTTGTACGCTTCTGTTGCTTGAGGGTTATTCTAAGACTTCAGACTGAACGTTTAGACACATACGACACGCCATTACCGGTTGGTTAATTATACTAGCGAAACTTAATAATGATTCACAGGCCCGGTTTCAAAAAAAGGATCCGGAGGTTTGAAGGAAGGGGGTGAGGGCAGGGTGTTTCCGGGTGTCTCATGGGAGCTTCCCATACCGCATCCGGATGGTTCGGTTTTCGGTCGGGTACACAAACGCAATTATTCATTACGTCAAAGGACATTAGATTATGAAGGAAAAGCTGTATAAAAAAGAGATCACACTGACCATTGTCTTTTCTGTTCTTCTTTTATTGGCAGGCCATTCCGCTTCGATATTCGTTCTGTTTCCAAGCCTGCAGCAGGGCACACTATGGGGGTTCCCCATTCAATATATCGTTCCCATTCTCCTGGGATGGTTCGGTATTGCCGCCATCTGCCTTGTGATGACCGTCATGTGCAATAAATTTGATGATGAAATGGAGGCGTATGTTAAAACGCTTCCGCCTGTTGAAGAGATAGAAACCGAAAAAGAATATGAATAAAAAGGAGGTCACGTATGCCGGCTGAATATGCATTGAGCAATGTATGGATAGGGTTGGGAGTGGTCTTTATTCTTTTTATCATTTTCTACGGGGTCGGGTATCTGGCCAACCGCCAGACCACCTCGGACGAGGATTTTTTTGCGGCCGGATTTTCCATCGGGCCGGTAACCAACGGACTTGGCATGGCCTCTACCTGGGCCAGCCTGGCCACATTTCTCGGGGTCATCGCACTGATTCTGCAACTCCAGGTCCCCTTTGTCTATCTCTGGATACAATGGGCCATTTCAATCCCTTTGTTGACACTTTTATACGGCACCAGCCTGCGGCGGATGAAGGCCTTTACGCCGGCGACCTTTATCAGGCAGCGATACGGCAAGCCCGCCACGATTGTGGTTGTCTGCTGGATGATCCTGATCATGGTCATGTACGCCCTGGGACAGATGATCGGCCTTGGCCAGGCATTTGAACTTCTGTTCGGTGTCCCCTACAATACAGCCATTGTCGTGGCCGGACTTGCCACCGTCGGATTCATCACCATCGGCGGCATGTACGGCGCCACCTACAACGCCGCCTTCCAGATGGTGGTCATGACCATTGCCATGATCGTTCCCATGGGTGCCATCATGAAGGCCATGGGTTCTTCCGGCTGGTGGTTCCCGCCCCTGGCATACGGCGACATGGTGCCCGACATGCTCAAATCCATTCCTACCTTTTTTGATATGAAATACGACTTCAGGTGGTATTTCGCCCTGATCCCGGCGTTTACGCTGGGGCCGGTGGCACTGCCGCACCTGGCCATGAAGGTCTTTACCTCTTCCTCGGTAAAAAGTGCCCGCTGGGCCGTTGTCTGGTTCAGCCTTTTCCTGGGGCTGTTATTCTCCGGCACCTATGTGGTCGGGTTTGCCGGCAACTTTTTTACCGCCACCACCGGCAAGATCATTGCCAAGCCGGACCAGACCATCCTGATCCTCAACGTATTTTACAACCCCACCCTGATTGCGGCATTTGTCATGGGCGGGGCACTTGCGGCCGGTCTTTCCACCATCGGCGGCAACCTCATGGCCATCTCCGGACTGGTGGGTTCCGATCTTCTGGGCATCATTGCCCCGGACATGGATGCGTCCAAAAAGGTAAAATGGGGCTACCTGGCCCTGGCGCTGGGCGGCGTGGCAGCCATTCTCATGGCGTTCAAACCTCCCAAGTTCCTGGTCACCAGTATTTTATGGGCATTCGGCCTGCTGGCCACCACGGCCACCCCGGCCATCCTGCTGGGGGTCTGGTGGAAGGAAGCCAATAAACTGGCCCTGATCATCTCTTCGATCTTCTGCGGCTTCCTGTATATCCTGATCTCCCCCCATGTGATTCCGTCCGTCTGCATCGGTTCCGGCCTGGTGGCGAAACTGGGTATGTCCGGCGGCATGGTCACCATTCCGTTGAGCTTTGCCATGTTCATCATCCTGTCCATTCTCTTTAACCGGATGGAGATGTTCAAGTCGTTTGCACCGACGCTGGCGGATAAGAAGGTCATAGACCGGATCCACGGGTGGGGGTCGGACTATGAAGAAACCCGTTACAACGGCATTGTCTGGCCGCTGATTATCTCAGCTGTCTGTATAGCCATCTTTTTCTGGGGATTGCAGCCCTGGAGCTGACAATGAACGGCAAATAACAGGGAGATGTCGCCATGGAAGCCGTCTGTACCCGGTCTAAAAAAAGGATTTCTCCAGGCATTGAACGGCCTGTGGACGACGGCGGGCGCGGCGCCCGGCTGAAATGGCGGCATTGCCTGTCCTTCAATCCATGACCGGTTCTGTTTACCAATGGCAAAAATACGATGGATCAGCAAACCGGGATTTTAAACCCAATATTGCATACAAAACTTGAGAAGGTTGAAAAAGACGGATTCTGTTTGGTCTGTTCAGAATAATTCAGGTCCGGATCTTTATCAGACCCGAAAGGAGACACCATGCCATATCTGTCAGCCATGTGCCGGTTGCTGATGTTCGACACCGGTCCCATGCATACTCTCACCATCCGGCAGCGCCAGTACGTCTGCGTCATGAACGTCGCTTTGCTGGGCCTGTTCTACGGGGTGTCTGCCGCATTTTTGACCCACCTCTTTTTGTTGGGGCAGGGCGGGTCAGCCCCGGGCACGGCCAGCCTGTTGAAAATTACCGTTGCAGGCCAGCCTGTCGCCTTTTTAATGCATGCCGGGGCCGCCCTTTTTGTCTGGGTCTTTCTTAAGGCTGCCGGCGGTAAGGCCGATTTCATAACCGCCTATTTTGATATGGGTGTGGCCGCGATTTCCCTCTGGCCCCTGGCCCCGGTTGCAGCAGCCCTGCAGGCGGGCATGACCGTGCCCTGGTTGCCGGTATTCGGTTCCTTCCTGGCCCTGTACGGCGCTGCCGTGAATGTAGCGGTCCTTAAAAATACCTTTTGCCTCTCAAGTGCCAGGATGGCAGTGGCCGCCTCTGTAACCGCGATTTACATCGGGTGTTTTCTTTACCTCTGGATCTGACTTGAATGTTTCACATGAGGTTTCCGGAACTACCGCCTCTTTTATCAGCAAAGAAATGAGAATATTTTCAATTGATTCAGAAGCTTTTTCATCTGCAAGAACCTCACCGGATACTATTGTATTTAATCCGTATGGACCGTTACCGGATCTGATACCGTTTAACAGCGGCTTCATCCCACGCCACACCACTGCCCGGCTTTTCGGGAATGACCAGGCAGCCTTTCCTGAGTTCAAACGGTTCGGCCAATATGGGGGCCGCCCAATCTTGCCACTCCAGCCAATGGGCCGTCTCCGTGACACGCATCAGATGGGCCGCCACCTCGGGATAGAGATGGGTTGAAACCGGAATACCGGCGGCCCCTGCCAAGGCCGCGGCCCTGAGCCAGCCTGTCACGCCTCCGATACGCATCAAATCCGGCATGACCAGGTCACATGCCTGCTGCTGGATTGCCTGGTAAAGGCAGCGGGGACCATAAAAGTTCTCGCCGATCGATACCGGAGTTTTCAATTGTTTCACCAATTGGGCAACCCCTGTCAAGTTGTTGTAGACCACCGGCTCCTCAAACCAATAAAGGTCCTGGTCGTCCAGGGCGTGGCACAGGTGTAATGCTTGGTTAAAATCCAGTCCCTGGTTGAAATCGCACATCAACTTGACTTCATCCCCAACCGCGCTTCGAATTACAGACAGCGCCGTCAGATCCTCGGAAAGCCTGGTCCGGCCCAGTCTGACTTTCAGTCCCGAGAAATCCCCCTCATCCACCAGCTCCTGCGCCTCTGCTCCCAGTGTGTCCGGCGGGATGAGCCACAGGCCGTTGCTGTTATATGCGGGAACAGGTCCCAACGATCCCCCGAGATAGACCGCAAGCGGCATATCTGCGGATTTTGCCAGTGCATCCCAAATGGCCATGTCCAGGCCCGAGGCCGCAATCATTGTCATGCCTTCGCGGCCCACCAAGTGAAACGCATCCATGTTTTGCCGGTGGTTGTCAACCGGTGATAACAGCTTGCCGGCGAGCAGCTTCTCCATTTCATCAAGCATTGACATAATGGCCGGAACCGACTGGGTGATATAGGGCTCAAGGTAGCTCCTGCCAATAATACCTTCCCGGGTATGCAGATCAATCAGTATCATCGGCCATTCATCGTATATCCCCACTTTGGATACGATGGGGCGGTTAAGCGGCAGTAAAACGCCTCTTGCTTCTATTTTCCGGCAAGTTAAATTCCTATCCTCCATGTCTGACTCCTTTTTTCCGCCGGGTTTGTATTCCAAGGCGCCATCTGTTGAACAGGCCTTGCAGTCTTTTGTAAACACGAATGATTGTCTCAACGGTATATTGGGAGCGCAGTTTTCTGCCGTATTGCATCTTGGCCACCAATGTATCGTAATCAATCAGTGTATCGTAATCAATCAGTGTATCGTAATCAACCAGCCGGTTGTCGTTTTCCATGCCGTTCCTCCTTTTTGAGTTGAGACTCTCCACAACTGCTGTTAAGATTTCGAACTGGTTTTCTGTTTTTTCAAATTGCATGTATATGCATATAAAATAATAAAAAAATATTACTTAATCACAGTATTCAACGACTGCATAAAGACGTCAAACCCCAACTTCCCAAGATCCTGTTCAAGTTTTTTTTGGGCTTCCTCCCAATAGGGCCGGGCCTGAAGGAACTTCTCCTGCCCGGCCTTGGAAATAAAGATTGATTTAGCCCGTTTGTCCTGCCCGTTCTCCCTGATTTCCAGGTAATCCTGCTTTTCCAATACCTTTAAGTTGCGGGTCATTGTGGTCTGTTCCATCACCATTATACTGGCAAGCTCCGACACCGTAACCCCGGGGTTACGGCTGGCATTGGCCAACAGGCTGTACTGGGTTATTTTCAACCCTGACGGCTGAAGATATTTATCGTAACGCTTTGTCACCACCCTGGTTGCTTTACGCAGCGCCGCGCAGAGACATGGGCTCATCATACTGTCTTTCATCGGACTCCATCCATATTCGATTTTATGTCATATTTATATGTATATACATTATAATCTTTTATGTCAACCGGAACCGGAGATAACTGTCCGTCATCATCAACCGCCGTCAGACTGAGCCGGAACGGCTGCACCAGTATCACCAAACAGCCGTGTGGAATCATATAAGCCGGATCTGAACGCACTGAAACAGGCTTTTTAAATTTGTTACGGTTAAAAAACAGGGTCATTGCATGCAAAATTCAGTATAAATGATTTCAGATAGTTACATGATGAAGGCAAACGCAGATAAATTTTTAACAAGGACTAAGAACTTAATATTATAGACGATCAAAAAACGTACCGGTTCTAAATGCGTTTGACCTGGGTTAAAAAACGCTATCAGTTGACTGAACAGACCTGCATGTCGTACCATTCTATCGAATTCCCCTTTGTGATGATTGACGGTTTTTTGTTTGGTTGCAAAAAACCATAATCTCACCAGGAGAATTCTTGCTATATTCTTTATCTAAATCCTTGTTTTTGGACAATAGCGGCATTTGATATAAACTCAGAAGAGAGGAGAACAGACAATGGAAAAAAAATTTTCAGTCCACATTGATTCATGGGCTCACGGCACTTCTATTCCGGCTCGATTCGCTTTTGGCCGGCCCGGAACCGACAGCCCGTTTGCGCCAAGTGATAACGTGAGCCCTGCCATCAGGTGGTCTAATCCACCTGCGGGAACGCAGTCCTTTGCGGTCATCTGCCACGACCCGGACGTCCCCTCGTCTCCGGAGGACGTCAACCAAGAAGGTAAGACGGTTCCTGCGGGTCTGCCCCGCGTGGACTTCTTTCACTGGGTCCTTGTGGATATTCCTGCCGACACCTCCGGTCTAGACGAAGGTTCGGCCGGTCAGGGTATCACCCCGCGAGGCAAACCGGTCGGTCAAACGGAACACGGCGTGACCGGTAAGAACGATTACACGGGATGGTTTGCGGGAGATCCTGATATGGAAGGCACCTACGGAGGCTATGACGGTCCCTGCCCGCCGTGGAATGACAGCATCGTGCATCATTACCACTTTGAGGTCTTTGCACTGGATGTGGAAACACTGGGCCTCCAGGGCGATTTCTCCGGTCAAGATGCGTTGAAATCGATGGAGGGGCACATTTTGGCAAGAGCATCCCACATGGGGATCTATTCGATGAACCCTGCTGTCAAAGGGTAACAAGTGCTCCAGCGGATCCGGTTTTGCCCTGCTAGGTTGGGCAGAACCGGATTATTCGAATTCAATCCCATAAAGATATAACAGATGGCGCTCCCGGACACACCTGACTGTCCGGGAGAGCCTTTGCTTACAATTGTCTTGCCACTTCATAGGCATCCCAGACCGCATTCATGACGTTTCGGGGTGAGCGGCAGTCACCGATCCGGTATGCATTGACCATTTGAGCATCCAGTTCGTCTGCAAGACCCTTAACCGGTTTCATGCCCATGGCCAGAACCACGGTATCGGCTTTAAGATATTTATTTTCATCACCTGTTACGGATAATTCGACCCCGCTGAAAACGATTTTTTCAAGTCTGGTTGACGTGTAAACCGCGACCCCATGCTTATCCATCAGATCCCTGGTCATCAGTTTCACCTGCGTCGGTACTGCCACACCGCCAACCATGACATCGTCGAGCATCTCCACCAGCGTTGCCCGGCATCCGTTCTGGCTCAGCCAGATGGCAATCTCACATCCTGCCAGCCCGCCGCCGATAACGACGGCGGTTTCGCCCACAGACACCTCTCCTTTCAGCAGGTCTACGGATGTCGTGACATGATTCAGGTTGACACCCGGAATCGGGGGGATGACAGGTGTGGCGCCGGTGGCAACGATGACGGCATCGGGTGCTTCCCTGTCAACCATGGCAGGCGTGACCGTACAATTGAAGTTAATGGTAACACCGGTGACCTCCATCTGGCGCTCATACCATTTGAGAAGCCGCCTCAGATCTTTTTTGAACTCAGGAACGGCTGCCTGCTGCACTGTACCGCCCAGGGTTCCGCTTTTTTCATTGACGGTGACATGATGCCCGCGTATGGCTGCGACTCTGGCGGCTTCCATTCCGCCGATACCGCCGCCGACAATCATGATATTTTTGGGTATGAGGGCCGGTGTCAGCCTGTAGTCTTTTTCCCTTCCAGATGCCGGGTTCACCGCGCAGGAGATGGGACGGAATTTGGAGTAGGCTTCAAAACACCCGTCATAGCAACCGATACAGGGCCGTATGTCCGCCGGATCTCCCAGCTTTAATTTGTTCACCCATTCGGGATCGGCCAGCAGGCCCCTGCCGATGGCGGCGATATCCATGTCCCCACCCGCCACCGCTTTGACTGCGACAGAAGGCTGATCAAGACGGCCGACCCCGATGACGGGGATGGAGACAGCCGCCTTGGCCTGTGCCGCCATATCTGCCATGCATCCATGCTTCTGGTAGATGGGCGGATGGGGCCAGTAATGGCTTTCATAACATCCTGCATCGACATGAAGCGCGTCAAATCCGGCTGACTCAAGCATCTTTGCCATTTCGACGCCCTCTGGAACATCACGGCCCGCTTCAGTGTATGATTCTCCGGGCAGGGCAGCGCGTCCGGCATCTTTGAGATAATGTTTTAAACCGAATCTGTATACAACGGCAAGCCTGTCCCCCACGGCATTGCGGATCGCCTCAAGACATTCGACAGGGAACCTTAACCGGTTTTCAAGGCCACCGCCGTAATTATCGGTTCGCCTGTTCCAAAGCAGGGTTGTAAATTCGTCAAATAAATAGCCTTCGTGGCCGTGCAGTTCAATACCGTCCGCACCTGCAAGGGCGATCCGTTCTGCAGTCTCTCCAAAGGCGCTGACAATGGTTTGGATCTCTTTGATGGATAATGCTTTACAGGTGATGGACGGATCCCAGTAATTGGTATTTTCCGAGGGGGATACACAGGGGCCCCGCAGTATTGACGGGAAGGTGACCCTTCCAAACCCTGCGGAAAGCTGGACAAAGACACGGGTTCCTAAACTGTGGGCTGCCTGGCAGAGTTCTCCCAGATAATTCAGGGAAGATTCCGTGATCATGGGCGTACTCTCTTCCAGGCGCTCCACCCGGTTTTCAACTTTAAACACCGAGCAGATAAGCATGCCCACCCCATGCCGTGCCCGTTCCAGATAATAATCCACCACCCGCCGGTTCAGGGAACCGTCAGCCACAGTCATGTACTCAACACACATGGGGGCCATTGCAATGCGGTTCTCCAACC
>JANQML010000339.1 GCA_028280105.1 Desulfobacula sp. | reverse complement strand
CCGAATGTGCGGTCATGGGGGTAACAGATTCGCTCAAGGGCCAACTTCCGTTGGGAATGATGGTTCTCAACGCCGGATCGGAAAAATCCCATGAAGATGTGATTAAAGAGGTGATTGCACTGGTGAGAAATAAAATCGGACCGGTGGCGGCCTTTAAAACGGCAACAGTGGTCAAGCGTCTGCCCAAAACCCGGTCCGGAAAAATATTAAGAGGCACCATGCGCTCCATAGCGGATAAAAAGGAGTACAAGGTTCCGGCAACCATTGATGATTACACCATACTGGATGAAATAGAAGATTCTTTGGGACAGATCGGATACGGAAACAGGGCCTGATCCGGGATGTCCGGAAGGCCCGGTTCTAAATAGTATTGCAAAAATCATGAAGATTTCATATTCAAGGCATCAGGGTTACCGTTGCAATTGCCTGCTGTAACGCCATCCAAGTAACAGATTGTTACTTTAATGAACGAGTTCAACCATATCTGTGTCGTGTGCTGATAACTTAGAAGATGGAATCTTTATGATTTTTCAAAAAAATAAATATATAAAAAAAACAGATTATAGATTGCCACTTTCAGTGAATGCCCGCTTCAGTATTAATTCCCTGTCTTTTCCATGGAATTCAACCGAATTTCTTGTTTGAAAAATTTTATGCAGCGGTAAGTTCAGGTTGATATGAATCGGTTCTCGCAACACATAAAAGAAGTGGCATCCGGTATCTTCGTTCACACCCAGACCATTGGGTTTCGAAGAAAAAATTTTTCAGTCAATATCTACCTTCTGACCGGTGAAGAGGGTCTTGTCTTTGATGCCGGATATGGGGGCAAAAAGCACGGCAGGGGCCTTGGCCAGGCCATGCGGGCCGTTTCCGGCCTGAAAAACAGCTCCCAAAAAGCAAATCAGATAACCCGGGCCCTGCCCAGCCACGGTCACTGGGATCATTTTTCAGGATTGAAGTACCTTCAGGACCATCTCGGCATTGAAATTTGCGCTACCCGGAAACAGGCCGAAACGATCTGCTCCAAACAAATTTACAAACAGACCTTCCGGGGAACCCGGAATCCGTTTCATATTCAACCCAAATCCCGGTTTAAACAGGTCTGTCATCAGATTAAAGATCATTTATCCAAAGAATTGTTCATGGCATTGTTAAACGTTCGCTTTGTATCCGGGCCTGTCACCATTCTCGATGAGGACTCCGTTTTAAACGTCGATCGGCAGCCCTGGCAAATTCTGCCGTTTCCCGGGCATGCAGACGATGATATCGTCCTCTATAACCGGGACCGGGGTATTGTGCTGGGCGGGGATATGATCCTGAACTCGGTGACCACCTGGTTGGGACCGCCCAGATCCAATCTTGCCGATTATACGGCCGGCCTTGAGCGTCTCAAAACCCTGCCCCGCCTCTGCCTGATCCTGCCGGGCCACGGCAGGCCCATCCGGGATCCGATGGTCCGCATTCAGTCAGCCATTGACCACAGGAATCAACGAACACAGGACCTGTTCCGGGTGATCGTCGATGCCGGAAACAAGGGCATTGGTTTTGAAA
>JANQML010000313.1 GCA_028280105.1 Desulfobacula sp. | reverse complement strand
CGGCCCGGATGCCTCAGACTGATGCCGGGTATGCTGCAAGCCGGAACAACCATTCCATTGGGCAGGATGTGCAGAGCAGTCACCGGGTTTCCCTGTCTTTTGCCTGGGAGCTTGATATCTGGGGAAAGCTGGCCGACCGCCACAGGGCCCGGGAAAAGGACTTCAATGCCCGGGAACTTGAATATTTCCGGGCCATGGACTCTCTGGCCGCCCGGGTCATACAGACCTGGATACGGATCAAATCGAACAAGATGTACCTGGATATCCAGGGAAAACGGGTCGATATCTATCAAAAAATCGAAGAGACCATCCTTAAAAAGTACAAAGCCGGCCTGGGAAATCTTCAGGATATCTCTGCGGCACGTTCAAGAACCAACCGGGCGCGGGCCGGTCTCACCCGCTTCCGGGAAATTTATCAGTCATCGGTTAGGGATCTTGAACTCCTGCTGGGCCGGTATCCTGCAACGGCCATCCAGGTAAAATCCGGGCTGCCGAATCTTTATCTTGCCCATCCTGGAGCACCGGCCTCGGTTTTAGCCCGCCGGCCGGATGTACAGGCTGCTGTGAACAGGGCGGAATCGGCGTTGAGTGATGCAAAGGCATCAGGCAAGGAACTGCTCCCCAATATAAGGCTGACCGGCAATATTTTCAGGGACAACAGCCAATTGAGCCGTCTCAGATCTTCATCAAACAGCTGGGATCTCCTGGGCAACCTGCTGTTTCCCTTATTTAACGCCGGCAGGATAAAAAAAGAATCAGAATCGGCCGATGCACTCGCCCTGGCCGCATATCAGGATCTTGAAACCGTTGTTCTTCAGGCAATGAAAGAGGTTGAAAACGGCTTTGCAAAGGAAGGCCGGTTAAAAGAGCAGATGATCTTTCTTCAAAAGGCACTGGAGGATGCCCGGGTAAGCAGCGCTTATTATGAAGCCCGTTTCAAAGAGGGACTGGCCACTATTATAGAACTGTATACGGCTCGGGACCAGGAGCTGGAAATTCTTGTCGAAATCCTTGGAACAAAAGCCGACCGGATCATAAACCGTGTAGATATTGCCCTGGCCCTTGGAACCGGGGCACTCGAAAAAAAGATGGAAAGGACAGGAAATGAACGTATCTGAAACAATGAAAAAATGGATAATATTCAGTGTGATGACCGCCTTGTGCAGTGTGGCGGTGGTCACCCTTTATGCCATGAAACCGGTTGAGGAGACGATGGAACGCAAGGTACTGCCGCTTAAGCCGGTCTCCATACAAAACGCGTCACCCGGTGTCTATCCGATCCAGGTAAAGGTCTACGGTGAGGTGCTGGCCAAGTGGACAACAGTCATCAAAACCCAGGTGGGGGGCCGTATCACCCGTATCAATGAAAATCTGCAGCCTGGGCAACAGTTCAAAGCTGGAGAAATTATTCTTGAACTGGAGCAGATCAATTATCAAACCGCTTTAGGGCAGGCAAGGCTGGAACTTGAAAATGCCCGGGTAGACCTCATTCAGGTGGAGCGCCAGGCATCCCAGGCCAGGGCCGACTGGAAAGGATCAGGGATCAAGCAGCCGCCTGCCTCTCCTCTCGTTTTCCACGAACCCCAGTTAAAAGCGGCAAAAGCGCAATTGTCCTATGCTAAAAAGGTCGTTGAAAAAGCAGAAAATGATTTAAAACAGACACGGATTACCGCCCCATATGACGGCCTGGTCGTGGAGCGGTTTGTAAACAAGGGTGAAACCGTTTTTACCGGGGACCGGATTGTGAAGCTGGTCAGCATTGACCAGATTGAAATCAGGGTAAACCTCGATGCCGTCCAGGTCCACCAGATCGGACAATGGAAGGGGAATCCCGTACAGATCATCGACCCGGGTACCGGCAGAACCTGGATGGGAAAGCTGATCCGGGACAAGGGCATCATGGACCGTGAAACCCGGCTGAGACGGTTTTATATTGTGCCGCTGCCCTGTGAGAACCGGATCTGTCCCGAAAACCTAGTCCCGGGGATGTTCGTCACTGCCGTCATCCAGGGCAAAAACCGGGATAACCTTTTTGCCTTGACCGAGTCCTGCCTGACCCGGGACGGGGATATCTGGTTTTTGGATGAAAAAGACCGGCTCCGGCGCCAAAAAGCGGTACCCGTATTCTACCAAAACGGCCAGGTTTACATTGAAAATATCACCAATACGCCATCGCTGAGGGTGGTGATGACACCGGGCTCCGGATTGGTTCCAGGAACCCGGGTGGTGCCTGTATTGAGAGAAGAGGGTTAAAATGAGTGCACTGACTGAATGGTTTGTTAAAAACCCTGTGGCTGCCAACCTTCTGGCACTCCTCGTAATACTGGGCGGGTTGTTCACCCTTACGGGCATCCGCATCGAGGGGTTTCCCAAAATCCCGCCGTCCTATATTTCCGTGGATATCTCCTATCCTGATACCAGTGCGGAACAGGTGGACCGAAGTGTGGCCAGAAAGGTTGAGAAATCCCTGGAAGGCCTGCCCGGTATAAAGAAAACGATCTCCACCTCATTCGAGGGGGCAGCCAGAATTTTGGTCCAGAAGGAAACCGGGTATGACATGATCCGCCTGCTCAATGACGTAAAAACCCGGGTAGACGGTATCGGCAACTTCCCTCAAAAATCTGAACGCCCCATTATCAGCGTGGATGAGTTCAAGGACTTTGCACTTCTGGTCCAGGTATACGGGGACGTGGACAAAAAAACGCTCCAGCAGGCCGCCCGTCTGGTTGAACTGGAACTCAAAGCCGATCCTAAGATTTCGAAAATAGAATCGTTCGGAAAAAAACAAAGAGAACTGCGAATCGAACTTGACGTCAAGCGTCTCAAGGTATTCGGACTGTCTGCAGAACAGGTGGCCGGCATGGTTTCTCAAAATATATCACAGGCCGGTTTCGGCCGCCTCAAAAGCAGCAGCAGCCGGATCATGCTGCGCTCCGATGCCAAGCTGGAATATTATGACCAGCTCATGGATCTGCCCCTGATCACAGCCCAAAACGGTTCACGTATTTTATTAAAGGATGTGGCAGTCATTGTTGACGGATATGAAGACAATGATGATACCGCCTTTTTTCAGGGCAGCCCTTCTGTGGGTATGGTGCTGTATACCGGCAGCAAAGGCCATTTGATCGAGATCAGCCAGGCAGCCCGTGACGTGGTTGAAAAATTAAAGGACCGGCTTCCAAGCGGCATCGAACTGGACATCTGGGCAGATGTGTCAATCTATATGAAAAACCGGCTCAAGCTGCTCCAGACCAATGCCTGGCAGGGGCTGCTTATCGTCTTTGCCATCCTGGCCGTGTTTTTGAACATCAAGCTTGCCTTCTGGGTGGCCATGGGCATTCCCTTCTCCATTGCAGGTGCTGTGGCACTTATGGGGGAATCTTTTTTAAATTATTCGCTCAACGATATTACCACCTTTGGGATGATCATTGTCCTGGGTATTTTAGTTGATGATGCCGTTGTTGTGGGGGAATCGATTTTTGAGGAACGCGAAACCTGTCCGGACCCGGTTCAAGGTACCATTAAAGGGGTTCACAAGGTAGCGGTTGCAACGGTTTTCGGGGTGCTGACCACCATCGCGGCCTTCTACCCGCTCATGCTAATCAAAAATGATTTCGGTAAAATCCTGGCCTCCTTTGCCATGGTTGTCTGTATCGCTCTTCTTTTTTCGCTCATTGAGAGTAAGCTGGTACTGCCGGCCCATTTGGCATCTATTTCCATCCAGTCTCAATCTTCCGGCAATCGGTTTGTGAATACCTACCGCTGGATCCGTAAAACAGCTGCAGGCGGGCTCGATCTTTTCAACCAGCGCATTTACACGCCTGTGTTAAAAATTTGCCTGGCCCACCGGTATTCCGCCCTTGTCATGTTTGTCTTTCTGGCACTGACAGCCGGGTGACTGGTTCGCATGGGTCATGTGAGAACTGTTTTTTTTCCAGACATTCCGGGCGATATTGTCATGGTTTCCGGAACCATGGAAAAGGGAATGCCTGCTGCCATGGCTTTTAAAAATGCTGCCATTATAGAAGATGCCGCTGCCTCACTGAACAGGGAGCTCATGGACAAGTTTGAAACAGACAACCCTCCGGTGAGAAAGATAATGACTGCGGTATCGGACAACGACTCCATTGAAATCTATGCCGAACTTCAGCCCCAGGGCAGTCGGGTGATCGAGACCATGGCCTTGATCAGGCAGTGGCGTGAAAATTCAAAGGGTCTGGAAGGGCTTCAACGTATTAAATTCAGTGGAAATGTGGAAACCGGCGGCGGTTTTGTCTTAAAACTTGCTTCACGAAAAACCGGAGATCTGGAAAAAGCGGTGGGAAAGCTGAAAAAAGGGTTGCAGAACATGGACGGTGTCTTTGACATCAGAGACGATCTTAAAGCCGGAGAGTCTGAAATCCGGCTGACATTGAAAAACGAAGCCCGGCATCTGGGATTGACACCGGCTGATCTTTCCGCTCAGATCGGAGCTACATTTGGCGGA
Source organism: Desulfobacula sp. (assembly GCA_028280105.1). Taxonomy (GTDB): domain Bacteria; phylum Desulfobacterota; class Desulfobacteria; order Desulfobacterales; family Desulfobacteraceae; genus Desulfobacula. The sequence continues at coordinate 941 of JANQML010000313.1, read as the reverse complement.
TTTGAAATAGACAAATTCCACAGAGGAGATGATGAAGTTAAGTTGAAACTTATCATGGGTAAAGAACAGCGCCGGTATGTTCACCAGCTTCTGGAAACAAGAATCCGGCTAAAGGACGGATCCTTTGTTCCGCTTCCCATGGTGGCCGAGCTCGTGTCAAAAAGGGCTCAAGGATACATCCACCGGGAAAACGGCCGCAGGATTGCAATGGTCTATGCGGCATTGGACAAGACCCGGATCAGTGCCGGGTCAATATTCGAAAAGCTCCGGGAACGGGTTATTCCAGAAATTGAAACAACCCTTCCCGGGGTAATGGTTTCCCGGGGTGGAGAACTGGAACAGGAAGGAGAAGTCAGAGCCGGACTGGTCAAGGCCCTTGTGATGGTCGTGATCCTGATCTATGCGCTTCTGGCCATTCCCTTAAAATCCTATTGGAAGCCCTTTGTCATCATGTCGGTCATTCCGTTCGGATTTGCCGGGGCGGTTGCCGGACATTATATTGCAGGGATCCCATTGAGCGTACTTTCTTTTTTCGGCATGCTGGCCCTGGCGGGCATCGTTGTCAATGACAGCCTGGTGATGCTGACACGATTCAATGCCATTTTAGATGAAGGAGGAAATGTAAAAGAGGCGCTTCAAACGGCCGGGTCCAGCCGGTTCAGGGCGGTTTTTCTCACCACCACCACCACTGTATGCGGCCTGATGCCCATGTTGTTCGAAACATCTGAGCAGGCCCAGTACCTTATCCCGGCTGCCGTTTCCCTGGCATATGGAGAGCTGTTTGCTACCTTCATTACACTGCTGTTGATCCCGATTCTGATGGCCATAGCCTATGACATTAAAGAGTTATCCTCAACGTTGCATAAAAATTTTATCATAAAAGATGAAATCAGTTGGAGGTACAACAAATGCTTTGAATTTAGAGATGCTTTCATGATTTC
>JANQML010000306.1 GCA_028280105.1 Desulfobacula sp. | reverse complement strand
TCGTGGGGCCGTGGAAAGGGTCACAACGGTTCGGCTTCCCGGGAACCAACAACCTCCCGGACTCTGCTGTTCTGGGATTGATACCCGGATCACGGATTCATTATGTCACGCTTATACTGGCCGTGGCCTGTGCCGTTTTACTCTGCCTGGCCGTGTATAAAACCCGGTTCGGATACGAGGCAAGGGTGGTGGGTGAAAACCCGGATGCCGGAAAATACGCGGGTATTGATTTTTTAAAGACCACACTGATTATCATGGTCATCAGCGGCGGACTGGCCGGCCTTGCCGGTGTCGGTGAGGTCTCAGGCATCCACCGGTATCTTGGATATCCGGCATCCATCTCATCCGGGTACGGCTTCACCGCCATTATTGTGGCCTGGCTGGCCAAACTCAACCCCCTGTTTGCCATTGTCTCGGGTATCTTTTTTGCCGGTATCCTTGTGGGGGGGGATGCCATCCAGATTTCCCTTGGGCTGCCGGCCGCCACCGTTGAAATCGTCAACGGCACACTGCTCTTTTGCCTGATCATGGGTGACTATTTTTTAAAACATAAACTAACCGTTCAATTCTCCGGAAAATAAGGATTGCACCGATGGAAGAGATTATCATTTCAACCCTTCAGCGGACCCTGGTTGCCGGGACGCCATTATTGCTTGCCACCACCGGAGAAGTCATCTGTGAACGGTCGGGCATCCTCAATTTAGGGATTGAGGGGGTGATGGCCGTCGGTGCCGTGGTTGCCTTTATCGTTACCATGACCACCGGCCAGCCCTGGCTGGGTGTCCTGGTCGCCATCGGCGCCGGTATGGCGGTCTCCGTCATCCATGCCTTTGCATCGGTAACCCTCCAGGCCAACCAGGTGGTCTCCGGACTGGCATTGACCATGCTGGGACTGGGACTGGCCGGTATGATGGGAAAACCTTATGTGGGGAAACCGCTCACCGTTAAAATGGAGGATTGGATCATCCCCTATCTGTCCGATATCCCTTATTTAGGCCGGATTTTTTTCACCCAGAGCCCGTTTTTATACCTGGCCATTTTTCTGGCATTGGCGGCCTGGTTTTTCCTGAACCGGACCCGGCTGGGGATCCAGCTTCGATCCACGGGTGAAAATCCCAAAGCCACGGAAACCCAAGGAATAAATGTCTCTTTGCTGCGATATTTAAGTGTCATCGTGGGCGGCGGATTCTCAGCAATGGCCGGCGCCCATCTCTCCATCTCCTATTCAAAGTCCTGGATTGAAGGGATGACCGCCGGCCGCGGCTGGATTGCCATCGCCCTGACTATTTTCGCACTCTGGAATCCGGCACGGGCCATTCCGGCCGCCTTTTTGTTTGGCGGGATATTTGTGGTCCAATACCTGCTCCAGCCCCTGGGTATCTCTCCGAATTTCCTGGCCATGCTTCCCTATATCGCCACCCTGCTGATCCTCTTTCTGATCAGCCTGAAAGATCCCAAACGGTTGAACGCACCGGCCATGCTCGGAGAACCGTACAAAAGAGGAGAACGATAATCCGGAACGCTGTTTAAGGAACAACCAGGGTCATCGCACGTAAAACTCAGTATAAATAATTTCAGATGGTTACACGATGAAGGCAAACGCAGATAAATTTTTAACAAAGGGCTAATAACTTAATATTATAGATGATCAAAAAACGTGCCGCTTCTATAGGCGTTTGCCCTGGGGGAATAACAAACTTTTTGACTTTTTTATCGTTTTTATTGATAATCAGGAGTTAGTTCATCTTTCTATTAAAGGAGAAATCATGTCAAAACCGTTGGTATCCATTGATGAAATTTCAAAAGTGTTTTTGAAAACCGCCCGTAATCTTCTTGAAACCAGTACCAAACAGGAAGTGACATATGCATCCATTATTCAGAAAACACCTAAGGTTTCAATGAAGCCGGACCTGACCTGTTTTGTCCAGTTCAACGGGGACTATAACGGGCTTGTGGTCATGAATTTTTCCGCAGATGCGGCATTTGAAATATACCGCTCCTATATGCAGGGTATGGGAATGCCCAAAGATGAGCTGGCCAGAACCGTTGCCTCCCCGGAAGTCTCGGACACCATTGGTGAGATCACCAACCAGATCATGGGCCAGCTGATCAAGGATATTGAAGAACAATATGAACTCAACGCCGTGTTCGGTCAACCCAAAGCCCTGACACTCAACTCATCCATCACCCTTGTGATTGATTCCGATTATGGAGAAAACCGGCGGCTCTCATTTAAGATCGGCAACTATAATTTCAGGGTTGAAATCGCCATGGAACACACGGAATTTGTTGTGATCTAAATTAGTTACAGGCACGCATATGAACCACCCACGCTACAACGGCATGCTAATTGCCGGTCTTTTTATCTTTTTTGTCACTGTTTCCCCATGTTTTGGTATTTCCATTCTTGAAGAAAAAAAACTGGGACAACAGTTTATCACCATGATCAAAGCACGTCAGCTGGTCATGGCAGACCCCATTGTCAACCACATGGTCAGACAGGTGGGAAACCACCTGATGGCGTCCGTTAAAGATCAGCCGTTTGATTATTCCTTTTATGTGATTGATGATAGTGTTTTTAACGCCTTTGCAGGCCCGGGTGCCAACATCTTTTTCTACCGGGGCCTGATCACCTCACTGGATACCATTGATGAATTTGCAAGTATCGTCGGGCATGAAATCGCCCACGCTGCCAGCCGCCATGTCGCCGAGTCCATTCAACGTTCGAAATATCTCAATATCGGTACACTGGCAGGCGTGCTGGCCGGTGCGCTGATCGGCAGTCAAACGGACGGGAATGCCGGTTCAGCCGTTGTCAAGAGCACCATCGCTCTCTCTCATACGGCCATGCTCTCTTTTACCCGGGAAAATGAGACCGAAGCCGATGAACAAGGGATCATGCTTTTAAAAGAGAGCTGTTTTGATCCCAGGGGGCTGATGGGCGGATTAATAAAAATCAGGGATGCGGATTTCAGGGGGATTGAACAGATCCCCGAATATCTGAAAACCCACCCCGGAACCGGAAACCGGATTGCTCACGTCGAGGCGATTTTAGAATCATATGTGCCCAATCCGAACAAACCGGTTTGTCCGGAAGATTTTCGCTTTGACATGGTTAAATACCGTTTGCTGGGAAAGCATGCTGAACTTGAGCCCACGTTTAAGAAACTGATCGCACTTTCTGAAAAAATGCCGGAAAATGCAGCCGTTCACTACGGACTGGGGTTTTTATACGAAAGAAAATTTATGCCGGACAAGGCAATGGCGCATTTTAAAAAAGGATTGTCCATCCATATTTTCGATCCGTTCATTTTGCTTGAAATAGGCCGTCTGTACGGTCTTGACAATCAATTTGAAAGATCCCTCCAGGTTCTGGCCGGACTTGAATTTGATCCGGTAGTCGGTGTTATGGCCCGGTTTCACCAGGCCGAAGCCCGATTGGAGTTGAGGGATCTGCCCCTTGCAAAAAGCGGATTTGAGTTTGTCATCAACAAAGCGTCTGACGCCTATCCCGAAGCGTATCTAAAGCTTGCCAACATCTATTCGATTGAACGGAACCAGGGGCTATCTTCCTATAACCTTGGGCTCTATTATTATCGTATCAAGCGGGAAAAAGCCGCCATGGTCCATTTTACGAAAGCCTTGGACCTTCTTGAAGATGAAGGCAAACAGAAAACCGCAAAAAATCTGCTGGACAAATTAAAAAAAAGAGAGTTCGAGCGGCTTAAAAAAAGATAACCGCCGTTTTTACAGCCGTATTTTCAACGGCCCCGTTGACATACCGCCTAAATTATGAAAAGTTGAATCTTCTTTATGGACATTTCGTTAGGACGCAGTCACTGATTTCACCGGAGTTCAATTGATGAATGATGAAGATAAATCCCGTGAAGAACTGATTCTTGAATTGCGCAGATACCGCAACCAATGTGCACAGCTTAAGCAGGTTCTTTTAAAGTATATCGACCTTAAATCCATTGGGGGCAATGAAACCATTCTCGTTGTCGATGATGAAAAACCGGTACTGGAAACCATATCCCATATGTTGAAAAAATACGGATATGCGGTTCTCACGGCCGGTTCGTATCAGGCCGCCATGGAAATTTTAACCCGCTCGGAAACAAAGATTCATTTACTCCTGACCGATGTTGTGATGCCGGATAACAGGGGGCCTGAAACGCTCGGTAATATAAAAGAGATGTTACCGGATCTCAAAATCGTCTATATGTCCGGTTTTATAAGTGAAGAAATTGTTCACAATGACGTATTTGACATCATCCGTTCCGGCCTTCCGTTCATACAAAAACCGTTTTCACACGAAGAAATCGGACTGATGATAAAGCTCCAGCTGGTTTAACAGGAAAAATAATCATGATCGATAATTTATACCCTGAATCCGTTGAAGAATCCGGAAATTATTTACGGCTGACCCTTAAAAATATTGCCGACAACAAACTGCCATACAATCCCATTGCATATTCACTCTGGTATGACTATGCCACGGGGCGTAACGAACAGCTCAAAAAAGATATTGAAATATATCAGAAAACGAACCATACCCTAGACTATGAACGTGTCACGGCCCTGTTCAGAAAACATATTGCCGACAACCAATTGCTCCTTGCAGAAAAAAAGACCAAGGAATTTCAAAATATATTATTGGAAATGGTCAAACAGATGGCTGAATCCGGCAGCAAAATCCATTGTCAGGGAGACGTCCTCTCCACACTCGCCACAGAGTTAAGAAAGGCAACCTCCATGGAAACGGTAGGGGACATTGCCAACCATATTGTCACGCAAACACGCTCCCTGATCGAATCAAGCAAAGGGCTTTCAAGCCAGATTGATGTAAAGGCAAGGGAAATAGAGACGCTGAGAGAGGAACTGGAAGGCATTAAAAAGACGGCCAAAACTGATATCCTAACAGGGCTTTTGAACCGCCGGGGATTTGAAGAAGCCATGGCCATGATCCTGGAAAGCGCCAATCTGTCAGACAGCCCGTTATCCATCATCATGCTCGATGTGGACCGCTTCAAACAGGTGAACGACAATTACGGCCATCTGATCGGCGACAATGTGCTTAAAATGCTCAGCAAAATTATCAAAGCCAATATAAAGGGAAAAGACATCGCCGCCCGGTACGGCGGGGATGAGTTTATCCTCGGGCTGCCGGAAACCCCTGTTGACGGCGCTTACATACTGGCTGAAAAATTTCGGAACAGCCTGTGGAAAATGAATTGGAAAATAAAAAATTCAGGGGAATCCATCGGTCATATCAGCATCTCTTTGGGTGTTGCACTATATAAAAAAGGACAGTCACTGGAAGAGACGATTCAGGCAGTTGACCAGGCCCTCTACCGATCCAAAAATTCGGGCAGAAATAAAACCCATATCACGGACTGACCCGTAACACCCCCCGCAAACACCGGGTCAAACCGAATCATTTTAAGTTGAAACGGTTCGCTACACCCTGTCAAATCGTGAAAACTGCATGGAAAAGGTTCCCCGTCCCTGGGTGGCAGACCGCAAGGCAGTGGAGTACCCGAACATTTTAGCCAGCGGTACCACCGCTTTTACCACCTGGGTACCGGCCTTGGGACTGATGGACTCGATCTTCCCGCCTCTGGTATTCAGATCGGCAATGGCATCCCCCATGTGGGCATCCGGGACAAAGACCTCAACCGCCATAATGGGTTCCAGCAACCCCAGGGAAGCCTTTTCAAGGGCATCTTTACATGCCATGGACGCACACACCGAAAAGGCCAGCTCAGAGCTTCTTTCATCAAAGGCACCGTCCTCAAGCACAATTTTGATATCCACCAGTGGATATCCCTTTAGATATCCGCCTTCCAGGCTTTCCCGGATCCCTTTTTCTATTGACGGCAGATACTGTTCCGAAATACGGTCGCCGTCAACCCGGGATTCAAACTCGATACCCGCGCCTCTTTCAAGCGGCTCCAACCGGATACGGACGTCTGCAAAAAGCGTTTTCCCGGAAATCTCTCTCTCAAAAACAGCAGATCCTCTCTCTTCGGTCAACAGGATTTCCCGGTAAACAACCTGGGGGCTTCCCACATTGACATTGGTATTAAACTCTTTCAGCATCCGGGAGATGATAATTTCCAGATGGAGTTCCCCCATGCCTGAAAGGATCGTCTGGCCGGTTTCTTCATCATTTCGAACCTTCAGGGTGGGATCTTCGATAGTGAATTTTTCCAGCACATCCTCAAGCTTTTCCTGATCGGCATGGGTTTTGGGTTCAATGGCAATGGAAATCACAGGTTCCTCATATTCCATTTTTTCAAGAAATACGGGGTGAGCCCTTGAGCAGAGGGTATCGCCGGTACCGGAGTTCTTCAGCCCCACAATCCCGATAATGTCACCGGCACTTGCCTCTTTCAGCCGTTCCCTTTTATTGGCATGCATCTGCAGAATCCGGGAGAGTTTTTCCGTTCTGTTCAATGCCGGATTGAACACCTCGGACCCGGTTTCAAGCCTGCCGGAATAGACTCTGGCAAAGGAAAGTTTGCGGCCTTCGATCATGGAAACCTTGAAAATCAGCGCGGCAAGGGGATCGTTTTTCTTGGGAAAGAACGCCAGTTCCTCACCGGTTTCAGGATGGAGCCCTTTGACCGCCGGAATATCCAGCGGACTTGGCAGAAAATGCTTGATGGCATCCAGCAGCGGCTGAATTCCCTTGTTTTTCAATGCAGATCCGCAAAGCACGGGGACTATCCTGCGGGATATGGTTGCGGCCCGGATGGCATCTTTGAGTTCTTTCTCATGGATCTCTTCCTCGCCCAGGTATTTTTCCATAATCCCGTCATCGACTTCTGAAATGGCCTCCAGCAGGGTTTCACGGTATTCCTGCGCCTGATCCACGTAATCGGGGTCGATGTCACCCTTCGTATATTCGGCGCCCTGGGTATCATCATCCCAGACAATCTGTTTCATGGCCACCAGGTCAATGACGCCGGAGAACCGTTCCTCCGACCCCATGGGCAGCTGTATCATGACCGGGTTTGCCCCGAGTTTCTCTTTTATTGAAGCCACGGCCGCAAAATAGTCAGCCCCGGTCCGGTCCATCTTGTTGATAAAGGCCATTCGGGGTACGGCATATCGATCCGCCTGTCTCCAGACGGTCTCGGACTGCGGTTCCACCCCGCCTACAGCGCAGAAGACACCAATGGCACCGTCCAGTACACGCAGGGCCCGCTCCACTTCCACGGTGAAATCCACATGTCCCGGTGTATCGATAATCTGGATCAGGGAATGATCCCATTCACAGGTGGTGACAGCCGATGTAATTGTAATTCCCCGGTCCTGCTCATCCTGCATCCAGTCCATGACCGCTTCACCGTCATGAACCTCACCGATTTTATAGGATTTGCCCGTATAGTAGAGGATCCGCTCGGTTACCGTTGTTTTACCCGCATCAATGTGGGCCATGATTCCGATATTTCTAAACTGGCCGATGTTCTTTTTTTTGCTCATTTTACAATCGTCACACCTGTTATATGAAAGTATTCCATCTTCTGTTTAAAAAGATTTATAAACCGATTAAATCCCCTTTCAGATCGCGGATAAATTCTTAAATTAAAATGATATTTGATACAGTATTGACCTGGGGGTGTCAAGAAAATATCCCTTGCAAATCAAGGGCAGGTTTAATAAAATTAGCATTTTTAATCCCGGCCTCCATTAGTATGGCATATTATGGCAGGCCGGTTAACGTTGACTGAAAATAAAGATTTAGATCATGATCCCCGGATTTGAAACCATTGTCGAGGAACGTATAAAAAAAGCACAGAAAGAGGGTCAGTTTGACAACCTGAAAGGCATCTCTAAACCGTTACGTTTTGAATCGTATACCGGACCGGAGGAGTTGCGTCTGGGCCATAAAATTCTTAAAAATGCCGGTTTTCTGCCCCCTGAAGTGGAGTTGAGAAAACGGATCAGCCGGACCGAACAACTTCTTGAAGCCGCACATGCCGACCATATGGAAAAAAGTAAAATCAGCAGACGGTTAAACTACCTGCTGGCCCAATTGGATGCCTTCCGGCAGGAAAGATCGGGTTTCTCAATGATGAATCAGTTTTACCGGCATGCTGTTGAAAAAAAATTATCATGAAAAAGAAAAAAAAAGAGAAAGAAGGCGGATTGATACGCAGTATCTTCATCGCCCACCTCATCGTACTGCTCCATATCGTTCTATTGGCAGGCGCTGGGTTGACCGTTATGCTGTTCAAAGGGGTTTACGATTATCTTCCCTGGATCATGGGCGGCATCGGCATCCTGCTGCTCTTCACCGCCTGGTTTTTCTACCGGCAGTTTCGGGCCGGGTCATCCGATATCCAAACGGTTCTCTCCATGCCCCAGTTTAAGGACAGGGCCGTGGAGATCAAGCTGGCCGGCGGCTTGGCCACATTTAAACTTGATGCACCCAAACAAACCGCTATTCAGATAGGTCAGTCGGATCCGGCCGGCCGAGACCCGGTTCTTTTGGAGCATAATACCCGCCGGACCGAGGAAAAACTCTATACCTTAAATAGTTTGTTTGAAAAAAAGCTGATTACAAAAGAAGAATTTGAAAAAGCCAAACAAGAATTATTCCAAGGATAACCCCGGCACCCCAATGTCCGGGAAAGGAGTTGAGCATGAAAAAAACAAAACTGGCTCTTTTGTCCGGAGGTGTTTCGTCGGAACGGGAGGTTTCACTGAACAGCGGGAAACAGGTCTTTGATGCTCTGGATAAGGACAAGTACGATATCCGGCACTATGATCCTAAAACTGATCTGCGGCAGCTTGTCAATGACGCACCACAGATTGATGCCGCTCTGATTATTCTTCACGGCCCGTTTGGAGAGGACGGCACCATCCAGGGGCTGCTGGATCTGCTGGACATCCCCTACCAGGGTGCCGGCGTCCTGGGGTCGGCTATGGCCATGAACAAACTGGTTGCTAAAAAGCTTTACCAGGCATCCGGTATCCCCTCTCCGCCCTATTTGTCGTTCTCACTCAACGAGACCATCGACACCGGCAAGGTCATTGATCAACTGGGTCTGCCCCTTGTGGTTAAACCGGTCTGCGCCGGTTCCAGCCAGGGATTAAGCCTGGTCAGGGAAGCGAACCGCCTGGATGAGGCAATTGCTTTGGGATTTGAACATGATGACAGCATTATCATTGAAACCTATTTGGACGGACTTGAACTGACCTGCGGCGTCCTGGGAAATGAGGAAATCGAGGCCCTGCCGGTCATTGAGATCATACCGGGCGAGAATCATGAGTTCTTTAACTACACGGCCAAATACACGGCCGGGGAGACCATGGAAATCTGCCCGGCCCGAATCGATAACCGCATCACCGAACAGGTGCAAGAGCTGGCGGTCCAGGCCCATCAAGCCTTGTTTCTTAAAGGGTATTCCCGCACCGATTTCATCCTCTGCAACAACGAATTATCCGTCCTTGAAACCAATACGATTCCCGGGATGACCGCCACCAGCCTCTATCCCCAGTCTGCACAAGAGGCGGGATACCCGTTCGGCGACCTTCTGGATCGTCTCATCGACCTGTCAATCCAGGAACATAAAAAATCAAGACTAAGGAGATCAACATGAAGATTCTCGTTGTTGGCGGCGGGGGCCGTGAACATGCCCTGGTATGGAAAATCTCTCAAAGCCCCATGGTGGAAAAAATCTATTGCGCCCCTGGAAATGCCGGTACAGACAGCCTTGCCGAATCCGTCCCCATCCAGGCGGAAGATATAAAAGCCCTGGCTGACTTT
>JANQML010000291.1 GCA_028280105.1 Desulfobacula sp. | reverse complement strand
GCGACAAGGCGTGACGACTGAGGGCGTATCAGCCATACTCCGCAGGGAGGAACGATCACAGGCAACGCAGCAGGCGGGACTTTGATGGTGGATCAGGGCGACATTCTCACATTGACTTCGTTTCTCAATGAAGATAAAGTGATGTGCCCATGAAAAATGACACCCGGACAAATACCCTTACAGCGTCAGGGCCTGAAACCCATACCCTTCTGAAAACCCTGCCGTCAATGGGGTCTGTATTTTTAAACGCTTTTTTAAAAGGCCTTTTCAGGCCCGGTTGCCTGAAAGAGGGGATTCGGATTACCCGGCATCGGCTGCAGCTGAAAAACTTCTTATCCGATGCCCGGCAAATCGAAGCGTACTGCCGGGTCTGCGGTTTTTCAACCGATCAGAGAACAACAATCCCGGTTTCTTACTTTCAATGCCTCTTTGTCGGTTTACTGGGCAAATTTATTGCCTCCCACCATTTTCCGGTGACACCGCTGGGCTTGATCCATACGCATCAGTCTTTTGAACGGTTTCGGCCTGTGGCGACCAATGAACCGCTTGATCTGGACTGCACCCTGTCCCACATGGCCCGGACGCCCAAAGGGGTTGAGTCCCATTTTCTCCTGTCTGCATCAGTTCGGGATGAAACCGTCTGGAAGGGCGTCTCTGTCTTTTTAACAAAAAAACGGGGGAAACAGAAAAACCGGTCCGTAAAAACAGATCCTGTTTTGCTGCCTGAAAAAGAGCGGATTCATGTCTCTGCGGACACTGGAAGACGGTATGCACGGGTTTCCGGGGATTATAACCCCCATCATCTCTACCCGGTTCTGGCCAGGTTGTTCGGATTCAAGCGGGCCATTGCCCACGGCATGTGGAGTCTTGGCCGGGTAATGGCAAGCTTTGAAAAGGAATTCAGCCCGGCGGACAGACACCTGCGGGTGGACACGGCTTTTAAACGGCCCGTTTTTATGCCGGCAACTCTGTCACTGGGATTTCAGCCGACCGAAAGCACGCCCCCGGTTCAACAGCGGATTCAATTTGAACTCAGAGACGCCCGAACCCGGGTCCCTCATTTAAAGGGAACGATTTCAACCGTCGAACCGGGTGAATAATCATGCTGGGGGCTTTTTTATCACTTTGTGCGGCTTTTTTCTGGGCCGGTTCGGTCATCCTGTTCAAACTCAGCGGAGAAACACTCTCTCCGGTGTCGCTCAACCTGTTTAAAAGTCTGGTCGCTTTCATACTGATCTCCCTGACCATGCTGATTTTAAGCATCGATTTTTTTCCGGCCCGCCCGGTCAACGACTGGCTCTGGCTGGCGTTGTCCGGTGTGATCGGAATCACGTTGTCCGATCTTCTCTTTTTTACGGCACTCAATCGCCTGGGGGCCGGTATGACCGCCATCGTGGAATGTCTCTATCTGCCCAGTGTTATCTTTTTTTCATTTCTTCTGTTGAATGAGAATCTAACCCCAAACGCTTTTACCGGCGGTTTCCTTGTTTTTGTTGCCGTGATCGTGGGCTCCCTTTCAAAAAAAAGCCATGATTCAAAACACCGGACAACGGTTTCCTGGTCCGGCATTTTCATCGGTGCCATGGCCATGGTCTCCATTGCCGTTGGAATTGTGATTATCAAAGAACTATTGGCAGACGCCAACGTTTTCTGGGCAACACTGGTCCGTGTGACGGCAGCCGTTATCTCATTATCCGCCATTGTAAGCATCCTGCCCAAACGAAACATCTATCTTAAAGAATTAAGGGATTCAAAGGTATGGGTCTATGCGATTCCGGCATCTGTCTGCGGCAATTATATTGCGCTTTTATGCTGGGTCGGAGGGATGAAATACACCACGGCTTCAAAAGCGGCGATCCTTAACCAGATGTCCACTATTTTTATCTTTATCCTTGCAGCTGTTTTTTTGAAGGAAAAAATCACACCCAACCGGCTGGTGGCCATCTGTCTTGCGGTTACCGGGGCCTGTCTGACGATTTGGGGCTGACCTGTGAAACCGGCTTCTCACCCGGTGCCGGTTTGACCCCCTGGTCCGGTCCGGCCGTTTGATCCGGAATTTGAAGCGGTTTCCGTTTGAACCGGACCTCTCCGGGCGAGTCGATTTTAAATTGTATCACGATCCGGTGGAGCTGCTCATACATCATTGACAGGCGGCTGACCTGGGTCTCAATGGTTCTGACATCCTCAAAGGTCTTAAATGATGCGGTTTCCAGTGCATCCACATGCTCCATCGTATTCCGGGTGTAGTCCAATACGTCTTTGGCGTCACCGGCAATTTTCTGGGTATCAAACGACATCGATGACAGGTTTTTAGACACATCCTTTTCCAGTGAAATATTCTCGTCCAGGGTCTGGGAGACCGTATCTGCGAACAGAGCCGTTTCAGATATATTTTTTGAAATTTCATTGACGGTTGCGGTCTGCTCTTCCACTGAAGCGGCAATAAAGGACATGATATCATGGGTCTCTTTTATGGTATCAACCACCGACAATATGGTTCGGGTCACCTCATCCGTACTCATCTTCATGGACGTTATTTTCCGGCTGACGGTGTTTGCCGCAGCAGCGGTCCGCTTTGACAAATCTTTGACCTCATTGGCAACAATGGTGAAACCTTTACCGGATTCGCCGGCTCCGGCCGCTTCAATGGCTGCATTCATCGACAGCAGATGGGTCTGGTCGGCAATCCCTTTAATCAGATCAATAATTTCATTAACCTCTTTTGTGGCCCCTTTTAAATTCCGTATCATTTCCGTGGTATCATCTGCCTGGTGGCTGGCTGTCAGCGTTACCCGAGCCCCCCGGCTGGTATTTTGGGTCACCTGCCTTAACGATGCATACATTTCTTCAATCGACGTTGCAATACCGGTAATGGAAGACGAAACATCCTTTGACGATCGGCCCAGGTCATCCATGGCCTGGGTGACCCTGTCGGAAAATCCGGTCACGTTTTTTACCTTGTCATGGGCGTTATCTGCCAGGGCCGAAATATGTTCTATTTTATGGACGATACTCCGGCTGAATCCGGCAGCGGCCTTTGATTTCTCATTCATATGACCGGCCTTGGCACTCAGATTTCCGGAAATCACAGACAACTTTTTCACGGATTTTTTTAAATGACCCATCTGCCCCTTTACCCGGGCAATGATATCATGCAGCTTGCGGATAAAACTATTGAACCAGTGGGCCAGCTCTCCCAGTTCATCCGTTGATACGATCCCGAGTGTCCGGGTCAGATCTCCGTTCCCCCCGGCAATTGTTTTTAACCCTGCCACCACTTTTGTTAACGGCCTGGAAATAATGGATCGGATCAAAAAGAAAATCATTGCCAGGTTCACGATAAACATCAATCCGCTGATGATGATGATAATCGTGCGCCGTTGTTTTTTTGCATCTTCCAGAATAACTTCCGTCATACTGATCTGTTCGAATTTGCCCAGCATCTCTGTCCGGGCCTTTTCCGCCTCAATAAGATCTTCGGCAATATCCGCTTTGAGCCGGTCAAGTGTCTGACGGACAGATTCCCAGTCTTTTCCCCTTGCCTCAATGGCATCAATTTTTTGGCGGACGGCATTGATCTCTTCTGCTGGTAAACTGCTTTTAAACACAATCTGGCGAACCGATTCGGTAAAACCGCCGGCATCATCAAATATCCCTTTTGAAACAATGATTTGATCTTGGCCGGTTTGGAGAATAATTTTTCCTTTTGCGAGATCTCTTCTTTGCGAACGTTTGAACCGGCTTGCGTATGCTTCTCGTCCTGAAAGCGTTGATTCGGACAGGATGATCCGGTTCTGTCTAAGCTGATGAAAGACCTGGTTCCCGGTGTCTGTCTCCAGCATTCGGGGAAGGGTTACCAGCCGCTGCTGCAGGTTGGTAACAGAGGTTCGCAGGTTCACATTCAGATCTTTCTGAATCTGCAACAATTCATCCGCTTTAATATTTACCCGGGTATCCCAGTGCCACACGGAATATAAGAGCAGGATAATGCAGAGGCTGGAAGCCAATGACGCACCCAAACCAAATTTCATTCCAATGGTCAGTTTCTTATCAAACCCCGATTCCACGCGTTGTCGTTCCATTCACATACCTGCCAAACTTTTAAATTCCCAAATGTGTTATCCATCAAAAGCCTTCCGGCATCGACAGCTTTTTTTAAGTCACCCCTTGCTATGGAACCTAACAATGAGGATAGACGCCTCATTCTGTGTTGGACAGGTCCGAATGGTCAAGCAGAAACAAACGGCCTAACAAAAAACTAACAATTCGGTTTGAATTTAAGTTTCCATTAAATTTAGATGAATTTCAGATTGAATTAATCAGAAACAAACATTTGATTCGTATAAGAACAATAGGCTGCCACAATTTGCTGTATCTTTGGGATGCTTCCCCTCAGCCATTGAACCTGGCTAACTGATTGAATAAAGAGGAGTTAATACATGAAAAAGCAAATCTTTATAAACAAAACTGATGATGTTAAAAAAAAGCTGATCCAAAAAAATTTAAAAACACCCCCCGTACCCTGCTGCCGGACGGCTGATTTTTTACACGACCTTTATTACAGAGGCAAACAATCCCCTTCCATTGTGATGGATATGTCAATCCGGCACAAGCCCGGCACCGGCGGCGGATGTGACCCGGAGTGGTAAGGAATTAGAAAACCTGTGACGTATGGCCTTACATACATGCGGATTTGCCATTGAAAATCCATGTAGTAGTTGCTACAGAACAAAGACAGGATTCCATTTATCATTGTTCGGAATAAACCGTATTAACATGAAAAGGGAAAAACCATGTCAGCATGTATGTGTGAAACGCTTGCCGGATCGTCAATGGCATTGTCAAGCGTATGCATTGGAAATCTATGGATATTTCAGGATCTCAGCCCTGAAGAAGCCGGTGCTTTGAACCGGGATGCAAGCCGGCGCCGGCTTAAAAAAGGGGAGGTTCTTTTTCACCAGGGAGATCCCTCCGATGAAATGTTCTTAATAAAGGCCGGTCGCATTAAAATGAACAAGGTTTTTGAAGACGGTTCACTGATCACCCTCGACATCAGAAAAGCCGGTGATTTTGTGGGTGAAAACATGTTTTCTGATAAGGGGGTCTACCCGGTGGGAGCCGTCTGCCTCGAAGATACATTAACCTGTGGATTCACCCGCCAGACATTTGAAGAGAAAATTTTAAAATATCCGAATATCGGCCTTCAGATCATAAGAACCCTTTCCACCAGAATCGATCGCCTGACCAGCCGTGTGGGCAGCCTTGCCGTATCCAATATAGAAGACCGCCTGTACAGTGTATTGTCAAATGTGGCAAAAGAACACGGCAGTGCCAGCTCCCAGGGAATCGTTATCCGATTCCCGCTGACCCATGAGGATTTAAGTTTTTTAACCGGAGCGCATCGCGTCAGCATTACCCGGGCCATGAAGGCCTTGAAAGACTCGGGTAAGATTATTTTAAAAGACCGGCATTTAATCCTTACGGCGTAAAAAACAGACCCGGTGTAACAAATGCTACAGATCTCTTTTTTACTGCCTGTTATAGTGTTTGGATTGTTATATTCACCACCCTAAACCAGGAGGAAAAATGAAAATTTTAGGTATTTCAGGCAGTCCCAGAAAAGATGACACATCCGGTGTATTCACCCTTGTCAAAACCGTATTGGAAAATACCGGTATCGACTATGAACTCATCTCCCTGAGAAAAAAGACCATATCCGGGTGCATTGCCTGCCTGGGCTGTGTAAAGGACAACGTCTGCAAGGTAGATGATGATTTAAAACCGCTTCGGGATGCGATTGTGGAGGCGGATGCCTATGTATTCGGTGCACCCAACTATTACTCTACAATGAATGCCGGATCCCATGCCCTGCTCGAACGGTTTTTCCAGTTCCGTCACCAGGCCGGAGACCTGCTCTGGGGAAAACTGGCCGTAGCCGTTGGCGTGGGTGGTACATCCGGATCGTTTCCGGCTGATGAAATTGAAAAAATGTTTCTCTACAATTTTATTGAAACCGTCGAAAAGGTATCGGGTCAGGGCGCGGCCTCCTGTTATAGCTGCGGCCACGGAGAGACCTGTATGGTGGGGATTCCCAGTATGATTCACGGGGAAGGTCTTAAAATCACCCCGGACATGATTCCGGATGTTAAAAAGCAGCCCGATGTTATGGCTGCAGCGGAAAAGGCCGGAAAAACACTGGGTGCACGTCTGAAAGAGGGTCATGACCGGATGCAGGTGACCCAGGCCATGCAGGAAAAGATGATGGCCATGTTCGAAGGCTCGGTCTAAACCGGAAGCACCGGGCCGAACCGGTACTGTTTCAGATCCAGACAATGATCAAATGTGGACCATGGGTTACACACACCCCCTGGCCGCCATACGGTTCCGGATGCAAGGCGACAAGGCGTGACGACTGAGCGCGTATCAGCCATACTCCGCAGGGAGGAACGACCGCAGGCAACGCAGCAGGCGGGACCGTATGGTGGATCAGGGTGGAATCCGGTATTGACTTTGCAGACCACCTTGTTTAATAGACAGTCTATGAAACCGATACAGATCATCAGTCAGGAACTGAATATAAAAGAACCCTGGATTGCAGCAGTGATCGAAATGCTGAACCAGGGTTCTTCGCTTCCCTTTATCGCCAGATACCGAAAAGAGAAAACCGGATCCATGGATGAGGTTACGCTGGCCGCGGTCCGGGACCGGAACGATCAACTCACGGCAATCCGGCAGCGAAAAGACGCTATCCTGAAATCGTTAAAAGAACGGAACCTGATAACCCCGTCTCTTCTGGAACAGATTCAATCCGCCCACACCCTGACCCGCCTGGAAGACCTGTATGAAAAATACCGGCCCAAAAAGAAGACCCGGGCCACGACCGCCCGGGAAAAAGGCCTGGAACCACTGGCCGTCTTCCTGATGAACCATGCCAAAGGGGTATCCGTCCCGGGCCCGGACCCTGCGACGGAAGCCGAAAAATATCTCTCCTTACCCCATTCGCTAAACACCCCGTCGGATGCCCTTGCCGGTGCAAGGGATATCATTGCCCAGGAAATCAGCGAAGATACCGATATCCGGGAGAAGATCAGGCACCTCTTTTCCTCCCAATCCCTGATCCGGTCCAGGGTCAAACCATCCAAAAAAGAGGCGGGACAAAAATACACCGACTATTTCGACTGGACCGAGCCTGCATTTAAAACCCCTTCACACCGGTTGCTGGCCATGTTGCGGGGGAGCAGGGAAGCTGTTTTGTCCGTCCGTGTCCTGCCGGATGAAGACAAGGCATTGAGCATCATTGAAAAAAAATATATTAAAAACAAAAGCGATTCCGCTCAACAAGTTCAACTGGCCGTAAAAGACGGTTATAAACGGCTCCTGTCCAAATCCATTGAAAAAGAATCGATCAACCGGTTAAAGTCCCGCGCCGATCAGACGGCCATACAGGTCTTTGCCGATAACCTGAGCCAGTTGCTCCTTTCCGCCCCATTGGGACAGCGGCGGATCATGGCCATTGATCCGGGTTTCAGAACCGGGTGTAAAACCGTCTGCCTGGATAATTCCGGTCGGTTGCTCCATCATGACCTCATCTTTCTCCATCATTCCGGAAACCGGAACACCGGGGAAAAGGTCGTTGACCTGGTGAAAAAATACCGGATTGAAGCCATTGCCATCGGTAACGGTACAGCCGGTCGGGAAACCGAAACCTTTATCAAAACGCTCGGCCTGGACCCATCCATTCAAATCATCATGGTGGATGAAAGCGGAGCATCCATATATTCGGCATCTGCCACAGCAAGAGAAGAGTTCCCGGATCACGACATCACGGTACGGGGGGCGGTCTCCATCGGCAGACGCCTGATGGACCCGCTGGCGGAACTGGTCAAGCTGGACCCCAAATCCATTGGGGTGGGACAGTATCAGCACGATGTGGACCAGGCATTGTTACGCACGGCACTGGATGATGTGGTGGTCTCCTGTGTCAACCGGGTGGGGGTTGAAGTCAATACGGCCAGCAAAGAGCTGCTGACCCAGGTGTCCGGGCTCAGTACCGCCATTGCCGCCAATATCGTTGAATACCGGAATAAAAACGGTCCGTTCAAAAGCCGGAAAGAGTTGTTAAAGGTCCCCCGGCTCGGACCCAAGGCATTTGAACAGTCTGCCGGATTTCTAAGAATTCGCCATGCCGGAAATGCACTGGACCAAAGTGGTATTCACCCGGAATCCTATCCCATTGTTGAAAAGATGGCCAAAGATGCCGGAATCACAACCAAGGATCTGATCATGAACCGGCCTGTCATTGACCGGATCGACCCGAGTCTTTACCGGACAGATACCGTGGGACTGCCCACCCTCAAAGATATCATTCTCGAACTGGGCAGCCCGGGGCGGGACCCGAGAGAGCAGTTTGAGGCCTTTAGTTTTGATGAATCCATCCACGAAATCACCGATCTGATACCGGGAATGAAGGTTCCGGGCATTGTAACCAATGTCACGGCATTCGGTGCATTTGTCGATATCGGCGTTCACCAGGACGGCCTGGTCCATATCAGCCAGATGGCGGATCATTTTGTCAAAGATCCGGCCACCATTGTATCGGTTCGCCAGACGGTCCGGGTAACCATCCTGGAGGTGGATGTGACACGGAAACGGATCTCGTTGTCATTGAAAAAATGATGATCTGCCATTTTGCCCTTTAAAACCATTCCATTTCATACGTTGCAACCCGGCCGGTTTTGACAATATCCCATCCGGTTCTTAATTTATTTTCAAGATTACATACAAACGATAGGATTCATATGGATTGTCCCACTGAATTCAATTAACCCAAAACGATCATCCGGGTTCAGGCCCGGATAGGGTCATGGTGCATAAGGAATATAGACAATGATGGAATTTTTTATATTTTTAGGGGTCGTCGGTATCTATTTGCTCTTGCAGATCTACATTCTTCCCAAAATGGGGGTGTCCACCTGAATGCGGCCCGCCTGTCAGGGGACAGGCAAGAATCAGATCGACCCGGACCGGACAAAAGAATAGGCAAGCGCTTGTCTAAAGGAACCTGTTGGATAAAAAGGAAGACAAATGGCCGAAGACAAAGAATTGTTATATCTGAATGAACTCTATGCCGCCACTAACGGGGAACCCGATGCCCGGGTTTCCATGTATGATATCGGAACCCCGCTGGGACTGGAGCCGGATGAGGCGGCAGACCTGGCCCAGACCCTTTGTATCCAGGGTTGGGCAGAGCTGAAAACATTGTCCGGCGGTATTGGCATTACAACAGAGGGCTTAAAACAGCTGAACGTTGATATTCCCCGGGATACCGGCTCTCAGGTTGCAACCCTTGGCACGGGTACCTGTTTAAAAGAAGACGGGGAGGAAGCCGCCGTCAATATGCTCAATACAATCAAAACGATAATTGCAACATCCGAACTCCCTTATCCTGTTCTCGAAGAGATGGTCATTGACATCAAGACCATTGAGATTCAGATGGTATCCCCGCGGCCGAAAACAAGGGTGCTCAAAGAAGCGTTCCGTTCACTGGCAGATAACGCCGAAGCGCAATCACTGACATCCGTGGCAGCGGATATCCGTGCATTGATTGCCGTGTAACCGGTCTGACTGCATGATATTTGTCCGCCGTCAGAATATAAATTCGGTATGAATGGTTTAAAACAATCCCACGCCGGTCAGATATGAGATGATTTCACCGGCTGTCCGGCGCGTTTTTTTCACGTCGGCCGGTACGATAAGAATGGTATCATCACCGGCCACCGTTCCGATGATTTGATCAAAGGCCTGATCGTCGATCACTTTGGCAACGGTGGGAGCCGTGCCCGGACGGGTGTGAACCACGATCATATGGCCATTGTCCAATACCTTTTTCACCAGTGACCCAAACAGCCCGTTTTCCCGTTTTTCCGACATGCCGCGCGCGGTTCGGCCCGGCAGTGAATAGACCACCCGGCCGTTTGCATCCACCCCTTTAACCGCATTTATTTTTTTAAGCGCCCGTGAGACGGTTGACTGGGTGGTTTTCACACCTTGCTGACGCAGCATGTCCACCAGCTGGGCCTGGTTTCCCGTTACCTCCCCGGCCAGCAACCGGATTAATCGATCGGATATTTTCATGACCGGATATCTATCACGACTTTCATATTTATGCAATATTTTAATTTCATGCGCATAATATACATTTTTACTTGACTAATCCCCGGGTTTTCGGCTTAATGACCCAAACACAATTCAAACCGGTTCATTGGAATAAAAAGGAGAGACCATGTCAAAAGGAAAAGTGGTTCTGGCCTATTCCGGGGGGCTTGATACCTCGGTGATTTTAAAATGGCTGCTGGAACAGGGATATGAAGTATTTGCCTACATGGCCGATATCGGCCAGAAAGAAGATTTTCAGGCTGCTGAAAAAAAAGCGCTTAAAATCGGTGCATCAAAAGTCTTTATCGAAGATATGCGCAAAGAGTTTGTTACCGATTATATCTTTCCGGTATACAAAGCCAATACCATATATGAAGGCCGTTATCTGATGGGGACCGCCATTGCCCGGCCCATTATCGCCAAAAAACAGATCGAGATCGCCAGGCAGGTGGGGGCGGAATATGTCTCCCACGGGGCCACTGGAAAAGGAAACGACCAGGTCCGGTTTGAGCTTTCCTATTATGCGCTGAACCCCCGGATAAAGGTGATTGCCCCCTGGAAGGATACGGAGTTCTTAAATGCGTTCAAAGGCCGGACCGACCTTCTGGCATATGCGGAAAAACACGGTATTCCGACCAAACAGACCGCATCCAAGCCCTATAGCGAAGACGATAACCTGCTGCACATTTCCCATGAGGCAGGGATTCTTGAAGATCCGGGCCATGAATGTGAGGAGAGCATCTATTCCCACACCGTATCCCCGGAAGAGGCACCGGATACGCCCACAAAGATCAAAATCGAATTTAAAAACGGCCTCCCGATCAAGGTGACCAATCTTGATGATAACACGGTCAAAACAGACGCCCTTGAACTGTTTGAATACCTGAATAAACTGGGCAGGGAAAACGGTATCGGCCGTCTGGATATGGTGGAGAACCGGTTTGTCGGCATTAAATCCAGGGGAGTCTATGAAACCCCGGGCGGTGCCATTCTTCACGAGGCCCACAAGGATATCGAGGGAATCGCCATGGACCGGGAGGTCATGCGCCTGAGAGATATGCTCACCGCTAAATTTGCCGAACTGGTCTATTACGGGTTCTGGTTCAGCCCGGAGATGGAATTTCTCATGGTGGCCATCGACAAGAGCCAGGAAGTGATAGACGGAGAGGTGACCCTTAAATTGTACAAGGGCGTGGCTTACCCGGTTGCCCGGACAAGTCCGTCCTCCCTTTACGACCAGGATCTCTCCTCCATGGATATCGAAGGCGGGTATAATCAGAAGGATGCAGAAGGGTTCATCAAGATCAATGCCATCCGTCTGATGGCCCACCACAATATTATCAACAGGGCAAAATAACCCGGCTCATAAAAAAGACCCGGCAGCGCCATGGAATTCGGGCTTGCCGGGTCTTGTCTTTTTCAGATCTTAACACCTTGTTAATTCAAGGGCTGAACCTTGCCGTTGTCCGGGACATCCGTCATCGTCCCGAAATCGGCTCCACAAATTTGGATTCCGAATCCCAGGGGAAGAGAATCCAGGTGTCCTGGCTGACCTCGGTGACAAATGCATCCACAATAGGTGTGCCGGCGGGTTTGGCATATACGGTTGCAAAAAACGCCTTGGGCAGCATCTGCCGCACCAGTTTACCGGTTTTTCCGGTGTCCACCAGGTCATCGATAATCAACAGCCCTTTGCCTTCATCTTTTGCATCAATGGATTTTAAAATCGTTGCTTTCCCCTGGTCTTTCCAGCTGTAGCTGGTAATGCAGATCGTATCGATGTGATAAATCCCAAGCTCCCTTGCAATAATCGCCGCCGGCACCAGCCCGCCTCGGGTCACGGCAACAATGCCATCATACTTTTGTTCCCCGTCATGGAGTCTCCATGACAGGGCCTTTGCATCCCTGTGCAGCTGCTCCCATGAAATCGGGTAGGTCCGTTTATACCTGTCCGCTTTATCTCCCATTAATTCAACCGCTCCTGTTCCTGTCCTGTTAAACCCTGTTAAATCATCCTGAATTTTGACTTTTTGCATAAAAGATTTTATCTTATCCCCATGAATCAAAAAAATAAAGGATTATCCTAGTGGTCCATATTAAAGAAACCTGTCTGGAGTGCGGCGGTGCACTCACCATCAAACAGACCTGAACCGCCGTCTATTTTTGCTGCAGGTCCTGCACAGCCCAATACCCCAAAGACAAATACAAAGATCTGATGGACGATTTCCTGGAAGAACAATTGGCCAATGTTCCGGTGAACCGGCTTTAACCCCCCTCCATCTGTTATGGTTGTTTTTTCTATTATCTGTATCTGTTAATATCCCTTTCTCGTGTTATCGTAACCCGTTGACAAAACGGAAAAACCATCAGAAAAAGGATAAAAGAATGGATTACCAGCACCTTCTGGCCGACCGGTCGGAACAGATGAAGGCCAATGCCATACGGGAAATATTAAAGGTGGTCGGACAACCCGGAATGATTTCTCTTGCCGGCGGGATTCCGTCACCTGAGAGTTTTCCCATGCAGATTTTCTCCCGAATCACTCAACAGGTTCTGGATACGTACGCATCATCTGCACTTCAGTATGATTTAACCGAAGGGTTTCTCCCGTTAAGAGAGCAGGTATCAACCCTTCTTGGGTCAAGGGGAATCACCGCATCTGCCGATGCCGTCCATATCTGTTCCGGCTCCCAGGGGGTTCTGGACGGTATTGCCAAACTGCTGATTTCAAAGGGGGATAAAATTGCCCTTGAAGCGCCGACCTACCTGGGGGCGATCTCTGCATTCAATCCGTATGAACCCGAATATATCCCAATGGATATGGATGACCAGGGACTGATCCCTGACGCGTTGGAGCTCACATTAAAAACCCATTCCGTCAAATTTATCTACCTGGTGCCCACCTTCCAGAACCCGACGGGCATCAGCCTCTCTCTGGAGCGCCGCAGGCAGATCGCCCGGCTGATACAAAAATATAACGTACTGCTGGTGGAGGATGACCCGTACAGCGCACTCCGGTACCGGGGAGAGGATCTTCCGGCCATAAAGACCATGGCCCCGGATCATGTCGTATACATCAGCACCCTGTCCAAAGTATTTGCCCCGGGTCTTCGCATCGGGTTTTATGCCGCCCCCCGGTTTATCCGGGAGTGGCTGGTGCTGGTTAAACAGGGGGTTGACCTCCACACCAGTACCTTTAACCAGGCCATGGCTGCCGAATATCTGAGGGGTGGTTTTCTGGATGATCACCTGCCCCGGATTATCCGGTTATACCGGCCGCGGCAGGCGGCCATGCGCAACGCCCTTGATACCTGTCTGCCCTCTGAATTCAGAACAGCGCCTTCGGACGGGGGCATGTTCTTATGGGTCACAGGCCCCAAAGGATTTGACATGATGGCGCTTTACCGTAAAGCCGTTAAAAACAACGTGGCCTTTGTTCCGGGACACTTCTTTTTCACCCGGGAAACCGAAGGTGTGGAAACCATGCGGTTGAACTATACAATGGCGGATGAACCGACCATTGAAACGGCGGTGAAAAAATTGGCCGCAACCATTGAACAGATGTGATACCGGGGGTTATCCGATACGATGCTTTCGCTTCACCCCCCTGAACTGATCATAGGTCAGGCCCAGTTTTTCAGCTGCACGTCTCTGGTTAAACCGGCAGGCGGCAAGCGCTTTGGATACCAGGTATATCTCCAATGCCTCAACAGCCTGTTTATAGGGCAGCTGTTCGATATCGGCCATCAAGCGGCGGAGGTACGGGTCCGGCGTGTCTGAACCGGCCTGTCCCGGTTCGGCCGGTTCAGAATCGATTTGGCCGTCTGTTTTTTCATTGGGCGGTTTTTCTCTTCCCGGTTTAAAAACCGTTGGGTTTTCCAAACCGCTGCCATAGGGGTGCTCAAAAGGGTCAAACGAGATATCATCGATCACCGGCTTCCGGGAACGATAGACGGCCCGTTCCACCACATTTTTTAATTCACGGATATTTCCCGGCCAGTTGTGGTTCTCAAGCCGCCTCATGGCCGCGGCTGAAATTTCCGGACTCTGGTCCTGCTCCATTTCAAACGCCATGCGCGCGGCAAAGTGGTTGGACAGCAACCGGATATCCCCGGTCCGGTACCTTAACGGCGGTACATAAATCACTTCAAACGAAAGCCGGTCCAGCAGATCCGGCTTAAATGTGCCCTGATTCGCCATGGCACTCAGATCTGCGTTGGTGGCGGCCACAATCCGGACATCCACATGGGTGGGTGTGGAAGATCCCACCCGTTCAAAGCTGCCGTATTCCACCACCCGCAATATCTTTTCCTGGACCACCATGGGAATGGTGCCGATTTCGTCCAAAAAGAGGGTCCCGCCGGAAGCGGTTTCAAACCGGCCGGTTTTCCCGGTGATTGCCCCGCTGAACGCCCCTTTTTCATATCCGAATAACTCGGATTCGATCAGGGTGGGTGTCAATGCCGAACAATTCAGTGTTACAAACGGCTTGTCCCACCGTTTGGACAGAAAATGGATTCTGGATGCGGCCAGCTCCTTTCCGGTTCCCCGCTCCCCCAGCACCAGTACCGGACGATTAATGGGCGCCACACGTGAAATCTGTTCCTGGAAACGGATAAATGCGTCGGATTGCCCCAGGGCTTCACCGGTTGCAACCCGGCCGTCATGGGGTTGAACCTGATTCATCTTGTCCTCTTCATTAAACCGATAAGAAAATCAATTAATGGTTAAAAAAACGATATATTGGTAATATTTACCATAACAGGATCTTGCCTGTCAACAGCTTAACCCGCTTAAAAGATTAGAAATTATTTCATTTTTTGATCCTGGCACACTAAATGCTATTGATCTGCTTAACGAAATTTAGTGCAAACAATAAACACTGAATTTTTTATAACCTAAACAAGGAGAATTAAAATGGGAATTTTTACACGATTTAAAGACATCGTCGCATCCAATATCAGCGCCATGCTTGACAATGCAGAGGACCCTGAAAAACTGATTAAACTGATGATCCGTGAGATGGAAGACACGCTGATAGAACTCAAATCAGCCTGTGCCAATACCATTGCCAACCAAAAAAAGACCCAGCGGTTTCTGGACGATATCCGGGACAAAGAAGGCTTTTGGGCTGAAAAAGCCGAACTGGCCGTCAAAAAAGGGAAAGACAACCTGGCACGCCAGGCATTGAACGAAAAAAGACGGTACACCCAAAGAGCGGAGAGCGCGGAAATGGAAGCCACGGAACTGGATGCCATTGTCGAACAGTACAAGGACGATATCCAGGAACTGGAAAATAAGCTCAAATCTGCCAGGGAAAAACAGAGACGGCTCGTCCAGCGGCACATCCGTGCCAAACGAAAAAAAGAGGCTCATGAGGAAATCCGCCGGGCAGACTCCATCGAAGTCATGCAGAAGTTTGAAGAGATGGAAAATCATATTGAGCGCATGGAAGCGGAAGCAGACCTTGTGAATTACGGCAGGCACAAAGACCTGGAAGAGGAATTCCATGCCCTGGAAGCAGACGATGAGATTGAGGCGGAATTGAACCGGTTAAAATCGTCCCAGCCTGAAAAAAAGGCCGACACAACAGATGTATAGACCATCCGCCAACCTTTTAACCGGAGAGATTTGATTATGAGTGGTGTACTTATCGTAGGCCTATGTATCGGGGGAGCAATCCTTTTAGTTGCCACACTGGGGCTGGTTATCATCGGCATCATCCGGGCGGCCAAATCCGGCGGACTCTCAAAAAAGGACAAGCAATCCCAGGCCGAAGAAACGAAAATGATCCAGGAGATCTACCATGGCCTCTCAAAGATGGAAGAACGGGTTGAGGCTCTTGAAACGATCCTGATCGAAAGCCAAAAAAAGGAATTTACCAAATGAGACCACACGGCAAATACCATAGAAACTATAGAAAATATAAAGGCCGGGGCAGAAAACTCCGGGAAAAACTGGGCAGAGTAGCCTCTGCCAAAGGACTCTACCGGTCCCGCCAGGGTCTTTTCATGGGTGTCTGCAAGGGGATGGCCAATTATTTCGACTTCAGCGTTTTCTGGCTGAGAGTCATTGTATTCATGCTCTTTTTGTTCACCGGATTCTGGCCCGTCGGCGTGATATACCTGGTTGCCGGCCTGATTCTTAAAGCCGAACCGGTCGCTCCGCTTCGGGATGAGAAAGATGAAGATTTCTATCATGACTACGCTCACTCCAGGGAATCCGCCATCAACCGGATCAAAAGAAAATACGACAATATTGAGCGCAGAATCCAGCGAATGGAACACACGGTCACCTCCCGTGAGTTTGACTGGCGATAATCCATTTGAAAGGGTTGGAGATTATCTAAAATTCGCCTGCAAAAAAAACGGTACGGTCATCAACCAATGATCGTACCGTTTTTTATTGGGAAAAGCCCCAGCAAACCGAATCCGTCCCTGAATAAAAAAAGCGCAAGCAGACAGAGCATCAGCCCCAAAAACCGCATGATCCACAGATAGATGCGGCCGTTTAAAAAGGATTTAAATTTACCGGTCCCAATTGCCATTAAAACTTTAGACCCCACCAGCATCAGATAAAAACTCAACAGATACGAAGCCGCCGCCACAGCTCCGGTGTTCTTTGCCGCCAGGGCAACAGCAGGCCCGCCCACGCTGAGCCAGAACAGGTACGGATGCGGGCTGAGCAGATTGACCATCACCCCTTTCAGCAGAGACCGGGGCCGCATTTCCGTCACATCAAGCGCATCCGGTTTGATCCGAATGCTTTTCACTCCCATGGAAAAAACCACCAGGCCACCGATCAGGGATACAATCCCAAGGATAATATTAAATCCGGCCAAACCGGTGTTATTAGGGATTTGATTCTCAGCCATTATCATCGATTGAATTTCATCCAATTCCAGGGATAAGATTCCGCCACAGATTTGATTCTTTCCATCTCATT